>JANSXG010000237.1 GCA_024743075.1 bacterium | reverse complement strand
CCGGCGATTGACAGACCATCCCACCACGTCAAGGGCAACTCCGTATCAGGGAACACGGGTCAGCGAGTCGATCGGCTTCTGGCATCGCCGAGGTCTCCCGAGCGACCACGCAAACGCAGCCACAGATCGTAGACGGGATTCGTCTGTCGATGCTGACGCGACGCGAGCACCACTTGCCAGTCGTCAGGGTTTCTCCGTAGAACTCGCTCGGTTAATGCGTCCTGATTGGCCTGCATGGCGTCGGTCATCGCGCGTTGCCAGTCCGTGGTACTCGGTCGTCCACCCGATCGCGAATCCGCTTTCACCGTGACGATTCGCATGCACAACTCCGGCCGGCGGTCGTTCCAGAAGCAGTAGTCCATCGCGAGGGCGATCACCAGCGGGCTGGAATCCAAACGAGATGCGACCGCGGCGGCCCCGGGGCGAAGGCGGATCGACCTGCGGACGTCGGTGAAGCTGCCTTGCGGCGTGATCCAGAATGTCGCGTTCGGACGCTCCGCGAAACGCGTGCGCAGGAAGTCGACCTGAGCGGGCAGTGAATCGGGTTCGTCCGGTTCGATGCCAAACACTCCGACGCGGCGCAGAATCCCGAATCGTTCGAGTTCAGACCTGTCCATCGCGGCGAGCATCGGGCGGCTCGGCAGGTACACGCGACTGAGTAGCATCGCAACGAGAGGGTCCCACCACCCCGGGTGATTCCCCAAAGCGATGACGGGGCCCTCGTGCGAGTTGGTGGCGCGGAGCACATCGATCGACGCCGGCTCGATTCGAACCCCGTGAAAGGACTTGCGAAACATCCGAGCGACATACCACGAAAAGACTCCGAAGAAACGGTCGGAGTACCGATCCTCAAGCACGCGGACCTCTTCGTGAGATGAGCGGCCTGTCATCCCTCCCAGTCGGCCCGGGTAATCTCGTACCGGACGGTGCCCGGCTCCACGCCGTCGCCGACGTGCTGCATGCCGTTGCGGGTCATGACCGAGATGGAGACAGGCATGTCGGCGAACGTCTCGCCGCTGATGCGCTGGACGTCGGTGCTCTCAAAGGCCCAGTCGATGAGCCCGCCCAGCGACTCCGTGGCGAAGCCCTGGCCCCGGTAGTCCTTGAGGATCGCGTAGCCAATCTGCACATGACCGTTGGCATCCGGCGGACCGGCGAACCCGATGCTCCCGACGAGCGTTCCGGCCGGAAGACCCTCGATGGAGTAAGTGATGTACCAACTCCACCAACCGCACTCGTTCGGGCGCTGCTCAAGGAGGTCGGCGAGGCGATCACGATGCTTGCCGAACAGTTCGGGAGGCCACGATCGTGGTACGACGACGCCGAGCATCGAACCGAAATCGTCTGAATCGCTGGCGTCGGCTCGGGCGATTTTACCGCTGGCCGGGATGAGCACGAGCCGATCGGTGGCGACACGCGTATCCGGGCCGGCGACGGGAGGGGTGTTGTCGGCGGTGTGTGTCATTGGGTGGCTCCGGCGAGAGGTGAGGAAGCATGAACGGGCGGAGCGCCGAAGGCTCGTGGCTCGACGTCCCACTGCTGTTTCGCGTTGTCGGCGGTGAATTCTTCGTCGCCGGTCTCGATGCCGAAGTCGCGACAGACCGCCCGGGCTGTCGTAACCCCGCTCATCAGGACCATCGGCACGCCCGGTCCGGGGTTGGCCGAACCGCCGGCGAGGTAGAGGTTGTCGAATACCCGCGAGGTGTTTCTGGGCTTGAACCCGCCCTTCAGTTTGCCGTGTGAAGCGAGACCATAGATCGCGCCGCCTTCGGCGTTGTACATGCGATCGATCATGTTCGGCGTGAGGTGACGCTCGACGACGATGTGGTCTTCGATGTCGGGCATGCCGCCGCAGGTCTTGAGCTTTTCCATGACGATCGGACGGTACTCGTCGAGCATCTTGCCGTCGCCGAGCTCGCCCCATTCCTGGCCCTCGCGCAGGTACGGGGTGTGGATGAGCACGTAGAGCGCTTCGCAGCCCTCCGGGGCCTGGTCGGGGTCGGTTCTCGACGGTACGCAGAGGTAGAGCGTCGGATCCTTGGCAGGGACGCCCTTGCGATAGATGTCGCCGAACTCGCTCTCCGAGGAACCGCTGAACAGAAAGTCGTGGTGCGCGAGGTGGTCGTACTGCTTGTCGAGGCCGAGATAGAAAACGACGCCCGAGCAGGCCGGTTCGTACTTACCGCGGATCTTCTTTTGCTCGCTGGCGGCCACGGGATCGCCGAGCAGGTCGCGGTAAGTCCGCTGCACGTCGCAGTTGGAGACCACGCCGTCGGCCTCGATGGTTCGGCCGTCCTCAAGCGTCACGCCATTGGCCTTGCCGCCCGTCGCTGTGATCCGCGAGACGCCCTGGCCGGTTATGACCGTTGCTCTGCCGTCGGTTTCGTGTTCACGGATGATCCGTTCCAACGCGCGGGCGACACTCCGCGTGCCGCCCATGGAGTACCAACAGCCTTGGTCGGTCTGAGCCGCGGCAATGAGCGTCAGGATCGCCGGCGAGAGGAATGGCGATGAGCCGACGTACTGCAGAAAGTGCTCGCAGAGCTGGCGGATGTGCGGCTCGGGGATGTGCTTCTCAACGGTCGCGCCAACAGTCGAGTGCATCCGCATCGCCAGAACATCACCCATAAGGCCTTCCGGGCGGTTCTTCGGCGGGTTGAACATCAGGTCTTTGACGTCGCCCAGGTCCTTGTAGAAGAACACAGATTCCGAGAGCCGGAACATGCGTCGGGCGTGTTCGATAAACGCTCGATAGCCGCGTCCGCCCTGCTTGCCCGGAAACTGCTCATCGATGGCCTTTGCCATCGTGTCAACATCTTCGCGCAGATCAACAACCGTTCCGTCGTCGTAGAAGCAGCGCCACTGCGGGTCGAGACGGACAAGGTCGATGTAGTCTTCGGGTTTCCGCCCGCTCCGCTGGATGATCCCGCGAATGACCGCCGGCAGTGTGAGGATCGTGGGACCCATGTCGAACTTGAAGCCCCGTTCCTCGAGAACATTCATCTTGCCGCCGAGGTGCTGATTCCTCTCAATCAGGGTGACGCGAAACCCGCGCGAGAGCAGTTCCACGGCTGTGGACAGGCCGGCGAGCCCAGCTCCGATGACGACGATCTTGTGGCTGTTCTGTGAGGCGTCGGGCACGCTGTCCATTCGGATCGGCTCCTGTCGG
>JANSXG010000254.1 GCA_024743075.1 bacterium | reverse complement strand
ATCAGCAGGGATATCGCCCTTCTTGGTCTCACCGACCAGCGGGTGGATCAGCAGCCCGTCGGTGATCTCCTGCGCGCACTTGCACAAGTACTCGTGGGCCCGGTGGATCGGGTTGCGCGTCTGGAACGCCGAGACGGTCTTCCAACCGCGCTCGGCGAATTGCGCTCGCGTCTGCGCGGGCGTGAGCCGGTGGTCGAGAAACGCTTCCGGCCCGTCCGGATCGACGCACACCTCGATCACCTCGACCGGTCCGCCGAGGCAGGTATCGCCCTCGGCCATGACCTGCGCGACGCCGGGGTGCGCCTCGTCCTCGGTGCGGAACACGCTGGGGACCTCCAGCGACTTGTCGTGCTTGAATACCTCTTCGACGGTCATCACCGCCTGCAGAACGCCGTTGGGCGCGTAGAGCGCTACCCGTTGGCCGGCCTTCGGCGCGTCGGCGCCATCGACGCTCAGCAGGATCGGGATAGGCCAGATGTCACCCGAAGCGAGTTTCATGTCCTTGCAGACCGACTCAAAGTCAGCCTTGCCCATGAAGCCGGTCAGCGGGCTGAACGCCCCGACCCCGATCATCTCCAGATCACAGGACTGCTTCGCGGAAAGGTCGATCCGCGGCAGCGACTCGGCCTCCGAACGGAGTTCACGCGCCCGATCCTGGGCGACAACGCGGTTGACGAGGGTTCCGCCGTGCGGGGCGATGAGGTCTGACATGGCCAATCCTTTGGGTCAAAAAAGCGAGTATTGACCAGAGAGGATAGCCGATCAGGGGGCTGTGCGCAGGAGCCCCTCCGAGGCCCATCGACCGCGCGCATCACCAAAATCCCCCTTGCTGACGCTCGATTCGACCGCCGTCGACCCCGAACCCTCAACCGCGCCGGTCCGGTGTCCAAACGCCCCGCTTCTGGCGGGAATCACCTCAAGCCCCGGGGCGATCCGCCCGCATCACAAGGCTTTTCCACATGTACGGATACCGCCCCGCCCCGGTCCACCGAACACCGCTGAAACCGCACTCTTCCAGCAACTTCCGCAGCGTCTTCACGCTCCAGAACTTGATGTGCCCACCGTCCCACAGCGGGTTCACGTGATGATCAAACTTGTTGGACGCGGCGATGACGAGGTTCTTGAGATAGCCGTGATACGGAGTCGTGCAGATAAGCGGCGCCCCCGGCTTCAGGGCGTGCAGGCAACCCGTGGCCCAATCCCGTGGCGAGTAGAGGTGCTCGACCACCTCCGTCGAGACCACCAGATCGAACGGCTCTTCTCCAAGATCGCTCAACACATCGACCGACACCGGCATCTCCACGAACCGAATATCCGGGTGCGCTTCCGACGCCACCTTCACGCCCGAAGCCGAGGGGTCGATGCCGATCACCGAGCACCCCTTCGACTTCAGCCACGATGCGAGAAACCCGTTGCCGCTCCCGACGTCAAGCACACGCATGCCCTCGCGGAACCCGCCCGCGAGCCGCTCGATCGGGTCCAGGATATACGCCATATGGTGCCGGATCGCCGAATCACCGAAGCCGTAGTCCGGGATGTTGTGTGCGGCGGTCTTCTCAGCGACTTCATTCATCTCGGTCATCCTCGCCCAAGGTCGGCCGAGCGGCAATCGCCTTGGCCGGGTTGCCGCCGTAGATCGTCCACGCCTCAAGGTCCTTGAACGCACAGCCGCGCGCTCCCAGTATCGCCCCTTCGCCGACGGTGATCCCGGGCCCGACAAACGCGTCGGCGGCGATCCACGCGTGATCCTCGATCACGATCGGCGGCCGGATCAGCGGCAGGTCGGGCATCTTGTAGTCGTGCGTCCCCGCGCAGATGTGCGCCTGCTGCGAAATGCTCACGTGGCTGCCGATTGTCACCTTGCCGAGGCAGTACACGATGGATCGGTCGCCGATCGACGAGTTGTCACCGATCGTGAGATTCCACGGCTGCTCGACCCGCACGCTCGGTCGAATCCGCACCGGACGCCCGACCGACGCCCCGAACAGGCGCAGCAGGGCGTTCCGCAGCCCGTACCAGTTGTGGAACGTGCAACGGAACAGCGGCTGCCCGAGATAGTTCCAGATCACCCGCCCGACTTTCTCGCGCGTGGTGTACGGGCTCACCGAGCGTTGTTCGTAGCCTGCACCTGAGCCGTTCATGACCGCAAATCCCCGCCGGCGGCGTTCCGCTTCTGCTTCTTCTCAGCCTGCGAGACCGCCGACTTCACGCTGATCATCGCCTCGTAAATCGATCGCATCCGAGCGTAGTTCACGCCCGCCGACCCGTCCATGAAGCCCCGACGCAGGACCACGATGTACATGTACATCAGCGTCGCCTTCGCCGGCATCCGGTAGCTCAGCGCCTTGAGGTGCCGGCGCCGCTTGATCTTGTCCGGCGTGAAGAGCCCCAGCATCGCACGCGTAAGCGAGATCTGCGGCTCGTGCTCCGCCTGCGACGACTCGAGCGTGCTGTAGCGGTTGTGCTTGTCGAACCACTCCTCGATCCCCTTCGAGAAGTTGTAGTGCAGGTACGGCATCTTCAGAACGCCGGTGTGCCCTCGGTTCACCTCGCGCTGGCCGTGCCCGTAATCCTCGTACCGGCACATCTTCGAGTCGAAGAACCGCACCTGGTACACCGGGTACTCGGCCGCCCGGCGCAACCACTGCCCCATGAACATCATCATCGAGGGGCACTGGTAGGCCGTCGTCGCCGACGCCGGAACCGAAGACCGCTCCCCTTGCAGACTCGCGTCAAACTCCTTGACGAGCGCCGGCGTGAACAGCT
>JANSXG010000150.1 GCA_024743075.1 bacterium | reverse complement strand
GGCGGCGCTGCTGGTCGGCAGGACCGAGGACCGTGCGAAGCGGGACGGCGTCGCCGTCGCACTCGACGAGCGTTCCCTCAAGGGAGATCGCCTCGTAATCGCCGCGCCGCTTGTGGCGGCCACGGAATCGCAGCTCCATCGCCACCCAGGAATCGATGGCGTTCGTGACGAACGCCTCGATGTTCCCCCGGGCGGGATCGAACAGGTGGGCCTTCTCCAGCAGATACAGCAGCATCTGCTGCGTCAGGTCGTCGCGGTCCGACCAGGAGAAGTCGGTGCGCCGGCAGAGCTGGGCGGCTTTGATGCGGATGAGGGTGGCGGTGAAGGGGTCAGAAACAATCTGGTTGGGGTTACCCATGACGGGCCTCCGAGACCGGAGGCAGCGCCTGGGGTGTCGCCATCAGTGCGCACGGATCGCGCCCGACCGTTTAGCGGCGGTTCGCGGAATCGTCGTAGACGACGACACCCGAACGGCACTGCTTCGCGGCCAGTTGCGAAGTTGATGATGGACTTAGACAACGATGATGGTCATGCACCTTGCGGTAGCCGCGACCATCGCGGAGGCCCCCGAGAGCGGGGCAAGACAGACTCTCTCTGTTGGTTGGTGTGGGTCATGCGGCTTCCGACTCCTGGCCGTTAGGTGTCGGAGGAATGGTGCCGCTTATCTGGTTTTCTAGTGGGTAGTTACGGCGTCTTCAGCGCGTCATCAAGGCGTCACTAGTGGGTAATTGGTGTGCCGTCGCTTCCGCCAGATGGGAACGGCCGCCTGGGGTAATGGCAGCCCCCGAGCGCATGCCCTTGGGATAGCACACAAAGTCCAGGTCCCGAAGTTCTTTGAGCTCGCCGCCGATGGTCTTGCGCGTGAGGCGGTGGCCCTTGGCATCCGTAGCCTCAACCATGTCAGCCTGGCTCATAAGCGATTTGGCCTCTGAGAGAACCGTGAGGAGCAGCATCTGGTTCTTGCTCAGTGGATGGGATGGGCGTGATCCGCCATCAGCTTCTGATGGCTGCGCCGCCTTGGGTAGCGCAGCTTTGTGATCACCGCCGCTCGTGCCGAAGCCAAACGCAAGCATGGATCCGTCGGCGATCTTTCCGAGATACTGGTCTTCGGCTGACGCCTGCATAGCCTCGATGATCACCGCGTTGACCTGCTCGGCATGCCGCCGATGCAGGTCGAACACGCTATCGATGACCACGGAGGGTGCAAAAGGCATGAATCGGGTGACTCGGGCCAATTCGGCAGCATACCGTTGAGCGAAGTCGGCAGAGTCTTCTAGTGCTGCGATCTCGCGAGCAAAGCCAAGAAATCTCTCAGCTATGGTTCGATCTTCGGTTCGTTTGCGGGGCTCTGTCAGTACATCGTGTCGGTAGAGTCTAGATGGCTCCAACGCGCCGCCGTCTACGCCGAGCGTTGCGAAGCGTCGCGACACGCATTGTGAACACACGCCGCAGTGCGGGCTCGCCTTGGTCGTTTCCCGAGTATGCATACAACTTACGCTGGAAGCGATCAGCTCTCCCTGCCCTTCGTGCTTGATGATCTCTACCACGTCCTGCTTCGTTTTCGTCAGAAATTCGTTCCGAACCTGGAACTTCTGCTCGAACACCGCTGACAGGAGTTGGCTGTACCATGCCAAGGTCTGGGGATGTGTCGTCCGGGTTGCCCGTGCACCGAGCTCATGCTCAGCCAGGGGGAGGTTGATGCTCACGACTCCATTCTCGAAGAAGTCGACAGCATCCAGGCCGAAGATCCTCGCCACAACCGCCCCAAGCGTGACATAGAGGAAGGATCGTGTCCGCTGAGTGTGATCCTTCTCCACCAACCCCTTCTTGTTGCACCAGACAGATACTGGCAGCGGGGCATTGCCGGACACGGAGGCTCGTTTGACAAGCTCCTTCACGAGACTCTTCTGCAGCCCAGCCACATGTCCCGCGGGCTTGTGGCTCACCATTGCAATGCGCCGCCCGGCAGAAAGCTCTTGCACGGCTCCGCCCAGGGAATCGATTCCGCCTGAGAAGAGGAGGACCTTCTCGATGCCTTCTGGATTCGGGTCACCGGAGCCGAATTCCAAGTAGTTCTCTACCGCGGGGGGTTCGTCCAGTTCACAGAAGGCGAACTCGAAGTTGTCACCGGAGATGAAGTTCAACATGCGGGACAGCAGGCCAGCAACGTCTTCCTGATTCCAGAAGTCTGGGTCACGGACAGCGATCTCCATCCGAATATCTCGGTACCACAAATCGCCGTAGTCCTGGGCCTTTCGTCCGGTTCGCCTGGACAGTTGGTCAGCGACATACACCGCCGCTGCGATCTCGATAAGATCGGCTGCTCGCTTCGGCACATTGGCCGTCAGCGACTTGGAGATCTCTGAAATCTTGATAACGACATTGCTTGCAGGACCATCTGTGATGAGTTCTGTAGCCTTTAGCTCACGCCACAGCTTCCGGCGGCTAGAGAGGCCTGCGCCGTTGCACAAGAACAGATGCGGCTTGGGCGGATCAGGAGGCATCCGCTCCTCCGAGATGCGTCAGCGCATCGCCCACCTTCTCCAAAGCATGACGGACAAAGCCAGCACTCTTCCGAGGTGTGATGCCGTCTTGAAAGTTGTGCTTGGAGTACCAAGTTCCCGAGAACTCTTTGAGCACAGACGACGCGGTTCGACAATGCGCTTCCATCGCCGATAGGAATGCATTGTGCTCGGACACGTCGGCGAACCTGCGGCCCGGCCCGACGTGGTTCGAGAGCTCCTTGCTCAAGTGATAGATGAGAAATCCGCTTGCCACACGACCGAAAAAGTCTTGGGTCAGGCGAGCGAATCCTGACTGCGTGGACAGCCGACGCAATGCATCTTGAACAGCGTCCGGCCCTGTACCGAAGAGGGTATTCGCATACTCCTGACCCAGCACCGTTAGGCTTTGAGCGGCGGCCCGCTGAGCGATCTCGCTAAGGTCCGAGCGAGTTCGTGTCATGGCCAGATGGTTATCGATGGCGTACGTGAAGTTCCCGACCAAGTCGTAGATGGTGTTGGCAATAGCGGTACCATCGCCTTGGGATGGACTGAACTCCCATGCGCTGCCCGTGACCCCAAGCTCAGCCAGGCGCTCGTTGAAGCGGTCTTCATCCCGAGCTGCCTGCGTGACCTGTGTCAGCAAGTAGAACGTATGAATCAGGCCTTCATCGTTCGCAGCACGCTCGAATCCCGCAATCGCAGCGGTGAGCATCGCGTCAGCCACCTGCGCGAGCGCAGCTTGGCCCACGCCGGGCAAACCCGTCATGCCAGCACCATCGCCCAGCATGGCGACAACGCGTCTATGCGATGGCGTAACCGGTAGGCTTTCGACCTGATGGTGGCCCATAGGGAGGGTTCTCCGCTAGAGGGCCGCCAAGCTATCTCGGACACGTCGAGGTGGAGAGGCCCTATGCCGATGTCCGAAACGGCCGCCCATGTTGCCGTCCGAATACCGGACTGCATCGGCACTTAAAGTGCAGCTCATGAGTCAGAGCTATAGCCAGGATCGGGATCACCACAGAGAATCAATGCCTATGCGAAACGCTCGCTTACACGAAGTGTCCTTATCGGAACTACGGGCATCACGCACGGTCCCCGTTGGCGCAGAAGTCGGACACCGTCTTCGGACATCTTCCAGGGTCTGGCCTCTAGCATTCCGTCACTCGATCCAGCCATTCGCACTGCTCCCGATGACCAGACTCGCAGCAGGACTGGGTGAGCTGAAGATGACATCCCGCTCAGAGCGGAAGCCGTTATTCGCCGTCGATGACTATTCCTCTTCGACCGCAATGACAACATTCTGTCCCTGGGTTGACCGGGAATCAGTGTTTAAGCCTTTGCGTGACAGATTCTTGGACTTTGGTGGCCACGCCATGCTTCCCGCTGTGACGTCCAAACGCATAGCGTCACGATCTCCCGCAGATCCCGTTCCGTCACCGGATCCCGCCCCTCCGTCACAGGTGGCAGGAACAGAATCTCCTCTTGGATATCCGGGGCCAGATGAAGCAGGTTCATGATCTGCGTCATCCGCGGCTGGGTCACTCGGGCCAAGGCCGCCAAGTCGGTCTGGCTGCCCACCACCCCGTCCTGAAGCATCCGATCGAACTTGATCGCCAGGGCCATCAGGCGGGCGACTCGGGGCACCCGCCCGGGTGGCGGGGGTGGAGCGGGCTCGGTGAAGATCCGCCGCCGGGTCTGGCGGACGCGGAAGTGGATTGGCCGGGTGACGGTGGTCATGCCGCCTCCTTGTTGATGCGGTCGAGAAATGCCCGGATGCTTGTCGGCCGAAAGGTCACGCTCACGCTCGACTTGACGGCGTCGTATTCCACCGCCGAGACCAGCAGCCGGATCAGCCGGGCCTGCTCACGCGGGATCAGGTTCTCCCATACGGGGTCGAAGCCCCTGAATGCCGCCTCGGCCTGCGCTTGGGTGATCGTCTCTGCGTCCAGTTCGCCGATCCGCTTCTCGACCTCGGGCAGCCGCTTGTCCCCGGCGGTGATCTGCTCATGCAGTTCTGCGATCCGCTGGGAGACATCTGTATCCGCGAGCCCTCCGGCCGCGAGAGTCTGGAGTTCGCGGTGGCAACGGTCCAGCGTCCGCTTCAGATCGGCACGCTCCGTGACGAGACCCTCGCGCTCATCGGCGATCGTGGCGTGGGCATCGGCCAGCACCTGTTTAAGCAAAGCGCGATCGGAGCCAAGCCCGCGGATCTCATCGACCACCACCCGCTCGATCTCCGCCGCCGGCAGCGTCCGCGACGGGCACTCGGATGCCCCGTTCTTGATGGCGTGCGTACACCGGTAGTACCGGTAGAACCGCGGCCCGCCCTTCTTGTCCTTCGTGAATGTGTGCGTCATGGCATACCCGCATGCCTTGCAGGTGATCAGACCGCGTAGCAGGGCACCGTACTTGTTGCGGACCTCGAAACCGCCGGTCCGTCCGTTGTAGCGCAGCAGCTTCTGGACCCGCTCGAAGATCTCCGGGTCCACGATGGCCTCGTGCACGCCGTCGTAGATCTCGCCCTTGTGGGTGATCTTCCCGACGTAGACCGGGTTTATGAGGTGATTGTGCAGCGTGGCCTTATTGAATGGCTTCCCGCCGATGACCTTGCCTGTCTTCTTCGTGACCCGCTTCTTGTTGGTCCACTCGCGGTGCCGCAGCTCGCGGACTACCGGCAACAGCGACTGCTTCTCAAGGTACAGATCGAACAGAGCACGGACCCGCACCGCCTCCCGGGCGTTCACCACCAGCCGCGGGCTGGGGCCGGAACGGTCCACGTCGTAGCCCAGCACCGGCACGCCGCCGGCCCACTTGCCCTTGCGCTTCTGGGCCGCGATCTTGTCCCGGATCCGTTCGCCGATGATCTCCCGCTCGAACTGCGCGAACGAAAGAAGGATGTTCAGCGTCAGACGGCCCATCGAGCTCGTCGTGTTAAACTGCTGGGTCACCGAGACGAACGACACTCCCTTGCGGTCGAACGCCTCCATGATCCGGGCGAAGTCCATCAGCGAGCGGCTCAGCCTGTCCACCTTGTAGACCACCACGCAGTCAATCCGGCCCGCCTCGATGTCGCGGAGCAGGTGCTCGAGCGCCGGACGCTCCATGCTGCCACCGGAGAACCCGCCGTCGTCGTAGTGGTCCGGCAGGCAGACCCACCCCTCGGTCTTCTGGCTGGCGATGAACGCCTCGGCGCTCTCGCGCTGGGCGTCGAGCGAGTTGAACTCCTGATCGAGCCCCTCTTCGCTGGACTTGCGGGTGTACACCGCACACCGCATGCGGCTGCCCGGGGCGGCGGCCTCCTTCGGTCGATCGCGCTTGCGTACCTTCATCGCGTGCTCCTGTCCTGGCCGAGCCGGAAGAACCGGAAGCCGTTGATGTGGCTCCCGGTGATGTGTTTGGCCACCCCGCTGAGCGTCTTGAACCGTTCGCCGTCGCACTCGAAGCCCTCGCCGTAGGGCAGCACCAGCACCTGGATGGCCCGGCCCTGGTATTCGCGGACGATCGCTGAGCCGGGCGGCGGGACACGCGGGTCACGCTCCGCCTCCGGGTCGAGTCCCCGCGTCACCGTGGCGGACCGCCCCGTCTGCGGCGGCGTGACAAGCGTCTTTGGGGCCATCACCCGGACCTCAGCGTCGTCCGCGAGCTCCGCGGCCCGCTTCTTCGCCCGCTCGCTGAGGTCACCCTCCTCGTTGGCCTGAAGCCGCCAGGCGATCTTGCGCATCAGGTACGTCCGGTGGCGCGTCCGCGTCTGGTAGCCGTGCAGCTCGACAAACCGCTCCACGAGTTCGTTGGTGGACATGTCTTTGAGCGAGTCGATCTCGTCCTCGATTCGTCTTGCCGTCGCATGCTTCATGCGGCCTCCTGTGGCTGGTGTCTCCATCACGCGTCTCCTTCACCCGCCGGTCGGGATTTGGATCGCGTCGCCACAGTGAGGCTCGGATCGCTCGGAAGTTCAAGGCATGTCGCGGCACCTTCTTCAACTTCGCGCAACGCCCGCGATGCGGCGTCCCGCTCGATGCGAACCGCACGCACGAGACCACGCGCGAGGATGCGCGAGATCTCGTCCTGCCGCTCTTCGGATGTCATCGCGTCGGGGTTGCGCCGGCTGTCGTCGCTCGCTCGTGGCATGGGTCGCTCCAAGGCGACCCGCGTGCATCGCGACCTCGCCACGGGTGACCTATGACGCCGCGTACCAACGGTGCGCGCCCGCTTCACCGCGGCGCATCGATTGGATCAATGTCGCGAGCAGCCCTTGTAGTTGATCACCCCCGTCAAACCCGCTCACCCGGTCGAACAGAGACTTCACCGCGGCGGGTGTCTCTCGGCGGGCGGCAGAGACTTCGGGGCGATTCGGGCGAAGTCACGCCCGCCGAGCGGCCGAGCCGGTCTCTCGGCGGGTCTCGCGCAGTCGCGCCGCGGGAGAACACCAACAGCTCCGTGCGCTCCAATGGCCGGGGCCCGCTTGCCTCGGAGTGCCGGCAGGCGGGAGGTTGGGGAGCCAGCGCCAAAAGGCGAGCCCAAGGTCTGGTAAAGGTGGGGGGGGGAAGTTTCAAAGATAGGAGAACTGGAGTTAGGAGCATCTCTCTCTCTCTCTCTCTCTCTCTCTCTCTCTCTTTTTTTTCCTTCTTCTGACCTTCTCTCTTCCCTCTCTTCGCCCCACGAAGGTGAACAACACATGAGAATCGTGAGTTTTTTGGAGTCCACCCGGCGAAAGTCGGCAGAGGCTTCACCTTTTGCTGGTTGCTCTGAAGCACGTGCAAGCACCCCGCGAGATTTTTGAGGGTTGACCCACCCAACGTCCACAGTGCACGCGGCCATGCTGGAAAGATCGCGCGCTGCGAGCGAGCTGGCTCAGAGAGTTTCCGGTGCTGCGGAAGTTCCCTGTAAGCTTTGTTTGACAACAAAGGAGCATCCTGGAACACGTCCAGCTGATGGAAAACGCAAACAAACTGTTTGAGAATGAATGGTCTGAATCTATACATCGGCAGATGGGAGAGTAGAAAAATAGAACACCAACGTATGTGACTTGAAAGAATGAGTGCGCGTTCTGATCGAACAAACTGACATGAATGAATGAAGGAAGCAAGGTCAAGGAAGCAAGGAAGCAAGGAAGCAAGGAAACAAGGAAGCAAGGAAACAAGGAAACAAGGGAACAATCAAACAAGGGAACAATCAAACAAGGGAAGAAGGAAACAAGGGAACAAGGTAATAAGGAAGGAAGGTAACAAGGAAGGAAGGACGGTAACAAGGAAGGTAACAAGGAAGGT
>JANSXG010000222.1 GCA_024743075.1 bacterium | reverse complement strand
TGCGCTCAAGCGCACCGTCGCCCACGGCGCGACCGACGAGCCTTACACGCTCATCGACAGCGCACGCACCATCGTCCGCGAGGGTTCGCGCACGATCTCCTCGAGCCCCAACCCGCTCGGCGTGCTCCCGATCGTGCACATCCAGAACGCCGCCCAGCCCTTCCGCTACGACGGCCTCAGCGATGTCGAGCCGCTCATCGCGCTGCAGGACGAGCTCAACACCCGCCTGAGCGATCGCGCGCACCGCGTCACGATGCAGAGCTTCAAGATGTACTTCGCCAAGGGCTTCGAAGCGCCCGATGATCTCGCCGTCGCGCCCGGGCAGATCTGGTCCACCCACAACCCCGAAGCCGAGCTCCACGCCTTCGGCGGCGACGCCCACACCCCCTCCGAAGACGACCACATCACCCAGATCCGCGAGGCCCTCGACAAGGCCTCGGGCGTCTCACCGCTCGTGCTCGGCCTGCTCCGCGCGAAGATCGGCCACCTCTCCTCGGAGAACGCGCTGCGCATCACCATGATGGGTGTGCTCTCCAAAACCGCTCGCCGGCGACAGTCCTGGACCGCCGGCATCACCGAGGCCTCGCGCCTCGTGCTGCTGGCCTTTGACCGGGCCGGCATCCTGCGCACGACCGAGCGCGATCGCGACCTGCACATCCGCTGGCCCGACCCGCTCCCGCCCGACGAACTGCGCCGCCTTCAGGCCGCCAAGCTCAAGGCCGACCTCGGCGTCCCGCGCCAGCGGATTCTCGAAGAGCTCGGATACGGCAGCGCGGAACCGGACGACTCGGGTGGCATGGTCTGAGCGCAGCGAAGGCCATGACCGGCGCCAGCGACCTCGTGGCCTTCGCCCGACTCGCGTCGGACTCAGACCACGTCACCCCCTCCCCATCACCGACCCCTCACCCAGAAAGGAACCCCATGTCCAAGTCCTCCACCAAACCCGGCGACGACACCGACACCGGCAACGGCTCGCCAGCGCCGGCTGCACCGGCCACCGTCGTTGAACCCAGCGCACCGGCCATCCGCGCCGCCACCGCTTCCGACGACGACACCACTGCACCGCCCGCTCCCGATTCCTCCATCCCCACCCTGCTCGACCGCGTCGCCGAGCTCGATGCTCGCCTTCGCGCCCTGTTCGACGACCTCGCCGTCGCCATCCCCGACCTGCACGCGCTCGCGCCGCTCCCGGCGCCCGCACTCTCCCCCTCCGGCGCGTACGCGCCCGTCCCGCTCGCTTCGTCGCTCGACCTCGAACGCGAGCGCGCCACCGCCGGCGATCGCGCAGCGCTCTTCCGCTACCTGCGCCTCCGGCGCTCCTGAACCGCCCTCCTGATCGTTCGCACCCCGTCCACCACCACCCCGAAAGGACTACCAGCCCATGCCGTTCACCGGTAAATCCACCTACGCCGCCGGCTCCACCCTGCCCGAGATCGCCGAAGACGTCGCCGACCTCATCGGCATCGTCAGCCCCCACGAAACCCCGCTGCTCGACCACCTCGGCGATGCGCGCACCGTCGCGCGCAGCACCGTCCACGAGTGGCTCGAAGACTCGCTGCTCCCCAACTCCGACACCATCAACCAGACCACCTTCACGCCGAGCCCGACGACCGCCACGCAGATCACCGTCGACAACGCCTCGCGCTTCCGCGCCGGCGATCAGCTCCGCCCCGATGGCTCCAGCGAGATCATGCTCGTCAACGACGTGAACGGATCCGTCCTCACCGTCACCCGTGCCTACGGCGGCACCACACCGGCCGCGACCCTCGCCGACGACATGCTCCTGCACATCATCGGCAACGGCGCACTCGAGGGTGCGTCCAAGTCCGACCCGCGTTTCACCACTCGCGCCCGCCGGACGAACTACACGCAGATCTTCTCGGCGCCGGTCGAGGTCTCCGGCAGCCAGCTCGCCGTGGACACCATCGCCGTCGCCGACGAATTCGAGTACCAGAAGCAGCAGCGCCTGCGCGAGCTGCTCCGCGATCTCGAGAACTGCGTCATTAACGGCGTCGCGCCCTCGTCCTCGCCCCATGGCTCGTCGACCGTCCGGCGCACGATGAACGGCATCATCCGCCAGCTCACGACGAACCTGTTCATGCCCGGGATCGACCCGATCCCCGACGGCACCGGTTCGGGCAACGACGAGCTCACCGAGGCGGTGCTCAACGCCGCGCTGCGTGCCGTGTGGGAACAGTCCTCGGGGACCATCGACACCATAGTCTGCTCCGGCGCGCAGAAGCGCCGCATCAACAGCTTCACCACCGCCGTCCGAGGCTACGAACCCAAGGACACCACCTACCGCGACCTCGTGAACACCTACGAGTCCGACTACGGCGTCTGCCGCGTCATCCTTTCGCGGACCGTGCCCGCCGACACCGTGCTGCTGCTCGACTCGTCGCGCATCAGCGTCCTCCCGCTCGCCGGACGCTCGTTCCATTACAAGCCGCTCGCCGCCGGCGGCGACAGCGAGTCCGGTCTCGTCCTCGGCGAATACACCGTCCAGCTCATGAACGAGAACGCCCACGCGCTCATCCGCGACCTCGCGCCCTGACGTTTCCGCCTCCCTCTCCCCTTGCGGGAGAGGGCCGGGGTGAGGGGTTAGCGGCAACGCCGCTGCGGATCTGATCAGAACGTTCGGACCGCCCCCTCATCCGTCCGCTTCGCGTCCACCTTCTCCCGCCAGGGGAGAAGGGCCAGCATCTCCTCTCTCCCCCGTGCGTGCCCCAACGGGTGCGCCGGGGGATTCCGAACCCGTCACCGCCCGCCTCGCAGCAACAAGGACCACCGCCATGTTCGCCACCGACCGAGACCTCTGGATCCTCGAACCCCGCCTCTTCGACGACATCGCCTTCAGCGCGCAGGCCCGCCTGACCAATCAGCCCGCCACCGTCGGCGCCGGCTCGCTCGCGCTGAACTTCACCGGCGTCGATCTGGCGACCCTCGGCCTCATGCCCGGCATGGTCATCGCGCTCGACGGTTACGGGCGTTTCGAGATCACCGAAGTGACCAGCGCGACCGCGCTCGGCGTCTCGCGCTTGCGCCACGCGCACGATGCGCCCGCCATTCCGCTCCCGATCGCGCCGAGCACCGAGGTCAGCGCGACGGTCATCACCTTCGCACCCCAGATCGAGCTCGCGCACCGCACCCTGCTGGCCACCCTCGGCATCGAGCCCGGCGTCGTTCCGGACGGGCCGCCGGAGGGCGCTGTGTACGCGTCACAGATCCTGAACCCCGAAGCGCTCGCCCGGGCGGAGGCCTTGAGCGCGCTGCACACCATCTATTCAAGCGCCAGCGCGCTGCTCCCCGCGCACGACATCCACGCCGAACGCGCCGCCATGTACGCCCGGCGCGCGGCCGACCAGCGCACCCGCACCCCGCTCACATCGATCTTGACCACGACGGTATCACCGACCTCACCCGCTCCCCATCCACCACACGCCTCCGGCGCGCGTGATCGTTCTTCCTTCTCCCCTTGCGGGAGAAGGTGGCCGCGCAGCGGTCGGATGAGGGGTCAGCGGCGCAGCCGCTGCCGTTCTGCTCCGAAGTTTCGCGCGGCACCGTCGCACCTGTCGTGCGAACCCCTCACCCCAACCCTCACCCGCAAGGGGAGGGGGGGCCAACCCCCTACGCCGCGTCCCACCATGCGCGACCTCCCCCCCCCC
>JANSXG010000177.1 GCA_024743075.1 bacterium | reverse complement strand
GAGCTCGTAGGGCCGGCCTTCGACGAAGAGACCGATCGGGATGATCTGGTTCTCGTCGACCGTAAACGTCCGGCGCAGCGATTCCTGATCGACCTCCATCGTGTAGCCCTTGACGTGGGGAAGCCATTCCCGGCCCTGTTCGGTCTCGACGAAGAAGGACAGCGTCTGCGGCGGCGCGTAGGTGAACCGCGGCTGCGCGAAGGTCGGGTCCGTCGGCGCGAGGAACTCGACGAAGAGCGCGACGAAATAGAAGAAGATCACCACGATCCCGGCGCCGACCGCGACCTTGTTGCGGAAGAACCGGTGCCGGATCAGCGTCCACTGGCTGGCGACCGCGATGCTGGAGGGGTCGTCTCCGGGCCGGAGCGGGCTGATCGCCGGGCCGGTCTCCTCGCCGTCGGGCGGCAGGATCGGAGTGTGGTGCGTGGGGGGGCTGGCGTCGGTCATGGGGCCTCACGTGAACCGGATGCGCGGATCGAGCGCGGCGAGCAGGAGGTCCGAGATCAGCATGCCCACGAGCGTCAAGAGCCCCATGAGCAGGATGAAGCTCCCGGCGAGGTACATGTCCTGGCTGACCAGAGCGCGGATCAGCATCGGCCCAGCGGTCGGCAGGTTCAGCACGATGGCGGTGATCGTCACGCCCGAGATGAGCTGCGGAAGCACCCATCCGATCGCGGAGACGAAGGGGTTCAAAGCGATCCGGACGGGGTAGCGCATCACCACGTCGAACTCGCGCAGGCCCTTGGCGCGAGCGGTGACGACATAGGGCCTCGACAATTCGTCGGTGAGATTGGCCCGCAAAATCCGGATGAGGGAAGCCGTGCCGGCGGTCCCGACGACGACGACCGGGATCCAAAGATGTTTGAGAAGGTCCCAGAACTTGGCGAGGCTCATCGGCTCGTCCACGAACTCGGGGGAATAGAGCCCGCCCACGCTCTGGCCGAAATAGCGGAAGCTGACATACATCAGCGTCAGCGCCAGGATGAAGTTCGGGATCGCCAGGCCGAGAAAGCCGAAGAACGTGAAGACGTGATCGCCGATCGAATGGCGCCGCACGGCGGAATAGATGCCGATCGGAAGCGATACCGCCCAGACGAAGAGCAGCGCAGCGACGGAGACGCCGAGCGTGGCGCCCATCCGTTCCCAAATGAGCTCGCTGACGGGCCGACCCCACTCGAATGAGTAGCCGAAATCGCCACGGAATACGATGCCGGTGATCCAATTCCAGTATTGAACGAGGACATGATCGTCGAGCCCATAGATCCGGCGCAGCCGCTCGACCTCGGACGGATCGACGGTCTGCCCCGAATCCGACATCCGGGCGAGCACTGAGGTCAGGTAATCCCCTGGCGGAAGCTGGATGATGAGAAAGGCGATGATCGAGATGCCGATCATCGTTGGAATCATCAGGAGCACCCGCTTTACGATGTATACCAGCATGGCCTTCCGCCCTTTCCCGCCTACCAGGACCAGCGAATTCGCAGGACTTCCGCGAGGTCGATCCGTGGCACCATGATCTCGGCCGTTCCGCCGGCGACCGTGACCGGCACCTCCTCGCCCGCGACGAGAAGCGTCGCCTTCGCTCCGCTGCGGCCCTCGGGAAGCCGCGCCCGCACGACCTGGTTCTCGACGGGATAGTGGCGCCGGATCGGACCCTTCATCATCATCGGATTGGTGAGGTTGGTCATCAGGACGAGGGTCTCGCCCTCCCCTTCCCGTGCCGCAACATCGAGGACCGCTTCACCCTGAACCTCGACCGCCGGCGCGTCCTTCAGCGCCCACCGCACCGCGTTCTCGATCAGCCGCTGGTGGTCGGCCGCCAGAACGTGCCAGAAGGTGGCGCCGATGTTCCATG
Source organism: bacterium (assembly GCA_024743075.1). Taxonomy (GTDB): domain Bacteria; phylum Planctomycetota; class Phycisphaerae; order Phycisphaerales; family UBA1924; genus JANSXG01. The sequence goes on along the minus strand of JANSXG010000177.1, from coordinate 4,167 downwards.
GGATGTGAACACAGCGGCCGCCCGCCGGCGTTTCTCGCGCGATCACCGCCGCGCCTTTCGGCGCCTGGCGGGGATAGACCTCCTCCATCGGCAGATCGGGGAAGTCCGGTACGTAGAGGAACGGGACCTCAATCCCGTCCATTGGCTCGACGGCCATCAGATGGGTGCCGCCGATGATCCGCTCGGCCCCATCGAAGCCCGCGTTGATCGGATGCTCGCCGTTGAGGGCGACGTAGCTGTTCTTGAGGGGCCCCCGTGTGGCGCCGGCCATCCGGACACCCAGCGCGGTGCCAAGGCCGAGCCGCTCCCGCTGGTCGCCGTCGCCATCCGCGGTGGCGCTCGCGCCGGACACGATGAGGCTGCCGCCGCGATCGACCCAATCCTCAAGCATCCGGCATTGCTCGTCAGTCAGACAGACGGCGTTCGGCAGGATCATCAGCTTAAAGCGGTCCAGCATCTCCGGCGTCATCGCCTGATCGGAGACGAACTCGAACGGCAGGCCGGCCTCTACAAGCGCTTGGTAGAAGCCCAACTCGTCCGCCTCGGCCTGACGGCGCTGAGACCAGTTCCAATGCCGGAGCGTCGTGGTCGCGTCCAGGATGGCGATCTCGGTCGCCGGCACGGTGGCGGCGAGCGCGGGCTCGATCCGTGCGTGCAGCTTGAAGCCCTCGGCAACCGGCGCGATCCAGCGTCTGTCGGGAATGACGCCGTTAAACTTGGTGAACCAAGGCAGCATTCCGTGCATCGCGCCGTTGACGATCCAGGCCTCCGTCTCGGCCGGTGAATTGACGCTGTCCTTCCAGCGATGCACCGGCTCTTCCGGTCCGACCGAGGTTATGAGGATCACGGGCCGGTCGCGGAACGTGGCGCGCATACGCTTGCCGTTGCGGCCGGCCATCCAGACCGGCTCAGCCCCGTGGCGGCCCTGATGGTCGACGACGAGGAACGGACAGTGCTTTTCGATCAGGTCGAGGTCGAACTCCATGAGGCTCACACCGCCCATATTGGGAATGAAGCTCGCATGGGGCCGGATCGCTTTCACCGCGTTGTCCCAGTCAACAACGAGGCGCGTGAGGATGTCGCGCCGCCACGCGGACCAGGCCCGCCATACCGGATCGTCGGCCGAGGTGCCGCGGGGCAGCTCATAGCCAGTGGCATCGCCAAACCGCATCTTGCAGCTGTCGCAATAGCAGATACCGTGGCCCTGCCAGCGGTTGGCGAAGACGGCGTCGATATCGTAGTCGCGGACGAGTTCCTTGACGATCTCCGGCATGTAGACTGCATTGTAATCGCCATATGCGCAGGTCACCCAGATCTCCGGGTAGGCCCAGTGGCGGCGCGGATTGCCGTCGGCACCGACCGCGATCCATTCGGGATGCGCATCGGCGGCGTCCTGGTGGATCGCGTGGGGATCGACACGGGCCATGACGTGCATGCCGAGGTCCCGTGCCCCTGCGACCAGATCGCCGAACGGGTCGGTGTCGCCGATGAACCGGCTGACATGGTGGAGCGGGACCGTCGAGGGATAATAGGCGACATAGCCGCCGGCGCTGACGCAGGTCGCGTTCGACCTGGTCTTGCGAAAAATGTCGATCCACTGCGCGGGATCGAACTTCACCGGATCGTCCTCGGCCAAGGTCAGCTGGGTCCATCGCGTGGCGGTGCGGTACCACTCGGCCGTCCGCAGGGTAGCGCTTGTCTCGTTGCGGACGTCGTCGCGCATCGGCAGGGTCCTTCAGAATTCGGGGAGGTTCCGGGGCCCGCGATGCGCGGCCCCCGGGGGAGGATGAGCCAGGGCTCACTCCTTGAAGAGCTGCTCGGTGCCGATCGGCATCGGGGTCGGCCAGCTGAAGCTGTTGGGCATCTCGTCCGGCATGTTGACGACGTTGTTCTTGACCACCCCGTAGCCGTCCGGCGGCAGGCTGACGCCGAAGACGAGGAACTGATCGGCCGCGTTCTCAAGGATTTGCGCCATGATCTCGTTCTGGCGCTCGGGATCGCCGGTGGCGATGAGATCGCGATACAGTTGCTGCTGCGCCTTGATCTCCTCCGGCGGCTCGATGGCGGCTTCGTTGTCCGGGGCCGAGAAGTAGAGCGCCCAGCCCGGCGCGTAGATCGAGTTGCTGTTGAACGGCACGAAATAGCGCGGATCGAGCATCGCGCCGATGCCGCCGTTGGAGCCGAATTGGTGCGCGGAGGCGTCGAATTCGCGGCCGTTGCGCACCCTTTCCTCCCAGAGCGAACGGTCCATCGTCCGGATCTGGACGTCGATCCCGACCTCGCGGAACATCGGCAAGGCCAACTCGAACATATCGAGGAAGGTGGTCCGGACCTGGTCGATCTCGAAAATGATCGTCAGGCGATCGCCGTCACTCATCAAACGGAAGCCGTCATCGTCCCGTTCCGGCACGATCCCGTCCAGGATTTCGTTGGCGCGCGCCGGATCGTATTCCGTGTGCTGGGTGGCCAGACGCTCGTTGTAGAGCGGATCGCCCGGGCGGATCGAAGGCTGCGCCGGCGCGCCCTGCCCGACGAAGACTGCGTCGATCAGCGCTTGCCGGTCGACCGCGATCGACATCGCCTCGCGGAAATCCCGGTTGTTGAAGAGCGCGTTCTTCTCCGGGTCGGGGTGGTTGAGGTTGAGCTGGAAGACCATGACGTTGGCTGCCGTCTCGCGCAGCGTGTAGAAGCGGTAGTCGCCGCTCTCCTGGCCATCGAAAAGGACGGGTTTGTTCGTCGGCGTGTTGGCGTAGACGTTCTCGACGTCGATCTCGCCCTGGAGCACCTTCAGAAGCAGCACTTCCGGATCGGACACCATCTGATAGTTGATCCCGTCGAAATAGGGCAGCTGCGTGCCTTCATTGTCCACCTTGAAGTAGTAGGGATTGCGGACGGCGACGGCCCGGGTGGTGTCTTCGCCCGGCGCGGAGGTGAACACCCACGCATTGAGCGTCGGCCGGTTCGAGTTCTGGAAGTGGACGTTGTCCTCGGTCAGCCCGTGCTCGCGCTGGAACAACGCGATCCAGCTGTCAAAGCCGCGTTCGGCGGCCAGGTCGTTGGCGTTCTCGTTGTATTTGATATGGAACTGCTTGAGATAATGCGCCGGAGCCCGAACCAACTGGTCGATGTTGGATTCCGCCATCTTCGTCGCGAAGAACCCGTTCGGCGCCGGGAAAACGACGCGGAACGTGACGTCGTCGACGATTTCGAGCTTGGCGACCTCGCCATCGGCGTACCAATGGGCCTCGTCCGTCAAGCCCGCGTCGGGGTCGAGGAAGATGTCTTCGTACCAGAACCGGATATCCTCGGTCGTGTAGGGCTCACCGTCGGACCACTTGTGGCCGCGCCGCAGCGTGAATGTGTAGGTCGTGCTGTCCTCGCTGACCTCGAAGCTTTCCGCGACGTTGGGCTCGAACGCGCTCCAATCGGCGTTCCACCGCAGGAGCGGGTCGTAGGCCTGGTAGCGATAGAGCATTGAGAGCGAGCCGCCCCCGACCAGGGCCATCTCCCATGTTCCGCCCTGTTGGCCGGGCCGCTCGTGCGGGGTCACGACGAGCGGGTTTTCGGGCAGGCGATCTTCGAGGGGCGGCAGGTCCTGCGCGAACGCGATGCCCGGAAGTCCGCTCACGGCCAGTGCTGTGCTCGAGGCGAGAAAGCCCCGTCTGCTGATCTTCAATTTCATCTTCAGTCTCCTCCCTGTGCCCAACATGTCCTACCAATGGGCGCCACTTCACCTTCCCGAACTTTTTGTGTTAGGTAAAGTGTTATGTATGCTGCACTCAACTGAGACGCGTAAATGACACTAAAACACTGTTTATGCTTGCCTTCTGAGGTATCCGATTGTTGCATCGTTAGGGAGGCTGCCCGGTGAAGCGGGTCACGCTCAGGGTCATCGCCGACGAATGCGGCCTATCGAAATACGCGGTGTCTCGGGCACTTTCGGGCAAGGACGGCGTGAGCGAAGCGACTCGAAACCGCATCCTCGAGGTGGCCGACGAGCTCGGCTACAAGCGACCTGACCCGGTCAAGACCCGCGAGATCATCACGGTCTTCGACGACCCCAAGAACGTGAACGCCGAGTTGCACACGCAGATCCTCGGCGGGCTGCAGCAGGAAGCTTCCCGGATGGGCTACGTGATCCGTCCTCACTGGCTGCATCAAGGTACG
>JANSXG010000193.1 GCA_024743075.1 bacterium | reverse complement strand
GTTGGTGATCTGGTCGTAGGCCGGTCCGAGGAACCCCTCGAACTGGATCTCGGGGACCGGACGCAGGCCGCCGACGGCGAGGCCGATCGCGGTGCCGATGATGCCCGACTCGGCCAGCGGCGTATCGACGACGCGGTGCTCGCCGAATCGCTGCTGCAGGCCCTCGGTCACTCGGAACACGCCGCCGTTGAGCCCGACATCCTCGCCGAGGATGATCACGCGATCATCGGCTTCCATTTCCTGGGTGAGCGCCAGGTTGATTGCCTGCACAAGGGTAAGGTTGGCCATCGAAGCGATTCTCTCTGAAGCTGAGCCCGCTCAGAGTCGCGGGCGGTGTTGGTGTGTCGTGGTCGGTTCTTGGTCAGCCCGCCGCTGCGGCGGCCGCGGCTCGCTGCTGCTCATCGCTGAGCACGGCGGCTCCGGTTGCCGCCTGCCAGGCCGGGGAGTCCGGCATGGCCACGCTGATCCGGTCGGCGACCGATTCAGCGGACTCGTTGGTCTTGATCATGCTGCCCATGTACGAGATGCTCCCGATGATCTCCGTCTGACCCTTTCGGTTCGTCCGGATGCTCTTTACATACAGTGGGTTAATCCAGTGATGCTTGTCCTTGAGATCGGTGATCATCACGAGCATGGCGGTCTCCTCCTGTAAGGGCGGCTCTGGAGCCGACGCGGTCCTTACGCGTTCACCGTCTGGCCGGATGCGCTGAGCGTCTCCTGATGCGGATCCTGTCCGAGACGGGTGGTTCGCATGGTGTCGCGTTGCGTGCGCAGCTGCGCGGGCAGTTCCGCGAATGTGTAGTTAAAGATGTCGTCGGTCGTCGGCTTCTCGATGTTTTCGGCCTTCTTGACGACATCGCTGACGATCTGCTTGGCCCGGGCTTCCATCTCGGTTTGCTTCTCGTCGTTCCACAGCCCCTTGTTCTCAAGGAATTTCCGGACGCGGATGAGCGGGTCGCGAGCCACCCACGCCTCGACCTCGGCCGGGTCGCGGTAGCGACGGGCGTCGTCGGCGGTGGTGTGATCGCCGAGGCGGTAGGTGATCGCCTCAATGAAGGTCGGTTCGTTGTGCTCGATCGCGTGCTGGACCGCTTCGCGGCTGGCCTTGTAGACCGCGAAGATGTCGTTGCCGTCGACCTGTATCGCCCGCATGCCGTAGGCGCAGGCCTTCTGCACGACCGTTTCCGAGCCCATCTGCTTCGAGATCGGCACGGAGATCGCCCAACGGTTGTTCTGGCAGAAGAAGATCGACGGCACCTTGAGGGCGGTCGAAAAGTTCATCGCCTCGTGGATGTCGCCCTCGGAGGTCGCGCCGTCGCCGAAGTAGCTGATCGCGACGCGGTCGTTCTTCTGGCCGTTTTCCGTCTCGCGATACTTCATCGACCACGCCAGGCCCACCGCGTGGAGCGGGTGCGTGCCGATCGGGATGGAGATCGGCATGATGTTCACGCCGTCGGGAATCTGGTTGCCTCGCTCGTCGCCCATCCAGTGGAGGAGGATCTTCTCCATCGGCAGGCCGTTGAGGAACAGAGCGGTGTTCTCGCGATAGCAGGGGACAAGCCACGAGCCCGGCGCGTGCTTGCGGATGGCAAAGCCCGAGCCCGCCGCCGCGGCCTCCTGCCCCTTGTTCTGTGGGTAGGTGCCCATGCGCCCGGAGCGCTGGAGCTTGAACGCGATCTCGTCGTAGTGGCGCACGATCGACATCTGCTCGTAGAGAAACAGGACGTCCTCGTCGCTGAGCGTGTCCGCGCCGAGTTCGGCGTCGAAGTTGCCGTGCTCGTCGAGGATCTGGAGGTATTCGATCTCGGTCTGGTAGGCGATCCGCTTTGGCATCGTCTGGTCTTTCGTGCTGATCGCGACGCGCGGTCGCGTGGGTTGATTGGTGTCGGGGCCGGCACCGGGGGTGCGGCCCGCTTCCAATGTACCGGCTGGCTCGGAGGCGGTGTTCGTTGCACCGTCACCCTTTGCCGAGGCGTGGACAGGGGAGTGAAGAGTGGCCTCAGGAGCCGGCATCGGGGTCGGCGAGCGGCGCCGATCCGGCGCCGGCACTGGCCCCTTTCCCGGCGGTCATGCCGTGTCCATCGAGGTCTTCGGGCTTCCCGCCGTGCTGGTCGCCGGGGAACTGCTTGATCGCCGACTGGTTGGGCGTCCGACCGGTTCCCTTGGCGACCGGGGATGATTCCGGAGTAACGAACAGCTCGTTGGGCATCTCGTTGTTGTGCGCGATCGCGGCGGATGCGGCCCTGCGCATCGTGTCGTCCGAGTTGCTCTTGAGCTCTCGCCACGCCTTGTGGCACTCGAGTTCGGCCATGTCCACGAAGTGCAGCGCCGCCGTCTTGTCACGCTCGAACTCAAGCCCGTCGTCGCCGCGACGGATCTGCATGTCGAGCTTGCTCAGCGTGCACGCGATGCCGTGGATCCACATCGCCGAGTCGGCGATGCGGGCCTGAGCAACCTGACGCTCGAGGATCTTTTCCTCGTGCATCTTCGAGGCGACCTTGAACATGTGGCTGTGCTGGCGGATCAGGCCGGCAAGTGTGTCCGCCTGCTTCGAGAGCGACGGGTGCAGCTTCGTGATCTTCGGTGCGCCCTTCTTGAAGCCGAGGTAGAGCTCGAGGCCCAGCGGGAGCGCCTTGGAGACCAGGGTCATGTTTGTGCTGTTCTTGAGGATACGCGACATGTTCTGGCCGAAGCCCTGCTCGCTGTCCCAGACCAGCGCCTCCTTGATGCCGACCATCTGTTCGGCCAGGGCCTTGCCGCCGTAGCCGAAGATGAACGACTGCATGACTTCATTAGCGCCTTCGACGATGAGGTTGATGCGCGAGTCGCGGAAGGCCCGCTCGACCTCGTTCTCGGTCATGTAACCCTCGCCGCCCATGATCTGGACCGCGTCGTTGACCGCGCGCCAGCCCATCTCGGAGCAGAAGGTCTTGCAGATCGCGGTCTCGATGCGGATGTCCTTGTCGCCGCGATCGAGGAACCCGGTGGTCATATAGAGCATGGCGTCCATGGCATAGGTGAACGCGGCCATGCGAGCGATCTTCTGGCGCACCAGGTCGAAGTCCCCCAGCGGACGCTGGAACTGATAGCGGGTCTGTGACCATTTGATCGCCTGGTTCATGCAGCGCGTCGCCGAGCCGAGCATGCCGGCCGACAGCGTGCAGCGGCCGTAGTTGAGGCAGGTCAGCGCGACGTTCAGGCCCTTGCCCTCTTCGTGCAGCAGGTTGAACTTGGGGACCTTCACGTTGTTGAACTTGATCCGGGCCTGCCACGTGCCGCGGATGCCGCACTTGCTGCGGTTCTTCGAGAAGATGTCGATCCCCGGCATATCCGGCGTGCAGACGAGCGCGGTGACGCGTTCCTTGCCATTGGCAAGCTTCTGCTTGGCCATGACGGTGAACAAGCCCGAGATCGCGCCGGAGGTTGCCCATTTCTTCTCACCGTTGAGAATGTAATGCTCGCCGTCTTCGGAGAGTTCGCAGCGGGTCTGCTGGCCGCCGGCGTCGCAGCCGACATCCGGTTCGGACAGACAGAACGCGCTGACCCAATCCTGCGCAAGGTGGGGGAGCCAGACCTTCTTCTGCTCCTCGTTGCCGAAGAGCATGACGGCCTTGCAGCCGATCGACTGGTGCGCGGAAACCAGCACCGCCGTCGAACCGCAGTACTCGCCGATCTTCTCGAGCACGCGCACATACGACGTGATGCCGAGACCCATCCCGCCGTGCTCCTTCGGGATGGTCATGCCCATCACGCCCATCGAGAACAGACGGTCGATGACCCAGCGCGGGATCTCCTGCTCCTGGTCGATCTGGATCGCCGGGTGCTCGCTGCGCATGTACTCATCGAGTTCGGCGATCAGCTGGTCGCAGCGTGCGGTCTCTTCCGCGTCGGACTGCGGGTACGGGTGCATCAGCTCTTCGCGGTAGTTGCCCCAGAACATGTTCTGGACATGGCCCATTTCCTCGGGGTCGGGCCCGAGCAGCACTTCGGCGTCCGCGAGCATCTGAGCATCTTTCTTCGAGATGCCCTTCATGTTCTTCAGATCGGCCTTGATCGACGAGTTGTTTCCGCTCATGGCGTTCTCCTGGGGCAGACTCGGTACAGCGGTTGCGCCGGCCGAGGGATGGTTGTTCTCACTCACATCGTGTGGCGATCGTGGCCACGCTCACTCAGATCCGGGTCGTTCAGCCGCCGGTCGCGGCGGCCGCGGGCTTCGGTTTGCTTGACTTCTCGAAGAATGCTTGGATCGCCTTCTTGGCTTGGTCAGTGCTGCGCAGGCGGGTCAGTTCCGTACGCTCCATTTCGAGCGCGTCCTCCCAACCCGACACGAGACCCTTCTGCACGCACCCGACCACGACCTTGGCCGCTTCGGTGTCCGGCAGATCGTTGCCGATGAAGTTGAGCGTCGCACGGACGTGCGGCTTGACATCCTCGTTGGAAATGCAGCGGGGGGTCACCGACGCGTTCGACATCGGGACAACCTTCGGCACCTTTGCCAGTTCGCGGGCACGGCTCAGCAACTGATCCGGCTCGACGAGTTCGCTCAGCAGGCCGTCCTGCAGGGCCTCCGCGCTGGTCATGGTCTGGCCGGTGGCGGTTCTGAGGATCGCCTTTTCCGGATCCATGCGTGCGGGGAGCAGATTCGTCCCGCCCCAGCCGGGACAGATCCCCAGACCGGCCTCGGGCAGCCCGATCGGGAACACCCGTTCGGTCTTCGCCCCGATCAGGGTGTTGCAGTGCATCGCGATTTCGAGCCCGCCGCCGAGGCAGGCACCGTTGATCGCCGCCACGCTCGTGCACGGGAGCGAGGCGATGCGACTGTACACCTTCTGGCCGAAAGCCAGGTAATCCAACAGATCATCGTCGCTTAAGCCGACGACTTCCTTGAGGTCGGCACCGGCGATAAACACCCGGGCACTGCCCGAAGCCAGCACAAAGCCAGCCGGGTCAGGGACTTCCGCTGCCAGTTGATCCAGCGTGGCGTCGATGGACTCGAGCAACGCGCGGTTGAGCACCACGACGGTCTTGTCGTCGTGAGTGAGGTTCATGGTGACAACACCAGAGGAATCGACTTCGTACGGCAGCAGTTCAGCGCCCATTGGTTCTCCTGTCAGCCACCGCCGTCGGCAATGCAGCAGCCGGGTTCAGTTGGTG
>JANSXG010000132.1 GCA_024743075.1 bacterium | reverse complement strand
TCCCAAAGGTTGCGCGCCGGGGTGGTACATGCGCGCGAGATTTTTGGGGTTATGCACATGGCACGCCCAGGAGAACAGCGTCGCCGCGGGCGTCTCGCAGTTTGCTGGCGTTTATGTTTGTGGAGCGCGCCGCGTGGGTTAGCATGGTCGGTGGTAGACAATCTGGGGGCGGGTCAAGGAGCGGTGATGTCGGAGGACGAGCTCTCTGGATTCGATGGCGATGCGGAAACCGCTGATGTTCCGACGGACCCACCGGCTGGCGGTCCGCTCGAATCTCCGGTTGATCCGGCGCGGCCTCAACTGCCGGAGCGCATCGGCAAGTACCGGATCCTGCGGGTCATCGGTGAAGGCGGGATGGGCACGGTCTATGAGGCGGAGCAGGACTCGCCTCGCCGGACGGTGGCGCTGAAGGTCATCCGCGCGGGCGCGGTCAACAACCGTCTGCTGCGCCGGTTCGAGTACGAGGCGCAGATCCTCGGGAACCTCGGGCACAAGGGCATCGCGACGATCTTCGAGGCGGGCACCTTTGACGAGGGCCACGGGCTGCAGCCGTACTTCGCGATGGAGTTCGTGAACGGGCGATCGCTGACGAAGTACGCCGCGGCTCACGAACTGGGGACGCGCGACCGGTTGTCGCTGATTGCGCAGATCGCCGACGCGATCCAGCACGCGCACCAGAAGGGGATCATCCATCGCGATCTGAAGCCGGCGAACATCCTGGTGGATCGGGACGGGCAGGTGAAGATCCTCGACTTCGGCGTGGCCCGCGCGACGGATGCCGATGTGCAGTCGGTCACCCTGCAGACGGACATCGGGCAGCTTGTCGGCACGCTGCCCTACATGAGCCCCGAGCAGGCGGCGGGTGATCCGGAAGCTCTCGACACGCGGAGCGATGTGTACGCGCTGGGCGTCATCGCGTACGAATTGCTCACGGGGCACATGCCCTACAAGCTCGAGCAGCGGATGATCCACGAAGCGGTCCGGATGATCCGTGAAGAGACGCCGGCGCCTTTGAGCACGGCCGACCGTTCGCTCAAGGGCGATGTCGAGATCATGGTCGGCAAGGCGCTGGAGAAGGACAAGGCTCGCCGGTACCAGAACGCCAGCGACTTCTCCGGCGATATCAAGCACTACCTGAATAACGAGCCGATCGTTGCGCGTCCGCCGAGCAAGGTGTACCAGCTGCGGAAGTTCGTGGCCCGCAACCGGGCCGTCGTCGCGGGCGTGGCGGCGGTGCTGCTTGTCTCGGTGGCGGGGACGATCGTGGCGACGTCGTACGCGATGGGCGAGTCGGTGCAGCGGCAGATCGCTCAGGACAACGAGCGGCTCGCTCGCGATGCGCAGGATATCGCGGAGCGGAAGACCGAAGAGGCGTTGCTGGAGCAGGAGATCACGCGGAGCATCAACGACTTTCTCAATGTCCGCCTGCTCGGTTCCGCGGCACCGGACAAGGAAGGGCGCGATGTGCTTGTGCGGGACGTGCTGCGCATCGCTTCCGAAGAGCTCGACGCGAACCCGCCCGCGTACCCGAAGGTGGAGGCCGCGCTGCGCCTGACCATCGGGCGCACATACACCGGCCTCGGGTTCTATGAGGACAGCGAGTCGCACCTGCGGAAAGCCGTCCGGATGTGGGAGCAGATCGAGGGGCCGGACGGGCTCACCACGGCCGAGGCGATGGAGGCGCTCGCGTTCTCGCTGCTGCGCACGAGCCGGTTCGACGAGGGGCTGGACCTCGCCAGGCGAGTGCTGGAGAACCGTCTCGATCAACTCGGTGAGGATCACGCTCTGACGATCCGGGCGCAGGGCGATGTGGTCATGTTCGAGGCGCTGCAGCGCGGCGAGGCGGCGGGCGGGCTCAACGATATGGCGCTGGACCTGGTACGGATGGCACAAGGGAAAGGTGAGTCACGCGAGGACCTGCGCAAGCGGCTGAACGACATGATCATCGAGCTCGAGACGCTGGTGTCCGCGGGGCGCAAGGACGAGGCGATGGCGATGCTCCACGGCGAGGCCGAGCCGTTTCTCGGGATGGCGCTGCTGCGCGAGCGTGTGCCGTACGCGCTGTCGAGCTATTCGATCATGCTCTCGGAGCAGGGCATGCGCCGCGCCGCGGAAGCGATGGCCGAGTACGCGAAGGGGGCGAGCGATGAGCACCTGCGAGCGGACCACCCGTACGCGCTGCACGCGATCTACGCGGTATCCTTCGTGTACTGGGAGCTCGGGCGGCAAGAGGAGTCGCACGAGTACCTCGCGCAGTACCTTGAGGGCAAGCGGCGGAACCTCGGCGACGAGCACGCCGAGACGCTGAACGTGCTGACGATCCAGGGCGACCAGCTGGTGTCGATGGGCCGGTACGGCGAGGCGGAGGCGAAGTACACGCAGGCGCTCGAGGCGCAGCGCCGGACGCTCGGTGATGATCACGCGGACACGCTCGACTCGATCTATAGCCTCGGCCGGCTGTACCAGAACCAGGGCCGGTACGCCGAGGCGGCGCCTTTCCTGCGCGAAGAGCTCGCGGCGTGCCGGACGAAGTACGGGAGCGAGCACGAAGAGACGCTCGTCTCGATGTACAACCTTGCGGTGGTACTCCAGAGCATGGACGAGTTCGCGCAGGCAGAGGAGTTGGCGACGGAGCTGTGTTCCACCCGCGAGTCGATGTCGGGCGAGGCGCACCCGCAGACGCGCAGCGCGATCGAGTTGCTGGTGTCGTTGTACGAGAGCTGGGATCGGGCCGCCCCGGGGGCCGGGCATGACGCGAAGGCGGCGAGTTGGCGATCGCGGCTTGTGGAACCGGCGGATGGGGTCGGTCGGGGGTGAATCAGATGGGCACGGCTGGACGGGACGTGTGCTCAACCGCCGGGGATCGCGCGGTGCAGGTCAACGGTCGCGCCGGGGGCGGGGAGGACTTCGCCGGGGCTGGCGTGTTCGCGGAGGAGGGCGACGAGTTCGCGGAGGTCCTTGGGGAGGGGTGCGGTGAACTCGACGGGCTGGTCGGTAGTCGGGTGGGTGAAGCCGAGCAGCGCGGCGTGGAGAGCCTGGCGTTGGACGATGACTTCGTTGCGAGCGTCCTTCGGGCAGTCGGGGTCGATCTCGCCTCGGGAGATGCGGACGCTGCCGCCGTACATGTCGTCGCCGACGATGGGGTAGCCGAGGTGGGACAGGTGGACGCGGATCTGGTGGGTGCGTCCGGTTTTTAGTTCGAGTTCGACGAGGGTGAACGGGCCGCTGGTGCGTGAGCCGTGGAAGCGCTGGCGGACTCGGTAGACGGTGACGGCGGGCTTGCCTTGGTCGTCGTGGCGGACGACCTGCTTCTCGCGCATGCCCTTGGCCTTCGACGGCGAGGGGCCGAGGGGGACATCGATGACGTCGGCGTCGGCTTCGATCAGGCCGTGGACGATGGCGAGGTATCGCTTGTTGGTGGTGCGCTTCTCGAACTGTCGCCCGAGCTTCCAGTGCGCGGTCTCGTCTTTGGCGATGACCATGACGCCCGAGGTGTCGCGGTCGAGGCGGTGGACGACGCCGGGGCGGGCGAACTCTTTGCCGACGTCGGAGAGGCCCCCGCCGCTGCTCGACTTGTTCTCGAAGTAGTAGACGAGCGCGTTGAGGAGCGTGCCGGAATTATGGCTGCGCGCGGGGTGGACGATGATGTCGGGCTGCTTGTTGAGCACGAGCATCGCGTCGTCTTCGTAGAGGACCTCGATGGGGATGTCCTCGCCCTGGATCTCGGTCGACGGGGGCGGCGGCACGAGCACGCTGACGCGGTCGCCCTTGCGGAGCTTGGTGGAGGCCTTGGCGGTGCGGTCGTTGACCTCGACGGCGCCGGTCTCGATCAGGCGCTGGAGCTGCGAGCGGCTGAGGAAGGAGATTCGATCGACGAGGTAGCGGTCGAGTCGCTTGTTGAGGTCGCGCGAGAGCTCGAACTCGACGGTGCGGAGGGCGTCGTGGGATTCGTCGTCGGGGTCGATGTCGCCGCGATCGATGGCGGCGCGGATGGCCTCCGGGTCCACGCGGCCGCCGGGCTTGATGAGCGGGCGCGGCGATTCCTCGGCGTCGTCACGCGGATCGTCCGGCTGGATTTCGGGCTGGATTCCGGAATCGCTCACTGACCGGGGTTGCCGGCGGGCGGGTCTTCGCTACCGGGGTCGTCGGTTCCGGCCGGGTCCTCGGTCGAGCCATCACCGTTCTCGCCGTCGCCGTCGTTGGACGGCGGGAGCACGAGCGTGGGATCGAGGCTGAGGTCGGGGTTGTCGCCGTTGCGGAGCGCTTCCTCGATGCGGCGACGGGTCTCGGGATCGACGGGGGTCATCTCGATGCCGCTGCCGCCGGGAGCCTGCGGGCCCATGGCCGGCGTGCCGCCCGGGTTCATCTCGCTGCGGGTGGTGTTGAGGGCATCGGAGCCGGGGTCGGGCTGGAAGCGGGCCGACTCGGGGAGGGCGGCGGACTCGTAGATCGAAACGGGCTGGGAGCGGAGCAGTTCAATGAGTTCGAGGCGGGCGTTGCCGACGGCGACCTTGTTGGGGTCGATGCCTTCGGCGGCGGCGATGAGGTCGCGGACGGTTTCGGCCGCGGCGTCGAGGTGCTGGGTGCGCTGGTCACCTTCGGCCATTGATGCGAGACCGAGGTGCGCGGTGGCGAGGCCCCAGCGGGCGTCCTGAGCGAAGATCTGCTTGCTGCCCTTGGTCCGGTCGATCACGCGACTGAAGAGATCGACCGCTTCGTTGAGACTGGCGACAACGCGCTCGTCGGAGAGGAGTTCGGCGTCCTCCACATCGGCGGGGTTGACGCCGGCTTCGGTGCGGGTGCGCGCGGAGTCGAGGTAGGCCTTGGCGGCGCGGATAGTGGCGATTTCCCACACGCTGGCCCGTCCGTCCCACTGCTCGGCGACGGCGAGAAGCACGGCGGGCGTGTTCGCGGCGTTGTCGAGGTCGGCGAAGGCCTGGTCGGTCTTGTCTTCCTGATACTGGGCGTAGCGCTGGATACCGACATAGGTCGCCATGATGACGAGCAGGACGAGGAGCACGGTGGTGCCGTACTTCTTCAGGAGGTCGATGAAATCCTGGTTGAGGCGGGATTCCTGCAGACCGGCGCCTGCTTCGACCTGGCGCTTCTGATCATCCATCGGGACACCGTTCCTTCGTGAGGGCAAAGAATCATCCGGTCGGCACGAGGAATTGGCCGACGCGGGGTCGTCAATGGTACACGAACGCGGGGCGTCGGTTCAGCGAGATCCGGGCGAATCAGGCGGGATCGGGCAGGATCCAGAGGGTATCGGTCGTCAGGATGGCATCGGGGACGAGGGATTGGCGGATGGCGCGAGCGAGTTCGGGGATGCCTTCACTGGTTCGGGCGGAGCAGGCGATGGTGCCGGCAGGCGCTGTCGCGGCGCGGAGGTCGGCTTTGGTGAGGACGGTCAGCGCGGTATCGAACCGTCCGGCGAGCGTGTCGGCGGGGTCTTCGGTGCAGTGGATGACGGCGTCGGCCCGGGCGACCCAGCCTTCGGCGCGGCGGATGGCTTCGGCTTCGATGGGGTCATCGGTGTCGCGGATGCCGGGGAGATCGAGCCAGCGGACGGCGAGGCCGTCGAGGTCGAGCAAAGCGCCCACGGAATCGCGGGTGGTGCCGGGTGTTTCGCTGACGATAGCGATGCTCCGGCGCGCGAGGGCGTTGAGCAGCGACGACTTGCCGCCGTTGGGGCGACCGACGGCGACGACGAGGGGCGGCAGGAGGAGCCGGTCGAGGCGCGGATCGGCGGATGGCGTGCCGGGGGTTTCGCGCAGGCGGGGCTGGGCGAGCAGGAGGTCGAGCGCGCGGCGCGATGGGGTGTGGACGAGCCAGTGGTCGAGCAGGTCGGCTTGGGTCGCGGGCGTCGGCTGGCGGTGGGTGATGCCGGCCCTGACAAAGGCGGCGGCGAGTTTCTCGATGACGAATGGGCCGGCGTGAGTGTGGATCTGCGTGTGGTGTCGCGCGATGCGGCAGATCAGGGCCTCGTCGATGCCGGGGATTCGGGCGAGGCGCATCTGGCCGGGGTCGGGGAGCGAACCGATGCCGAGAGCGCGGGGGAGCGCTGACGGATCGCCGCGGAGATCGACGATGGAGATGGCGGCGGTCGCGGTGTGCGATGCGGCGCGCGGGGCCGTGGCGAGCGCGAAGGTGAGCGCGGGCTCCTGCTCAGGCATCGGCTTCGACGGCGGCGGTGTAGGCGAGCGCGATGCCTCGGAGTGTAAGGTCGGGGACGTTGCGCTCGATGAGTTCTTCGCCTTCGAAAAGGGCCTGAGCGTCGCCGCCGGTGGCGATGATGGTCGGATAGGCGTCGTAGGCGATGGCGTAGCGCTCGGCGAGTTGTCGCACGAGTCCTCGTGTGCCGTAGAACACGCCGTGGATCATGGCTTCGCGGGTGTTGCGGGCGTACGGGATCTCGGCGTCGGGCGCAGCGAACTCGACGTCGGGGAGTGCGTCGGGGTGGTCGTGGAGCGCGCGGAGGGACATGCGGACACCGGGGGCGATCGCGCCGCCGTGGAAGGTGCCCTCGCCGTCGACGAAATCGACGGTGACGGCGGTGCCGGCGTCGACGACGACGCATGCCTGTCGAGCGATGCGGAAGGCGGCGACGGCGCTGAGGAGGCGGTCCTGGCCGGTGCCGCGGATCGCTTCGTCGTCGAGCGTGTGCTTGAGGGGGATGCCGAGGTCGACGCCGATCTGGAGGACCTGGAGTTCTGGTGTGGCCTGCAGGGCGTGGACGAGATTGCCCGAGACGGTGCGGTTGACGGTCGCGAGCACGGCGATGTCGGTCGCGTGTTCCTCGGCGGCGGCAGCAGTTGCCTTGGCGATCGCGTCGAGCGATGTGTTGGGCATGGTCACGCGGTGGACCGGCTCGCCGTCGATGCACGCGGCGAGCGCGGTGTTGGTGTTGCCGACGCTGATGGCGAGGATGGAGCCCGATGGGGTGATGTCGTCGGGTGTGGTCATGAGAACGGAGGCCTAGTTGCTGGAAGAGGAGGAAGCATCGGCGTCGGACTTGTCGTGACGCGCGATAAGTTCGGAGATGGTCTTTGCGCCGATCGTAGAGTCTCGCTCCGATCGGAGATCTCTTGTGAGTTTGTGTCCGCGCCTGCCCTGACGCTGCGAAGCGCTCGGGTCGAAGAGGTGATCGCAGGCATCCATGATTTCGGCGATGGTGATCGAGTCCGGGTCCCGGGCGAGCGTGAGGGAGGGGGGCTCGTCCTCGTCGACCTCAACCTCGTGCAGGAAGTGGGCATCCCGAAGTGTGCGGGCGATGCGTGAGACTACGTCGTCGGGTTCGGCGACCTGGTCGCGGACATCGGTGATCGGAACGGCTTTGCCGGACTTGAAGGCGCGGGCGACTTCGGCCATGAGGATGACCGGGCTGAACGCGTCGACCATCGGGTCGTCGTCGAAGATCTTTCCTTTGAGGGATCGGTGCAGATCGACCTCGCGGACGGTCTGGAAGCTGTAGGCGATCTCGAGGCCGAAGAGCACGATGAACCAGGTGATGTAGATCCACAGAAGGGCGAGCGGCAGGATGGCGAGCGATCCGTAGATCGCGGTCTGGCCCTCGGTGAGAGCCCCGACGATCCAGAAGAGGGCGCTCTTGGAGGACTCCCAGGCGACGGCGGCGATCGCCGCCCCGAATGCCGCGGGCTTGATGAAGACGCGGGCGGTCGGCATCTGCATGTAGGCAAGGACGAGCAGCAGCCACGTCGCGCCGAACCGGCCGAGGACCGAGAGGGGCGCGGCGAGGAACGTCGGCAGCGTGTCGAGGCGATTCTGGTAGATCTGACCGACGGCGAGCGAGGCAACGATGAGAATGGTGCCGAGGGTGAGCACGGCCCAGTAGTTGATGAGGCGGGTGGCGATGCGTCGGCCCCGGCGTGCGCCGGTCACCACGTTGAAGGCCGCTTCGACCTGGATCAGCAACGAGATCGCTGCGTAGAGAAACAGGCCCAAACCGAAAATCGTGATGATGCCGAACTTGAGGTTGGTGACTCGCTCGGCAGCGTTTTCGACGAACTCGGAGAGGTACTCGGTGAGGGCGACGGTGCTCGGATCGTTGTCGGGATCGGCTTCAGACGCGGAAGCCTGCTCCGAGTTCGCTTCGGTGGTGTCGTCCGAAGCATCGGCGTCATCGGGTGGAGGCGGGCCCTCGGCGCCGGTCGAGCCGTTGAGGATGAGGGGGTTCGAGTCCTGGTCGTTTATCTGCGGGGCCGATGCGGGAACCTGGATGTCGGCGAGGCCGGTGTATTCGAAAACGGAGTTGAAGGCCCGCTCGATCGCGGCCTTGTCGAAGGTGGCGTTGAGGACGACGAGGATGAGGACGAGGACCGGGACGAGCGAGAAGATCGTGCGGTAGGCGAGAGCCGCGGCGAGCTGCGGGGCGCGGTGGCGCACGAGCTGCTTGCCGGCGTGCAAGACGAGCAGGTAGCCGAAGCGTGTTGAGCGTTCGAGGCGTGAGAGGCTTTCTTCGCCGGAGTCGCTGAGCAGGCTGTCGAGGAAGCGACGGAACTTACCCATCTCGTCCGGCTCGCTTGGAGGGGCGACGGGACTTTGTTGGTTGCTTCTTCTGGGAAGTGTTACCTCCCGGGCGTCGAGTGGCCTTGCGCAGGGCGTCGAGTTCGGGCTTGGTGAGCTCTCGCCATTCGCCGATGGCGAGGCCCTTGAGCGAGAGCGGGCCCATCTTGGTTCGGGTCAGCTTCTTGACGTGGCAGCCGACGCTCGCGAGCAGGCGCCGGATCTGGCGGTTGCGTCCCTCGGTGAGGGTGATGTCGACGATGGTGCGCTCGCGCTCCTTGCGGACGACGACGATGTCGGCGGCGCCGACACGCTCGGCACCGACGGTCCGGCCGCTCTCGCGTGCGGCGAGGAAGATGCCGCGCTGGAGGCGGTCGATGTGCTCTTCGGTGAGTTCGCCTCGGACGATGACGCGGTAGGTCTTGTGGATGCCGTAGCGCGGGTGGGTCACGGCGTTTGCGAGGTCACCGTCGTTGGTCATGAGCATG
>JANSXG010000048.1 GCA_024743075.1 bacterium | reverse complement strand
GTAGCCAATTTCGTAGATCACATTGAAATTTGGAACCGTGATGTCCGCATAAAAGTCAGGTGACTTGCTGATATCGCTGTAAATGGTCTCGACAACGAAATGTCCCGCGACATCTGACTGCTCCCATGTTCGCGGTGCTGCTTCCGGACATGTCTTGGCAGCAGTTCTTGTGGCTTCTCGGATACTTGTCGCAAGCTGCGGTGGGTTCGATGGATAGGCGAAGAAGGCGGGGCTAGTCATGGTCTTTAGCATAGCTAAGCGCTTGCGAATTGCCATAGCGATGACAGCAATTTAGAGCACTTCGTACCTGCCCGCCGTCAGTACGGCTCGCTGGCTCGCAGCGAAGGGAGGTGTCTCCCGCTCCCGCTCGTTGCGGCTTCGTGCAAAGATCAGTCATCGGCCACCGATTGCGCACCGGCACCTTCAACACCCTCAACTGATTCAGCGTGACGGTCGCGGCGAGGCGGCCTGGTGCCACTATCGGAGGGGCATTGTTCGGAAGATTCCGACCGCCCCCTCATCCGTCCGCGTGCTGAAATCGCACGCGGCCACCTTCTCCCGCGAGGGGAGAAGCTGCGAGTCGACACCGCAGGTGCGAGGGTTTGGCTTTCGGGTCATACTTGATCGGTGATGCTTCCTGATCCGATTGATCGTGGTCATGCTTTTGATGGAGTCTGCTGCTTATGTTGCCCTCACGGTTCTGGATCGCGGTGTGTCTGTGCGTGTGTACGGCTGTTTGCATCGCGGACCCCTTACCTCCTGCTTCGTTGGAACCTTTCGCCGAACAGTTTGAGAACATCGACTCGCCGGAGTTCGGGTTTCTGCGAGAAGTTGCGGAGTCATCCCGCATCATCGGGATCGGGGAGAGCACGCACGGCACGGCGGACTACACCGACCTTGTCCGCGAGATGATCGAATATCTTTCAGCGGAGTGCGGCTACGACACGCTCATCATCGAATCCTCTGTGGGTGAAGCGGCCTACTTCAACGAGTACATCCTTTCCCAGCGCGACGATCTGGAACGGATCCTCACCGAGGTCAATACATCGTGGCGGTACAGGACGACCCAGTTCGTGGAGCTGTTGAACTGGTTGCGTGAGTACAACCGTGCCCATGCTGATCGCCCGATCGAACTGCACGGGATGGAGATGCAGATCGTCGCGGCGGACGCGGTACGGCTGCGAGCGTTTCTGGAAGCGGTCGGCTCCGATGTGGCCGTTCCTGCCTTTCAGAAACACCTGTGGCAGCGGATACCGCGGTCCGAGCACCTGAGCGACTACCAGCAGATCCTGACGATTCTCGACGCGTTCGATTCGAATCGAGAGAAGTGGATCGAGTCCCAAGGAGTTGATGCGTATCTCGTCGCGTTTCATCACGCCGAGGTGATCCAGCAGTTCCTCCTTGCCAGTGCGCAGGCACGAGAGCAGCGCAAGCACGATCTGCGTGATCTCTACATGGGCGAGAATGTGGAATGGATACTCTCCTTTCGAGGCGGGGATTCAAAGGCCTTGGTCTGGGCTCACAATGCGCACATCGCGAAGGGCGTAGACAACGGCATCGTGGATGTGCTGGGCCATCAACTCGATAAGCGGTTCGGCTCTTCCTACTACGCGATCGCAACGGACTTTGGAACCGGATCGTTTCTCGCGTTTCCCCCGGATGCGGATGTAGTTGGTTGGACGATGCAGCGCTACGAGCGAGACCAGGTCGAACCGGGCACTTTCACCAACACACTGCACGAACTCGGTAACCCGAATGTGTTTGTGGATCTGCGTGCCGCGGCGGAGGCTTCCCCGGAACTTTCCTGCAGACTCAAAGAGCCGTTGCTGATGATGACCGGTGCCGGGTCGCAGAAGCACCCGCAGGAAACCTGGGAGTATCAGCTGGGCACGAAGTTCGATGCGGTGATCCACCTTGGCCAGACCGAGCCGATTGAATGGGTGGAGTTTGAGTCCGGTGACTGATGCTGTGAGATGGTCGCCGTTGAGCGGGCTTTGTCTGCGTGTCAGCCTCAGGGCTTGAGGTGGAAGCGGAATTGTTGGAAGTTCTGGGCCGCCCCATCATCCGGTCTTGAGCTGAATCCGCACAGGACCACCTTCTCCCTCTGAGGGGAGAAGGATTAGGAGACAGGTTCCGGCTCGTTCTCCCCTTGCGGGAGAGAGCCGGGGTGAGGCGTTCGCACCGGAGGTGCGAGGACGAGGAGCTGGAAAGCTCCGAAGAAGCCGCGTTCTCCCGTGTGCGGCTGGTGCCGGAGGGGAGGGGCGCGCAAAAACAGGGCGACGCCTGTGCGCGCCGCCCCGTGGAAAGAGTGCGATTCGAGTCGCGTGGCTTACGCCGTCTTCTGGCGCTTGTGGACGCCCTCGGCGACCTCTTCGATCAGCTTCTTGTTGAAGGCCGGGAGGTCGTCGGGCGTGCGGCTGGTTACCAAAGCCTGATCGCAGACGCACTCGGCGTCCACCCAGCGAGCCTTGGCGTTCTTGAGGTCGTTCTTGATCGACGGGAAGCTGGTCACCTCGCGTCCTTCGATCACGCCGCAATCGATAAGGATCTGTGGCCCGTGGCAGATCGCACCGACAGGCTTACCAGCCTTGAAGAAGGCGCGGACGAACTCGGTCGCGTCCTCACGCATGCGGAGCTTGTCGGGGTTCATCACGCCGCCGGGGAGCACGAGCGCGTCGTACTCGTCGGCGCGTCCGAGCGCGTCTTTGACGGTTATGTCGACATCGACCGGGTCGCCCCAGTTGCCGTCTTTCCAGCCCTTGATCTGGCCCTCTTCAGGCGAGACCACATGAACGGTCGCGCCCTCGTTCTTCAGGGCCTTGATAGGCTCGGTGAGTTCGCTTTGCTCGTAGCCGTCGGTCGCGAGCACGGCGACTTTGCAATCGCTGAGTTTGTTGGCCATGTGGAGTACTCCTTCGCTTTGGGGGTTGTGACACGCCCGCCGAAACCGACGAGCGATACGCAACAATGGCAAGGAGCGGTGACGCGCCGGTGAGCGCGCGATGAAGCCGGTTTCATTCACAAGGCGCTGGCGCTCGTTTCCCCGGAACGGGTCATGGCACCTTCCGGGAAACCGCGTAGATCGCCCGCGAATCAGTCGCGCAGCAGCCCCGAGGCCCGCAGCACTTCCAGCATCTCATGCGTGAACGCGCGGGCCTCCGACGAACGCAGCACCGAGCCGTGGTCCGTGCCGGGAACCAGCTTGATGTACCCGGTATCGCCCGGCGTGCGCGGGCGGAGCTCGTCGAGGCGCTTCGAAAGCAGCCCAACCGCCTTGTGCAGGTCGAAGTTGTCCTCCGTGCCGCAGATCAGCCGGATCCGCGTGCGCCAGAGCAGCGCGTAGCGGTCCGGGTCGGAGGCGAGTTTGGCCGAGAGGTCGTGCTGGCGATACGCGCGGGCGATGGCGGGGTCGATGGCCCCGGTGCGCGGGTCGAACAGCGCTGCCGGGTGCGACGAGCCGCCGGGACCCGCCTGGCTGGGGCCGAACGCCGCGAACCACGAGTCCCACTGCTGCCCGCTGGTGTTGTTCGGACCCATGACCTCTTCCATGAGGTTCTCCTCGCGGATGGTCATCTCGACCTCGCCTCCGGAGGTGTAGGAGGGAAAGGGCCGGCGCTCGCCTTCCGGGGCGCCCGGGGATCGGAAGTACATATTGGGCGATTCGTAGATGTTCACCGCCTGAAACGCACGGAAATCCACCGGATCCGGCGCGCTGGAGAACGCGATGCCGAACGTCTGCGGGTAGGTCAGCGCGAGGTGCAGCACCGTCCACCCGCCGGACGAATGCCCGCGCAGGATCCGCCCCTCCGGCCGATCCACCAGGTTGAACTTCTCCGTCAGGTGCGGCACGAGTTCACTGACCAGCGCCTCGCCGACGGGTCCGTTGTTCGGGCTGTCGAGGAACAGGTGGTGCCCGTTCGGGCCTTCCGGATCGAGCGTGATGGCAAAGGCGGCCCGGTCGAGGCGCTTCGCGTCCGGGTCGGTGGTGCGCTGGCGCCGTCTCGGCTCGGACAAGCCGCCGAGATGGTTGCCACCGAAGCCGGGGACGTTGTAGATCGCCGGGTAGGCGCGCGCTGGATCGTGATTCTCCGGGAACACCACCGTGGCGCGCAAAAAGACTTCATAGCCGCGAACCTTTGAAAGCAGTTCCGAACGGAGTTCGACGATCTCCACGCCGCCGGCGCGCAGGGCCTGCGGATCACGATCCGTCTGCTCGACGGCACGGTTCAGCACCAGCCGGTACGCCCGGTCCTCCGCGCCCCCCACTTCGATCTCGACGATGTCGCTCGACAGATTGCCGGGCTCGCGGCTCCAGCCGGAATCCAGCCGGGCCCGGTCCAGCACCGCCTGCGCCCGGTACGTCCCGGCGGGCATTTCGCTCCAGACCGCCGGGAACGACGTCGCCCGGTCGGTCAGCAGCACATCGATGCCCGGCACGAGATCGGTCACGTCGAAGCCGTACATCGGCTGGGGATCGGAGAAGAACGGGCCACTTGCGGGCGACGCCCGCTGCAGGCGCCGGCTTTCGGCGGCGTCGGCCTCGCTGATCAGGTACACGACGATCCGGCCCGTGACCGGACCGCCCGCGATTTGCGGATCGATCGAGACGCTGACCGAGGTGCCCGCGCCCGCGAGCGGCGCAAAGGCTGCCAGGAAGATGATGCACACGAAGCGACAGGCGAAGGCCATGGGTGGGTTTCCTCGAAGATGACAACCGGCGCAACCGGTTCAGTCGCGCCCGAACGCATACCCTACCCGCACCCATGCCCGAGGATTCACAGCAGCAGCCCGACCGTCCCGAAACGCTCTCCATGTCCGAGGAGGACTGGTACGACCACCCGAAGTGGTACGACGTGCTCCACGCGCGCGGCACGGCGGCCGAGGTCACCGGCATCGAGGTCATCGCCCAGCGCTTCGCGGGCTGGGACCCCGACGACCGCTACCTGAACCTGCTCGAACCGGCCTGCGGGACCGCGAGGCATCTCCGCGTCGGCGCGCGCCGGGGGCATCACTGCTGGGGCATCGATCTCGCCGAGCCCATGCTCGAGTACGGGCGTGAGCGACTGCGCGAAGCCGGACTCAAGGCCACCCTGCTCAATCTCGACATGACCGCGTTCAGCGCAAACGACCTCGGGCTGGGGCACCGGCGGATCGATGTCGCGTTCTGCTTCATCAACAGCGTGCGCCACCTGCCGACCGATGAGGCGATGGTCTCGCACCTGCGCAGCGTAAAGCGGGTCCTGGCGCGCGAAGGGGTATACGCCCTCGGGATAGGCCTCGCGTCCTACGGGAGCGAGCGGGAATCGGAGGATGTGTGGAAAGGCAAGCGTGGTCAGTGCGCGGTGACGCAGATGGCCCAGTATCTGCCGCCACCGAATCTCATAGTTGGCCAGAGGGGTTCAGAAATCGAGCCTCATCGCAACGAGCGAGTCATCAGCCAACTCGCGGTCACGACACCCACCCGCGAAGTGTTCGTTTCCCACGCGTTTTCGCTTCGGACCTACGACGCCTCCGAGTGGCAGGCAGTCCTGAAGAAGGCGGGGCTCGAAGTGGTCGGGCTGGTGGACGAGTTCGGCGACGACCTCGATTGGGACTGGCGAGCCGGGGCCCCGGGCTACGCCGTGTTCCTGCTCCGCTGAGCATCGATCGGGCTGCAGAGCCGTGCGGGAAGGGCCGATAAAGCGTCTGATGGGGCGATCAGTGCCCCGGCTCGCACTGACGGTCGGTTCGGACCGATCGGGTACAGTGTCCGAACCTCTTTTACGCCTGCGGCGTGTTACCTCTGACCACGGACCGGGAAGACCGCGCATGACTGGATTGCTCGTCGAACGATTCCGCCCGCTCGCCCTGCTGCTCGGCCTCGCCCTGAGTGCCCTGCTGCTCGGGGGCTGCTCGGGCACGCAGGCCCACTCGTACTCGCTGACGATGCCCGAGGGCCTCGTCCGGCTGGCGGTCGATGTCGAGAACTATCGCGGGCACGTTGAAGTGATCGCCGACGAGGACGCGCGAAACGTGACCGTCGACGGCTGGATCTGGCTCGGCGCGGAGGCGATCAAGGCCGGCGGCGAGGAGCCCTACACGCTGACCAGCGTCGAGGCCCGCATCGAGCGGTCGCCCGATGCTCCCAACTCGGGCGTGCTCCGCGTGCGCACGAGCAGCGAACACTCCGAGTTCCACGACCACCACGTTCGCCTGGTCATCCGGGCGCCGCGCGTCGACGGCCTGCGGATCGTCAACCGCGGCGGCTACGTCGAAGTCGTGGAAGCCCGGGGCGCGGTCGAGATCGAGAACGCCTCCGGCGGCATCCAGTTCCGCTCCTCGAGCCCGATGGTTGACCCCGTGCAGGTGCTCGCGACGGACACCAACATCTGGTACCAGGTCCCGGCGGGATCCACCGGCGAGGTCGTGCTCGAAACACTCGAAGGCCGCGCGGTCTACAAGAACACGCTGACCGACAGCGACCAGACCTACACCACGATGAGCCAGGACGGTGCCGACGGTTCGGTGATCCGCACGGTGCTGGCGAACGGGACGAACCCGGTGAACATCCGGACCAACCGCGGCGACATCCGGCTGCTCGTGATGGAGGACCCGGTCGGCTACAAAACCAACTTCGACTGGGTGATGCCCGAACTGCGGAATTACTGGCGTCACGGCGGTTCGAAGAACTACACCCGGAATCGTCCCGACGATGACTATGAGTCGGGCTCGTTCCGGAACCGCTCCGACTGATCACTTCCTCACGCCGAGCTCGCGTTCGAGTGACCGGAGGTCGTCTGCTGCGCGCGCAAGCTCGTCGCCGGTCAGCAGTCGCCCTGCGTAGCGGGACTGGTAATACAGGTCGGTGAGGCGAGACAGCGCCCGAGCCACGCCCGGTGCCTCGGGCTCGATCATCGACGCGTGGACGCTGGCTGGCAGGAACGCCGGTCGAGCGAGCCCCGCCCTTTCTAACACCCGCATCGCACGGTCGAAGAACCGCGTCTGTCGCTGGCGACGCAGTCTCTCGGCATCGACGGGGCTGCGCAGCGCCATCAGCCTTCTCAGCATCGCCTGGAGCAGCCGCTTGGCGATCACGGCAAGCCCGGCGACGACCGCGCAGATTGCGCCGAGCGTCGCGAAGGACAACAGAGAACGGGTCAGGTCTTCACGAACCGACCCGGGAATGCGCTCGCTGCCGACGTTCTCCGCGATACTCCTGGCGCGTTCGAAGATCCCAAACGGGCCGGACGAATCCGAGCGGAGCAGCTCGGCCTGACGGTCGCGATCGAAGCCGATGACATTGCTTGACCATGCGAACTGGAGTTCATCAAACCACTGGCCGAGGCGTGCGAACACGCCCCCGGGCGGGCGGTGGACCTCTTCGAGACTGAGCCGCGGCGAAGGGTCATAGGTCTTCCATCGCTCGATGAAGTACGGGTACTCCTGACCGAAACCGACGACCCGCCCGCTGTCCTCGCCGACGGGTAGCGAAGCCAGTTCGCGATCGACGAGAGCCTCGACCCATGCGTGGGCGTGGGACTGGCGGATGGTGTAGGTCTGGCTTTGGGGGTTGTACTCGGTGGCGACGAAACCCGTGACGACCCGCGCATCGACCCACACGCTGCGACAGAGCGCGGCCAACGCCGACGCGAAGTACTCGCAATGCCCCGCGGGACGCTCGAACAGGAAGGTCTCGATCGGATCCTCGCCGTCAGGCACCACCATCATGTCGAGCGTGTAGGCGTAGTTGTTGCTCAGGTAATCGGTGAGCAGGTCCACGATCCGTTCCGAGACGCCCGGTTCGAGCACGGATCGCGGCTCATCGGGATCAAACCCCGGCACGCGGTCGCCGAGGATTTCGAGCGCGAGCCCACGGATCCGCGAATCATCGATCGCGAAAAAGTTGTCCGGGCGCTCGAAGATGGACGGGCGTTGCCCCGGCTCGACGCGCGTCGACGCATCCGGGTTCGTCAGGACGGCGTAGCCGATCGGACCTCGATGATTGCGCAGGCGGGCGACGCCGTCGACCGGGCTGACCGTAAGCCGGCGCCTCGCGCCGGGGATCGCGAACTTCTGGGGCTTCCACAGCGTGAACAGTTCGGACGAGTTGAGGTTCCGCACCGAAACACGGACCTCAACGTTCGCGTCGTCGATCTCGTATGTAAGCGGGAAGCGGTCGCCGGGGTAGACCTCCACGGCGTGCTGCCCCACTTTGTCCGCGTTCCGCGACCGGTACCAGACGGCGCTCTCCGGGTCGAACGCGTCCAGCACCGCGCCACGGAGGCGATGCGTCTGGTTCTCGCGCCAGATGTTGACGCCACCGCTGCTGAGGCGCATGTGGAAGGACGCTTCCATGACAACGGTGGGGCTCTCGGTGATCGTGCCGGGTCGACCGAGGCGCACCTCGTTGTTGAAGCCGGTCGACGCACCGTAACTGGCGGGCTGCCAGTCTCCGAACGCGCCGCCGCCGATGTTGCGGGGCATGAGGAAGAACACCGCGACGGATGTCGCCGTCACGCCGACCATGGTGAGCCCGACGAGGCGACGCACGGTCCGTCTCGCGAGCCGGTCGAAACCCTTCGCGGGGGGATCGTGCTGCTTCGCGAGCCCGGCGCGAACGCGCTGGGCGTGCGTACGCAGTTGCCCCGCGTAGATCTGATACAGCACCACGGACCAGAACGCCAGCGGGAGGTAGAGCAGCAGCACCAGCGCAACCTGAAGCGTCACCGACGTCAGCACGGCGCTGATAGCGACGAGCAGGCTGAGCATCAGCATCTGCGCCTGGTCTCGCGGAGTGCGCGATTCGAAGAGTTTTATGAGTTGCAGGTAGACAAGGTACTGCGCGATGACCGACACAACATCGGCGAGTTCGCCGGTCGCGGCACGGAACATGAGAACGAGCGCCGCGACGAGCATCGTGTTCGCAACCCACCGCGGAATCGGGCTGGCGAGTCGATCTCGGAACACGAAGTACGACACTGCAACACCGGTCGCGCCGATCAGGAAGATCAGCGCGTCGAGCTCCGCGACGGCGTTCGCGAAGATCCCGACGAGCACCGTGAGGTGCGACGCGATGTGGTAGCGGCGGTACACGGTCGTCACGACACGCCCTCCGCCGATCGGGACGCCCGGCGCGAGTCGACGACGCCGTCCAGGACCTCGGGAGTCAGCAGGCGTGCGCCCTCGGGCAGCGGCGCGATCGATGGGTCGGCCTGCACCCGGAAGACCCTCGCGTCGGCCGGCGAAGAGCCGGGCTCGCTCACCGTGCCGAGGCGCTTGTCGTTCAGATCGATCCGCGCGAGCGCTTCGAGCATCGCGCTGGTCCGCCCGTGCATCTGCGACGGCGTGATGTCGATCCCGAGCTGAGGGACGCGCAGGCCCGCCGCGACATCCATGCGCGAAGCGAGCGCGGCGAGCGATGCCGCGAGACAGATCGCCTGTTCCCCGGCTGACTCGTCGGTGTTCCCGCTCGGGTCGCCTTCCCGCGCCAGCGCGAGATCGATCAGCACCGCGGTGGCAACCGGTTCGGCGAACTCCCGCGTCCGAAGATTGCCGCCGCGCGCGGACTGCTTCCACGCGATGCGACGCATCGGATCGCCGGGCTGGTAGTCGCGGATCGCGTAGAACTCCAACCCGAGGCCGCGACGGTCCTGGCGCTCGGTTTCGGTGCGCCCCCGCCCCCCGCCGGCGAGCAAGACGCTCGCGGGCAGCTCGACGACACGAGGGAGGATGAGCAGTTCGTCCGGTTCCGTGACCGTGACCGACTTGAGCACGATGCCGAACGGGAAGGTCGTCGAGATCGTGATCCGATCAAGGCGCATCAGCCCGCGGCGCTCGCACGGCAAGATCGCGGCGATGTCCTCCGTCGAACCGGCGGGAACGACATCCACGAACGCTTCGGGGATCGCGCGTTTGCGGTCGCGCTTGCGGAGTTTTCGCCGGGGTCGATCCGCCTCGATGAGGTCGATGGCCATGGCCGGGACTCGCCGTCGCGTGTTCCGCACGCGATAGGAGAAGCGTGCGTTGTCTCCGACCTGCGCCGGCGCGACGGGTCGCCGATCGACCTCCAGGCCCATCATCATCGCGCCGGACACGACACCGCTGACGAGCATCGCGCCCAACGCGACGCCGAACACGATGAACAGCAGATTGTTCTGGCTGTTGATCGACCCGATGCCGAGCAGGACGGTCACGACGATGTAGAAGACACCCCCGGAGTGCATGTGGTAGCGGCGCGCGACGACCTTCTTGGCGGGCTTGGCGCTGGTCACCGGTTTCGAGAGCAGTGTCGTCCGCAGGGCGCTCACGCGTGGCCTTTCGCTGGCGGCGAGGCGGGCCCCCACCACAAGGAGGGTACGCACGAAGCGGCGCGGAGGTTTCGTCCGAGTCTGACGACTTCCCACGAGGGACTCGCCGATCGTTTGCTGGCGAATCCGTCCGCAACGCCCCCGACAAGCAGCGCAGCGTCCGCGTCGAGCGGCGGACCTTACGGACCGTCCCTGAACTGCTCGTACTGTCCGTACAGGTCCTCACGCTCCTCGCCGAGGTCGCGGTCTGTGCCACTCGTCATCACGATGAGCACCCGCTTGGAGCGTGACGGCAGGCGGAAGTAGCCGGTCGCCGGGTCGTAGCCCTGGCGACGGGCGAAGAAACCGATGTCGTAGTTGAACGCGCCGGCACCGAAGAGATCGATGGGCAAAGCGAACGAGCCGTCTCCGGCCGAGTTGCCTCGCGTCAGCGTCCGCCGGTTGAGCTGGCCGGGATCCTGCTGGACGTGAAGCGACACCCCGCCGAGGCCTTCGCCGGCCGAAAGGCGTGGATCGTCGGCGTTGACCAGCATCACGCCGGAGTAGTCACCCCGGATGACCCGTCCCTGCAGGGCATATCCATCGCTGGAGCAGGCCGGCAGCAGCGTTGCGACCAGCAGCAGGACGACCAGAAAAAAGGATCGGTTCACGCGCTGTCTCCGGAATCGGTTTCATCGATGGTCGGCTGGGACTCGGGCGACTCGTCTGCCGCGTCGGCGCTGTCTTCGGGGTCGCTCGCATCCTTCGCGATCGCTTTCGACGCTGGCTTCTGCTCGGTGATCAGGTTGGACAAGCCGGGGAAGACATCGTTCACCGGCGGCAGGTCCTTGATCGCGGCGAGTCCGAAGACCTCGAGGAAACGCTTGGTCGTGCCGTAGAGCAGCGGGCGACCGAGCTCCTCGGCCCGCCCGACGATGGTGACGAGGTTCTTCTCCATGAGGCCACGCAGAACCTCGCCGCACGCGACGCCGCGGATGGTCTCGATCTGCACGCGCGTGATCGGCTGACGGTAAGCGACGATGGCGAGCGTCTCGATCGCCGCTCGCGAGAGTTTGCTCGACTCGCGCAGACCCTGGATCGCGGCGATGGCCGGGGCGAACTCGGGCAGCGTCATGATCCGATAACCACCGGCGACGGATTCGATGCGGAAAGCTCGTCCGGTCTTCGCGTAGTCCTCGTTGAGCACTTCGATCGCTGCTTCGATGGTCTGCGTCGGCTTGGGGAACACGCCGGGATGGTCGCGCATGCCCGTGGCCTCTGCGATCTTGCCTGGAGCGAGGGCCTTATCCATGGTCAGCAGCAGGGCTTCGATCACCGCCGGGATGCGGTCGGGCGCGAACGCTGGCTTTTCAAGCGTTTCGGACCCGGAGTCGGTCTGCCGGCCGGATTTGGCCTGCGTGTCGTGTTCGGCGGTCGCGGTCTTGCTCATAGCGTCATTCTAGCCGAACGACGAGGTGCCTCGTCCGGATGAGATCATGCTCACGATTTCCGGACGTGTAAATCTGGTCCGGTCGGGGCGCGAAAACCGCACAAAATACCGGTGACTTGCATAGTTTGTCATACAGACCTTGCACCGCGACCGATTGGGTGTCAGGTTCAGATCTCCGGGTGCGCGAGCATCCGTCTTCCGAGGCCGCCGCTCGATTGGTGGGGGTCACCTTCAACCGAAGGATGCCGAGAGATGGCACAGCAATCGACGGAGCAGGCCGACGCCTCACAGATCAACGCGGCGCTGCCCGACTACGAGCAGACGCTGCTGGACCTCGCCAAGCGCGACGCGGCCCGCGCCCTCGAAAACCCTGAGGAACGAGCCACCCGCAGCGTCGCCCTCTGGATGGCCGATCAGGTCGCCGAGCACGCCCGCCGCGCCGATCTCGACCCGCAATTCGCCCGAATGATGCAGGAGCACGCGAAGGAGATTCGCGACCGGGTCCTGTCGGCTCCGACCGGCAAGGCAACGCGCCGCTGGTGACGTTCGCGTTGCGCCAGCTTTGAAACCCAGCATCGCACCTCATCCGGCACCGCGAACGCCGTCAGGAGCGTGTCGCGGGTCCTCTGTTCGAGCATCTTTGTGTCGTTGGCCGCTCAACGCGGAGCCGCTATCGCTCAGTCCCCGAACACCACTTCAAGGTGGCCCGAGGCGACCTGCGCAGTACTGCCTGTTTGTCAGTCCGACTGGCCCGCTCGGGTGACCGATGCCGCCGGTCTCGGTACACTCCGCGGTTCGACCGACGGCAGTGGCGCCCCGTCGGACGGTCAGTGAATCCCCATGAGCGACGAATCGAACCAGCACGAACTGGGGAACGCGCGATCCGCGTCCCCGGTTGAGCCCTCCGCGCTCGCCGAGCAACCGCTGTCCGGACACGACAGCGCGATCAGCGAGCTTCTGCGCGTCGCCGTCCCGGCTGTCGCCACCATGACCTCCTATACGGTCATGCAGTTTGTGGACAAACTCATCGTGAAGGAGATCGGGCCCGACGAGCTCGCGGCGGTCGGCAACGGCGGCATCGCGGCGTTCATCCCCGGCGCGATGATGATGGGCCTGCTCGGCGTCATCAACACCTTCGTCAGCCAGAACCTCGGTGCGGGGCGTCCCCAGCGCGGTTCGGCGTACGCCTGGAACGGGCTGTACCTCAGCGTGCTCGCATGGCTGGTGGTGTTCGTGCCCTTCGCGATCTTCCTGCCCCAGGTCTTCCTCGCCCAGCAGGCCATCTTCGATCTGACCGCTCCGGCCGAGGCCGTTTCGGCCATGCAGAACCAGTACGGCAGCGTCCTGCTGCTGGGGATGATCTTCACGCTCGGCAGCCGCTCGCTCGGACACTTCTTCTACGGCATCCACAAACCCTCCGTGGTCATGGTCTCGGCCATCACCGGCAACATTGTCAACGTGCTCCTCTGCAACTACCTCGTGCTCGGTCGAGTCGGACTGCCCTTCCCGGGAGCTGAATGGCAGAGCGGCTGGGAGGGCATGGGCGTCCTCGGCGCGGCACTCTCGACCGTCGCCGGCGGCGTCGTGGAACTGATTATCCCGTTCGCACTGTTCCTCTCTCGCAAGACCGACGCCCAGTACCACACCCGCCGAGCGTGGCGATACAGCTTCGTCCACGTGAAGGACATCCTGCGCATCGGCTGGCCCGCTGGCTTGATGAGCGCGAACGAGCTCGTGTGCTGGTTCGTGTTCATGACCGGTTTCGTCGCCCACTTCGACAAGCCCGGCGAACCGGCGGTGAATAACGCCGCGGGCTGGATCACCCTGCAGTACATGCACCTGAGTTTCATGCCGGCAGTCGGGATCTCCATCGCCCTGACCGCCATCGTCGGCAAGTACATCGGCGCGAAGCGACTGGACATCGCCGTCAAGAGGGCCTGGCTCGGCCTCGGGATGACCGTGGTCTACATGTCGATCTGCGCCGCCCTCTTCGTGATCTTCCGCCACGACCTCGTCCGGCTGTTCGTGGGTGCCGACTACGATCCCGAAGTCGCAGCCGAGATCATCGAGATCGGCTCGACGCTGCTCATCCTCGCCGCCGCCTTCCAGTTGTTCGACGCCGTCGCGATCTCGCTCTCGGGCGTGCTCCGCGGGGCCGGGGACACCGTCTGGCCCGGGGCGGTCACCATGATCCTCAGCTGGGGAATCATCGTTGGCGGCGGCAAGTACTTCATCACCTACCACGAAGACCTCGGCTCCCTCGGGCCGTGGATCGCCGCGGCGGCGTTCATCATCGCCCTTTCGATCGCCTTCTTTGCCCGCTTCCTCGGTGGCAAGTGGAAGCACATGAAGATCCTGCGCGAGCACGACGCCGACGAAGCAGGCCTCGGCGGCGCCCTACCCGACCCCGAGAGCGGCTACGACCTCGCCGGCTACGACCCGGCCTCGGTCTCCCCCCAGCAGGGCCCGTCACCCTCCTGAGGACCGACGGATCCGCTGGATTTGAGGAATCCGCCCGATTTTCCTACGATATCCCGTCGCGAAGCGGTTCCTGCCCGGACGCCGAGCGACGCACCACACACGACTTTTCTCGTCCGCCCCGGCCCGCGAGGCCGGGGGCCCGATTCGAGAACCAGGGAGCACGCGTACATGGCCCAGAACCAAGACCCGATGGACATCATGATCGGCGCGAGCGAAGCAGCCGGCGACACGGCCGCGGCGGCTCAGCACCTGCGCGACGGCGACGCCTGTCGCGAGCGCAGCGATCGCGCCGGCGCTCTGGCGGCCTATCGCAAAGCCGTTAACGCCGCACCGAACGATGCCCGGGCCCTCTTCAAGCTCGCCTACGAACTCGACCTCCTCGGTGAGGAGAACGAAGCGATCGCGCTCTACGAGCGGGCATCGGAGCAACGCCCCGCACCGGTCAACGTGCTGATCAACCTCGCCGTGCTCTACGAAGACCAGGGCGACTACCGGTCGGCCGAGAAGTGCCTGCGCCAGGTGCTCGACACCAACCCGAACCACCCCCGGGCCCGCCTCTTCTACGAGGACGTTGTCGCATCGAAGGACATGTTCATCGACGAGGAGCACGACCGCGATCTCGCCAAGCGCAACGCCCTCTACGACACCCCGGTCACCGATTTCGAACTGACCGTCCGCGCCCGCAACTGCCTCAAGAAGATGAACATCCGCACGCTGGGCGACCTGCTCCGCGTCACCGAGGCGGAACTGATGGGCTACAAGAACTTCGGCGAGGCCAGCCTCATCGAGATCAAGCAGATGCTCGCCGCCAAGAACCTGCGCCTCGGCCAAGGCCTCGAAGACCAGCACCGCCGCATGCGAGCCCGCGTCGCCGAGTCGGTCAAGGGCCAGGGCGGCAACGAGGGCGTGCTCGCCAAGTCCGTCACCGAACTCGGCCTCTCCGTCCGCGCCCGCAAGGCGCTGCAGGTGCTGGGCATCCAGACCATCGGCGACCTCGCCGCACGCACCGAGGCCGAGCTCATGGGCGTGAAGAACTTCGGCACGACCTCGCTCGACGAGGTGAAGGAGCGCCTCGAGGCCTTCGGCCTCGGCCTGCGTGAGCTGAGCTTCTGAGAGCACAAGCGAGCCGCAGCAGACCTGCCCCGGTACGCCTGAGTCCCGGGGCTTTTTGTGCGCCTCGACGGATCCCCCTCCGATCGACGATGATGGTGCCATGACCGAGACGCCCGGCCACTCCCCCACTCCGGCAGATGAGCAAGCGATCCAGCCCACCCGCTGGCACGGCGTGGCGCCGGTCCGGCTCGTGTGGCTCACCGCCGGGCTGGTCATCACCGCCCTTGTCGCCCTCTCGGCCTGCAGCACGCTCCTCCCATCGAAGGCCACGCCCGTCTCCCCCGGGCCGGTCATGCCCGGCACCGAACCGGCCAACCCGGCCACCGTCGGGCACGAGAGCGAGCCGCTGATCCGCGTCCGCATCGCCCGCAGCGAGCCCCTCATCACCATCGGCGGCCCGGAGACCGTGCACATCCTCGGCCCCAGCCGCCCGCGCATCCGAGCCCAGAACTCGCCAGCCGACGACGATTTCGGCTCCTCCAGCCAGGTCGTCCCGACGCCCGTCACCATCACCGTCGGGCGCGAGGCATGGCGCATCACCGACGGGCGGGGCAACTCCCGCCGCATGCCGCGATCGACCCGCGGCGTGGACGAAGACGCCCTGCGCATCACCTCGCTCTCGGCCGACATGCTCGAACTCGACGGCAAACAGCTCCCCGGCTCGCTCTGGCTCCACGGACGCTCGGGATCCGGCGACACCGGGTCGATCGACGTGGTCGAGCATCTGCCCATCGAGGTGTACCTGCCGGGCGTGATCGCCAAGGAGCTCTACCCCAACTGGGCCCTCGAGACCTTCAAGGCCCAGGCCATCGCCGCTCGCAGTTACGCCATGCAGGAACGCCAGCGACGGCTCTCCATCGGCTCGCACTTCGATCTGGAGTCCACCACGCAGGACCAAGTCTACGGCGGGGCGACCACCAACCCCACCGCCCTCAAGGCCGTCGAGCAGACCTACGGGCGCGTCCTCACCTGGAACGGCCACCTGCTCCGCGCGTACTACAGTTCCACGACCGGGGGCCGCGCCGCCAGTGCACGCGACACGTGGCCGACCGGTCCGGGCTACGAGTTCAACCTCGTGCCGCCGATCCAGGCCTCCGCTCGCGACGATGTCGACGATTTCAGCCCCCTGTTCCGCTGGGAGGTCGAGCGCGACATCGAGGAGACCAGCCGGCGCATCCGCGCGTTCGCCGAGAGCCGGCGCATGGGCATGCGCACGATCAAGCAGGTCGCCACAATCGAGCCCGTTGCCTTCAACGACTTCGGACGCCCGCAGCGATACCGCATCATCGAGCAGGGCGGACGCTGGTGGGAGCTCTCCGCCGAGGACACCCGCCTGGCCGTCAACCACGCGGGCGACAGCGGCCTCGCCTCCCCCACTCGCGACCAGCGGATCAACAGCGGCGACTTCACGACCAGACGCGAAGGCGACAAGCTCCTCTTCGCCGGGCGCGGCTTCGGGCACGGCGTCGGCATGAGCCAGTTCGGCGCCGAGGGCATGGCCCGGCGCGGCAAGACCGCCGACGAGATCCTGATGCACTACTACCCCGGCGCCGAACTGCAGCGGGCGTACTGATCGGCGCAATGAAAAACGCCGGCCAGGAGCCAGCGTTCTTCGGGGTCGTGATTCGAGGAAAATCGAGCCGTTCAGCGACGACGACGCAGGCCGATCAGGCCCATGCCCGCAAGCGCCAGGCCCGCGCCCGAAGGGAGCGGGATTACCGTGCTCTGCAGCGTGTACTGGAGGTACGAGCCGGCGCTTGACGGGTTGGTCCACCAGTCCGTCGCCAGGCCTTGCACCGACAGATGATCGATGCCCGAATCCCCATCGCCGCCTCCGGAACTCATGACATCAAATCCGAAGGTGTCGCCGATGGAAAGCCCGAGTGCCGAGATCTTCACGGCCAGACGCTGGATGCCTGAGGCATGATCCGCGTCGGACGCCGAGACCAGGCCGTTCCCGGTGTAGGTCGCGTCGATCTCAGACCAGCCGCTGTTGTATTCGAAGAGATTGGCGCCGGCACCCGAGCCGCCGTCATCAGCCCACGAGCCGATCCAGAAGTCGTTGTCGGCGTTGTGGTTGATGTTGGTACGGTTCCAGCCGTTGCTGTCCGATCCACCGGCCCGGGTATCCAGCGCGACCATGTACTTGCCCCAGACCGTCGCATCGAGATCGGCGTCGGTCTGGATGGCAAAGTAAACCCAGGTGTCGTCGTTGGTGACCGTCACCGACCGGATGTCGAGGTTCTGGACACCGGTATCAAAGATGTCGTCGTCGAAGTCGGCGTATGTTCCGGCCACGGCGCTCCCACACCCCAGACCGAGGACGGTTCCAACGCCAAGCAGCAGGCTCGTCTTCACAGTTCGTCTCCTCACTGGTCCCGAACCGCCCGGTAAAACGGTTTACCAGACGCACGACCTAAACGATACACGCCTTTCAGACAGGATCAAGCCCCTACCCTCACAATTCAGGGAAATCCCCCGGCCGACTCGGCAAAAGAAAACGCACCGGCCAAGTGAGGCCGGTGCGCCATGATTCCGAGGAAACCGCGCCGAGTGCCTTAGCGGCGCCGACGCAAACCGATCATGCCCATGCCCGCGAGCGCCATGCCGGCGGCACCGGGAAGAGGGATAACCGTATAGGCGACCTGCACGTCGTCAATCGCGAGGCCGTCGATGTTGGCATAGGTAAACCAGCCATAGCGGTTGCCGCCGACGGTTGTGGCGATGTCATCCGTGGTCGTGCGAGTGAACGAGAACAGTTCGCCGCCGCCCGCATCAAGGAGCGAGAAGATGACCGACAGCGTCCCGCCATCGTCCACGAACTGCTGCTGAAGCGTGTACCAGCCCGCGCTGCTGACCTCGTAGTTGTTCCCGCCGTTCTCGTTCTCAATCTTCCACGCGTTAAACGACCAGTCGGAGTTGTTCGAACCGTTCACGAGCAGAGCGCCGTCAACCATGCCGACATGCCAGATGAAGTCGCGCAGGTGGCCGCCGGATTGGTTGCTAACCGCGCTGCTGTAGTCGAAGCCCTGGCCGTTCGTCCAGGAAGTCGGGTCAAGGTAGATCGAGGCGGAAGTTGTGAACCCCGTGCCGAAACTGCTGCTGTACCCGCCGTAGCGAGTGAACGCACCAACCGCCCCGAGGGTGGGGGTGCCGAACACGTTGTTCTGCATGGACAGGTTCGTCAGCGTCGCGTGGTTGCCACCCGAGAACGACGTGATGCCGTTCGTGCCCGACGCGACCTGAACGATGTCAGAGCCGTTGTAGTTGTTCCAGCCATCGGTTCCGGCGACGCCGCTTCCAGCGGTCCAACCGGCAGCTTCAAAGCCCTCGTGGTAGGTCACGACCTGCGCCGAAGCGGTCGCCCCGGCCATGCCGATCGCCGCCGCGATGATCGCGGCATTTCTTTCGAATCTCATCTTTGAGTCTCCTCCCGCGCCGACGCTGGTCGGCCGACGGCGCTCTGCATTCCGGGCGAACGCTGGATCTACACGAACCACCGATCCCGGATAGTTCTCAGCCGACAACCTACCACAGAAATAGAGGGAAACCACTTAGCCTTTCGTTCGGAAACACTATTCTGGCGTTCTGGCAAAATGTATCACCCGAACTGGTCAGGGCAGCAGCCGAAGTTCCTTCGGCAGACGCGGAATCAGGATGACGACCCCCCGCATCGGACGGGATAGCCGATCCCGCGTCTCGAGCATCATCTGGCCGACCGTCGGAACCGGAGCGGCCCTCGGTCCAAAGGCTCCCTCCAACGACGGCATGGGCGCATCAAGGGTTTCGAACATCTGCACGCGCTCGTCCTCGGCTTCGGCCTCGACATCCTCCGGGCGCGTCGAAGGG
>JANSXG010000228.1 GCA_024743075.1 bacterium | reverse complement strand
TCGGTGACTGGCGACTGAACCGTTGCACCCTCGTCGTGACGCTCGAACCGTGCGCCATGTGCGCCGGGCTGATCGTGAACGCGCGTGTGGGGCGTGTCGTCTACGGCGCCACCGACCCGAAGGCCGGGGCGTCCGGCTCGCTGTACCGGCTGACCGAGGACCCGCGCCTGAACCACCGCGTGACACCGATCACGGGCGTGCTCGCCAGCGAGTCCGCAGCGCTGCTCCGTTCGTTCTTCCGGGCCCGGCGCTCACGCTGAAGCGATCGACAGCGCGCGCTCCGCTGCGTCGACCACCTCACCGATATCGCCGAATCCATCGAGGATGACCGTCACGCCTTCGGCTTCCAGCCGCTCCCGCTTGCCGGGTTCTGCCGCGATGCCGACGAATCCGATGCCCAGCCGCCTGGACGCGCGTGCATCCCAGATTCCGTCGCCGAAGTAGACCGCGCCGTCGATCCCGCGACCGATGCGTGCCAGAGCATGCTGGATGATCGCGTACCGATGCGGGTGATCGGCGCAGGTACTCAGGTGGTGCCGGTTGTAGTCCACGCCCACCGTTTCCAGTTTGAGCTTCGCGCTCTCCGGCCAGCCACCGGTCGCCATCGCGACCGAGGCCCCCTCGCGATCAGCGAGCAGATCCAGCACCTGCGGCACACCGGCAACCGGTGTGATCGTCCGCTGCAGGTCGGCAAGGTCCGCTCGCACCATCTCGATGAAGCGGGACCGGGTGGAAGCAACCAGCGCGTCGGCGTCCTTAGAGGCGCGATGCATATCGATCAGTTCCCGCGTGATCGCCTCGTCGGTGGTCTCGGAGTAACTCGCCCAGTCGGTCGAGATGCCCTTCACACCGAGCACCTCTTCGATCGCCCGGGCGAACAGGCGCTCGTCAAGGTCGTTGGAGCGGGCGAGCGTGCCGTCGATGTCGAAAATGTAGGCGTGCATTGCCAGAGCGTACCCGGTCCGAGTGGCGAACGAGTCACTCGGCGCCAACCGTCTCGGACTCGCGATCCGGCGCGGGAATCGAGGCCCGGGGCGGCTCCGCTGCGGCTGGCTCCGTCCCGGGCACAACGCCGATGGAAGCAAGCTTTTCCCGACGGACCTCTTCGTGCACGCTCCAGTAGTGCTCGAACGAGTCGCGGATATCGCGACCGTTCATCGCCTCGATCGCGCCGGCGCTGAACCGCGCCCGCTTCTCGTCGTCGGTGAGCAGTTCCAGCATCGCGTTCACCCAGAGATCGGTCGACGCGCCGGGGAGGACGAACCCGGACTCACCGTCGCGGACGATGGACATCGGGCCGCCCTGATCGCTGACGAGCGCGGGGAGCGCTGAGGCCTGGGCTTCCATCACCGCCTGACCCAGCGTATCGGTGAGCGACGGGAAGACGAACAGATCCGACGACGCGTAGAGCGTGGCGAGTTCCTCGCCCTTGCGGAAGCCGAGGAAGTGGGCGCCGTGGTGACGCAGGGCCTGCTCCATCTGCTTTCGATACGGCCCGTCGCCGATCACGATCAGGTCGGCGTGGATGCCGCGGCTCTCACACTGCGAGCGGACACGCTTCCAGAACTGCGTGACGATCGGCAGGTTCTTCTCGACGCTGACGCGTCCGACGTACAGGACTTTCAACCGCTTTGACGGGTCGACGCCGTCGGGATCGATACCCAGGCGCTGCCAGATCGAGCGGTCCTCGTACCGATGGCCGAAGTCGCTGGTGTCGATCCCCGAGGCCAGCGTCACCATCTTCTCGGCGTTGATGCCGACGCGGTGCATCTCCTCGTTGAACTGCTCCGAGCGGCTGAAGACGCGCGAGAAGGTCTTGTAGAAGAAGCGCATATACCACTCGGTAGCCTTGGTGAAGCCGTGGTCGTCGAACAGTTTGTCGACGTAACTCGGGAAGTCCGTGTGGTAGGTGCCGACCAATGGCACCCGCAGCATCTTGGCGGCGATGAACCCGATCACCCCCACGCCGCCGGGCGTCGAGACATGGATCACATCAGGGCGCTGCTGCTCGGCCCAGCGAAGCATCTTCATGAACGGCGGCACGACCGTGTCGAGCTGCTCGTACTTCGGCATCGGCATGGCGATGACGGGTTCGAAGTTCTTGATGTTCGGATAGTCCGGCACCTCGAAGCGGGTCGAGGTGACAACCGTGAGATCGCGCCCCGACTCGTGGGCGAGTTTCGCGACATTCTGGATGAAGCGGGAGACGCCGTTGACGTCGCCGAGCGTGTCGGTGAACTGCAGGACCTTCAGCGGTCGATCGAGCGGGCTCGCGCCGTCGCCGGGGGTCGAGGTCGAGTGTTCGAGTCGTTCGAGCATGTCGCGCTCCTTGTTCTGATGGAACAGCGAGAACAGGTACGGGACCTGCGCGAGCTGCACCAGAAGGTAACTGAGGGCGTGGTCGATGACTTCGCGCCGGTCGCCGCTGCCGATGGCGCCAAGCGTGCCGCTGCGCAGGCTGCGGATGAGCGCCGCACCGAGTTCGTCGGCGAAGTCGGCCATGCGATCGTGGTTGCTGACGGGTGCTCCGGATGCCCATGTCGAGGGATCGAGGTTCGCCTTGAGGTCCGGGAAGCGATCGAGCACCGGGCCGAGTTCTGCTCTGAGCGAGTCCAGCAGCGGGAGCGAGCGGGACCGTTTGCCGGCAAGACGCCCCACGGTGCGGCGTTTGGCTTCCGAGGCGAGCAGCCGGACTTTGGTCGGCCTGGGCATGTCGATGCCGGCGAACCGAACGAGCTTCGCCGTAATGTACTGACTCCGCACGGAGCCGCGCTCGGAGACGCGCCGCGCGGCCCAGTTCGCGGTGACGGTCGAGAGCTGGTGCGCGAGCAGCGAGGCATGGCCGCCCACGCCGCCGACCACGCCCTGCGCGAGCATGAGCCGACGCAGGAACTCTTCGGTGGCGACCGGACCGCCCTCGCGCTCAAGCGTGGTGAGTTTGCGACCCGATTCGTGCCGGATGCCCGTCCATGTGCGACCAACATTGAGCAGCGCGTGATCGTCGGAGCCCGCGCTGACCGACTTCACCCACGGGCGCGACCAGTACGATCGCAGTCCGTGCTTCTTCTCGAGTGCCTGCGTCTTCGCGGGCGTGAGCGTCTTCATGTACCGCTCGATCACGGACCGATGCGACACGCTGTGCGCGCCGTTGAGCGTCTCCCAGCCCTTGAACAGCAGCACCGCCCGCTCGAGGTGCCACTCGGTGAGTTTGCCGTTCTGCACGTACAGCGGGTGAGCGAACGAGTGCGGCAACTGATGAATGCGCAGCCAGTCCGCGAAGGCGTACACGTCGCCGCGCAGGTTGTACTTGTTGATCTGCTCGGCGAGATCAGGCGTGAGCCCCCAGACCAGCACGTGGAGCAGGCACCCGTCTTCCGGGAAGCGGACCGAGACTTCCTGTCCGATGATCAGGTTCTCGAAGCCGCGATCCTTGAGCGTCATGACG
>JANSXG010000104.1 GCA_024743075.1 bacterium | reverse complement strand
GTCCAGATGGAAGTGCCAGCGATGCTTCGTCTCGATGTTGTCGATCGCCCAGTTCCGCTGCTGGCCGAACGATCTGAACGGGTTCACCGAGACCTTGGCGCCCATCTCCCGGGCGATCTCCACGGTCCGGTCGGTGCTCCCGCTGTCGAGCACATGAACATCGTCGCACCACGCGCAGCTTTCCAGACACTCGCGGATGTTCACTTCTTCGTTGTAACAGAGGATGATCACGCTCACGGGCGGGCTGGGATACGCCGGCGCGTCACCGCCGACGAACTCGCGCCGCTGCTCGTCGCGGGTCGCGCTCACCGCCGGGGAAACCCCGCCGCCCGAACCGACAAGCGGCGCGCCATCCGAACCGTCGCTTTCGGTGTCGGCGGACGCCGTCGCAACCGCGTCCACGCGCATCGCACCCTCGGAGCCCTCCGCCTTCGCGAGCGCTGACCCCTGCGCCGGGTGCGCCAGCGCCTGCTCAAGCTGCTCCTTCTCGAGCTGCCGGAGCTCACGGATCTTGATCGCGATGAAGAAGTCGTATGTGCCGAGGAGCATGCTGAACCGGAACCCGGCCACGCCATCCAGGAATCCGAAACGGATGAAGTACATGTACACAAACCGCCACACCCCGAGCAGCGGCAGCCGAGGCAACACGTTGTACTTCAACCAGCGACGCAGCCGGATGCCCGGCTCCAGCTGGTCCGCCGGCAGCATCCCCTCGTGCGACGCGCCGCGCACCAGTTCCCGGGCCTCGAGCGTGGAGTACCGGTTGTGCTTCGCGATGAAGTGCTCGAGCCCGCGTCGATCGTAGTGCTCCATGTGGCCCTTGAGCTTGCCGCTCGGGCCATCGAGCATCATGTGTTCGTGCACTTCGCGTTCTTCGTAGCGCGCCTTGCCACGCTTGAAGAAGCGCAGGTTCCAACTCGGGTAGTACCCGCAGTGCCGGATCCGGCGCCCCATGAAGATGAAGTACCGGTTGATGTAGAAGCCGGCTTGCTCGATGTCATCCACCGGCCGCGACGCCACCGCGATCAGCTCATCCCGCAGCCCCGGCTGAATCACCTCGTCGGCGTCCAGGATGAAGATCCAGTCGGCCCGCCAGGGCAGGTTCTCGAGCGCCCAGTTCTTCTGCTTCGCGTACCCCAGCCACGGCTGGATCACGACCTCCGCTCCGTACCGCTCGGCGATCTCCCGGGTGTCATCCGTCGACTCGGAGTCGACGACCCGAACCACATCCGCCCAATCGCACACGCTCGCAAGCGCGTGCGCCAGGTTCGCCGACTCGTTGAAGGTCGGAATCAGAATCTCGATGTTCGAGCGGCGCTTCGCGCCGGATTGCTCGCTCACGCCGACTCCCCCCGCGCCCGCACGCCTTCCGGCTCGGCCTCTCCCGCAATCGGTGTTTCGCCGGCAACTCCCTCGAGCAGCCGACGCCATGCCTCACAGGCCGTCTCCCGGCCGTATGCGTCCGACAACGCCGCCCGCGCCCGCTCACCCATCGAACGCACCCTGCCGGGGTCATCGGCCAATGCCCGGAGCACCTCCACCAACGTCTCAACCTCGCCCGGCTCCACCACCTCGCCGCACCCGTTCTCGCGCAGCACGAGCGCGAGCTCGCTCTTCGGGCTCCCGATAAACACCGTCGGGCGCCCCGCCGCCATGATCCCGAACAGCTTGCACGGCACGATGAGCCCCTCGGCTCCCGGAATCATCGTCGCCAGGTGCACATCCGGGCAGCTCAGCGAATGGTCCAGCCTCTCCCGTGGCTGGTAGCCATCGACAACCGCGTTGGTGAGCCCACGATCCTGGACGAACGCCTCAACCTCCGCCTTCTTCTTGCCGCCACCGACGAAAAGGAACCGGAACCGATCGTCGGACTCCAACCGCTCCGCCGCTTCGAGCATCGTCCGCACATCGTGCGCGAGCCCGAAGTTGCCCGAGTACATGACGACGAACTTCCCATCCAGCCCCCACCGCTCGGTGTACTCGTTGTGTTCACGCCCGATCGGCTTGACCTCACTCTGGTCCGACCACACCCCGATGTGCTCGATCTTTTCCGGGTCCGCGCCCTTCGCCAGCACCCGTTCTCGCATACACCGCCCGAGCACGACCACCCGGTCCGCCCTCCTCAGGCAGAACCGATCCACCGCCTCGAAGAACCGCGTGCTCAGCGCCCCCTCTTTCATCACCCCGCACACCACCGGCACGTCCGGGTACATATCCATCACCCAATAAACGAACTTCGTGCCGCGCAGGGTGCGCAGCACCCAACCGACCAGCGAGATGAACGGCGGCGTCGTGAAGCAGACCGCCACATCGAACCGTTTGAGCGTCAGCGCCTTGAACATCGCCAGCACGTAGAACACCGCGAAATCCGCCGCACGCGCCGCGATACCAGCCTTCCCGAAGATGCTCCGGCCGACGCGATGCACGCTGACCCCGTCGACCTCCTCGTGCTTGGATAGGGTGGCGCCCTTGCTTCCGTAAATCGAGCGCGAAGCGATCACGTGTACGTCGTGACCGGCACGCACCAGGTGCCGAGCCAGATCGTCGGCGTGCTGCGCCGTCGCAGCCACATCAGGGTAGTACACCTGGTTGATCAGCAGCACGCGCATGATCGCTCCGGGCCCGGCGCCCTCAGGCCCCCGCCGTCTGGCGTGACTCGTGGTGCTCGCGGAACCACTCGATCGTTCGCTTCAGGCCGTCTTCAAACGACACCCGAGACTTCCAGCCGAGCAGCTCGTTCGCCCGAGCGGTATCCAACTTCCGCCGCGGCTGGCCGTCGGGCTTAGTGGTGTCCCAGCGGATCTCGCCTTCGAATCCCGTCAGGCGGACGATGAGCTCGACCAGATCCTTGATCGTGATCTCAAAGCTCGCGCCGAGGTTGATCGGGGTCGGCTCGTCCATCACCTCGGTCGCGCGAACGATGCCCTCGGCGGCATCCTCCACATAGAGGAACTCGCGGCTCGCGCTGCCCGTGCCCCAGCACACGATGTGGTCGTCGCTGCGGTCCTGCGCCTCCACACACTTGCGGATCAGAGCTGGGATCACGTGCGATGAGAACAGATCGAAGTTGTCATTCGGCCCGTACAGGTTCACC
Source organism: bacterium (assembly GCA_024743075.1). GTDB lineage: Bacteria > Planctomycetota > Phycisphaerae > Phycisphaerales > UBA1924 > JANSXG01. Next base: position 9,459 of record JANSXG010000104.1, on the reverse strand, counting down.
GGCAGCACGTACGAAGAACGCATGCCGTACTGCAGGCGGTACGCGTCGAGCATCTGCCACGCCGCCTTTTTCGCGACGCCGTAGGGCGCGTTGGTCTCCTCCGGGTACCCGTTCCAGATATCCTCTTCCTTGAACGGGATCGGCGCGAACTTCGGGTACGCGCAGATCGTCCCCGTCTGCAGGAACACGCTCTCGTCCCGCTCGTGAAAGCCCCGCGCGCGGAACTCCTCGATCAGGTGCAGGGCCATCGCCATGTTCGCATAGAAATAGCGTCCGGGGTTCGCCTGGTTCGCCCCGATGCCGCCGACCTCCGCCGCCAGATGGATCACCACATCCGTCGGCTCGCCGGCGAACGCACCGTCGTACATCCGGCGCACCGCCGACAGCTCGGTCAGGTCAAAGTCCTTGCGCCGCGGCACGAAGATGTCCGCTTCCTTCACGCCCCGCTCGCGCAGCTTGCGACAGACGAAGCCACCGAGGAACCCGGCGCCGCCGGTCACGATCACCTTCTTGCCCGACCAGTCCGAAATCGACATCGCGATTGCTCCCCTTCCGACATCCGCGAGTTGCTTATTGATCGTGCACCGCGAAGTCCGGCTTCATGTGTCCCGCGTCGATCAGCGTCTTCTCGCGTTCGGCGAGCTTCAGGTCGGCCTCGACCATCATCACCGCCAGTTCCTCGACGCTCGTCGTCGGCTCCCAGCCGAGCTTCTTCTTGGCCTTGCTGGGGTCACCCAACAGCAGATCGACCTCCGCCGGACGCATGTAGCGCGGGTCCATCTCGTAGTAGTCGTCGAAATCCAGCCCGAGATGGTTGAACGCCATCTCCGCGAACTCACGCACCGAGATCGTCTTGCCCGTCGCGATGACATAGTCATCCGGCTCGTCCTGCTGGAGCATCATCCACATCATCTTCACATAGTCGCCCGCGAAGCCCCAGTCGCGCTTCGAGTCGAGGTTGCCCATGAAGAGCTTGTCCTGCAGACCGAGCTTGATCCGCCCCGCCGCACGCGTGATCTTACGCGTCACGAACGTCTCGCCGCGCCGGGGCGACTCGTGGTTGAACAGGATGCCGCACGAGGCGTGCATGCCGTAACTCTCGCGATAGTTCACCGTCATCCAGTGCGCCATCACCTTCGCGCAGGCGTAGGGAGAACGCGGGTAAAACGGCGTCGTCTCCTTCTGGGGCGACTCCACCACCTTGCCGAACTGCTCCGACGAACTCGCCTGGTAGTACCGGACCTGCTCGCCGGTCCGCTCCTGGTAGTCGCGGATGCTTTCGAGCATTCGCAGCGCGCCCATGGCGACCGTGTCCGACGTGAAGATCGGCATGTCGAAACTCACGCGCACGTGGCTCTGGGCCCCGAGGTTGTACACCTCGTGCGGCTTGGTCTCGTCGAGGATCTTCTGCAGCGAGGACGCATCGCACAGGTCCGCATAATGCAGCTTCATCTTCACGCCCTGCACATGCGGATCCTTGTAGATGTGGTCCAGCCGCTCTGTATTGAACGAACTCGAACGGCGGATCAGCCCATGCACCTCGTAGCCCTTGCCCAGCAAAAACTCCGCGAGGTAACTGCCGTCCTGACCGGTGATTCCGGTGATCAACGCACGCCTGGTCTGGGTCATTTCCGTGAAGTCCTTGAGCAATAAGCGAAATGGGCGAACTGAAGGTCGGGCAGACTACCGGCCCCGGCGAACCAGCGTCCACCGGACCACCGAGATGCTCTACGCCCACACGGGCCGAACCGTTCAGATCGGCCGAAATCGCCCCCGGAGCCACCGGAATCCGCGTTTTCTGAATCCTCGCGCCTCGACTTCTCAACACGCCGCTGGGCGGCCGCCTTGCGACCTCAATCAGCGACCGAACCAACCATCAACCGAAGCGATTGCCCCGTCGTTACCATGCTCGATCCTGAGCTTTGAACCCCGACTCGACGCCCGCGGCGTCGATCAGACCGGCACCGGAGGCCGCAATCGTGTCCCAGATCAAGCGCATCCTCGTCACCGGCGGCGCCGGCTTCCTCGGCTCCCACCTCTGCGAACGCCTCTGCGACCAGGGCCACGACATCATCTGCCTCGATAACTTCTTTACCAGCCAGAAGGCCAACGTCGACCATCTGCTCGACCGGCACAACTTCGAGCTGATCCGCCACGATATCACGCTGCCAATCTGGCTTGAGGTCGACGAAATCTACAACCTCGCCTGCCCCGCGGCCCCCGGTCACTACCAGTACAACCCCATCAAGACCATGAAGACCTCGGTCATGGGCGCGATCAACATGCTCGGCATGGCCAAGCGATGCCGCGCCAAGATCCTCCAGGCCTCCACCAGCGAGATCTACGGCGACCCCGAAGTCCACCCCCAGCCCGAGTCCTACAAAGGCTCGGTCAACACCCTCGGCCCCCGCGCCTGCTACGACGAGGGCAAAAGGGCCGCCGAAACGCTTTTCGCCGACTACCACCGCCTCCACGGCGTGGATGTTCGGATCGTCCGCATCTTCAACACCTACGGCCCGCGCATGCACCCCTACGACGGGCGCGTGGTCTCCAACTTCATCCGCCAGGCCCTCGCCAACCAGCCCATCACGATCTACGGCGAGGGAGATCAGACCCGTTCGTTCTGCTACCGCGACGACCTCGTCGAAGCCATCATCCGCATGATGAACAACGAGGAAGGCTTCATCGGCCCGGTGAACATCGGCAACCCCGGCGAGTTCACGATCAAGCAGCTCGCCGAACTCGTGATCGAACTGTCGGGCTCCTCGAGCCAGATCCAGTACGGCCCCGCCCCGCAGGACGATCCCCAGCGCCGCCAGCCGGATATCACGATCGCCCGCGAACGCCTCGGCTGGGAGCCGACCGTCGAACTCCGCGAGGGTTTGAAGCAGACCATCGACTGGTTCAAGACCATCGACATGTCGCACTACCGAGCCCCGACGCCGAACTACTGATCGCGTGGCCACCGAATCCGAGCCAACCCGACGACCACCGGTGATCCGCCAACTTACCGACCCGAGTGACACGGTCGCCGAGCGTTGGCGGGCGCTCCGAGACGATCTGTACGGGACGACCGACGAGGCCGACTCACGGTCCGAGGCGGCGCAGATCCTGTCCGACGGGCGAACGCGCGGCCTGCCGTACGCCGTGTTCATCGCACACCCGGCCGACGAACGGGACGAGGTCATCGGGTTCGTCGAGGTTTCGCTCCGACGGTTCGCCGAGGGCTGTCGCTCCGATCCGGTCGGCTTCATCGAGGGCTGGATGGTCGTCGCGGCCGCCCGAGGCACGGGCGTGGGCAGACTGCTCATTACCCGGGCCGAGGACTGGGCCAAAGAGCGCGGCTGCACCGAGATCGCCTCCGATGCGGAACTGGAGAACGAGGCCAGCGCCGCTGCCCACCGGGCGATGGGGTTCCGCGAGATCGCGATCGTGCGCTGCTTTGCCAAGGAATTGTGAGAGCCGATCGGAAACGCCGCTGAACGCGGACCGGGCCCGCTTCGTAGCGGTACACTGTCCGCCCCGTTCCGCGGCCGCACCAATCAGCCGGGTCCGAGAACTCGGCCGGCACGACGAGCCGGATACGGGCCGCGAATGCGGCGGTCGGAGCCAAGTGCCGAGGCCGTCAGGACGAAGAACCAGATCTCGGGCCCCGATCCGCCCGCCCACCGAGAACCCCGGCCTCACCCGAGGCCACCGATGAGCGGCACCGCCCGCCCCCGCAGGAGAGAACCCATGCGTCTGACCATGATCGGAACCGGATACGTCGGCCTTGTCACCGGCGTCTGCTTCAGTAACACCGGCAACGACGTGATCTGCTTCGACATCGACGAGCGCAAGATTCAGGTGCTCAACGACGGCGGCTGCCCGATCTACGAGCCCGGCCTGACCGAGCTCATGAAGAAGAACGTCAACGCCGGTCGCCTGCACTTCACCACCGACAAGGCCAGCGCCTACCGCGACGCCCAGATGGTCTTCATCTGCGTCGGCACCCCCACCGGCCCCGACGGCAAGACCAACATGAGCTACGTCTGGTCCGCCGCGGACGACATCGCCCACGTCATGAAGGAGCTCGGCCCCAACCAGGTGCCGAAGGTCGTGGTCGTGAAATCGACCGTCCCGGTCGGCACGACCCACAAGGTCCGCGACCGGATCCGCGCGATCGTCGGCCCGGACATTCCGTTCTCGGTCGCCGACAACCCCGAGTTCCTCAAAGAGGGCGCCGCGATCGACGACTTCAACCGCCCGGACCGCGTCGTGGTCGGTGTGGACGACGAGCGCACCGGCGAGCTGATGCGTGACCTGTACGAGCCGTTCGTGCGACAGGGCCACCCGATCTTCGTGATGGACGTGGTCTCGGCCGAGATGGTCAAGTACGCCTCGAACAACTTCCTCGCGACAAAGATCAGCTTCATCAACGAGATGGCCAACCTCTGCGAGGCCTACGGCGCGAACATCAATCGCGTGCGCGAGGGCATGTGCTCGGACAGCCGCATCGGCAACAAGTTCCTGTACCCCGGCCTCGGCTACGGCGGCTCGTGCTTCCCCAAGGACACGCTCGCCTGCATCATGATGGGCGACGAGAGCGGCGTGAACACGCAGCTCAGCCAGGCGGTGCACGATGTGAACCAGCGCCAGCGCAAGCGGTTCTTCGAGAAGATCGAGGGCCACTTCGAAGGCGAGGGCGGGCTCGCCGGCAAGACCATCGCCTTCTGGGGCATGGCGTTCAAGCCGCAGACCGACGACATCCGCGAGGCGCCGGCCGTCGACATGATGAAGTGGGCGACCGAAGCGGGCGCGACCTGCCGCGGCTTCGACCCGGTCGCCTCGGCCAACGTGGAGAAGGAGAACCCCGGCAAGTTCACCATCGTGGACGACCTCTACGAGACGCTGAAGGGCGCCGACGCGCTGGTGATCTCGACCGACTGGGACGAGTTCAAGCAGCCGGACTTCGGCAAGATCAAGGCCATGCTCAACGGGCCGGTGATCTTCGACGGCCGGAACCTGTACAAGCGCGAGCAGATGGCCCAGCACGGCTTCGCGTACTACTCGGTGGGTCGCCAGCCGGTGCTCCCGGCGAAGGCGCACAGCTGAGCCGAGCGATTTCGTATGAACCGATCAGCCCCGGCGCGAGCCGGGGTTTTTCGTGGGCTTGGCGTGGACGTGGTCCTAGGAACTTTTCTGCGGTCGCAGGGGCTTTGTGGTTACTTCGGGACGGGGCGGGTGCCGAGGATCATTTCCTCTAACTCGGCGTTTGCGTCTTTCTCTCGCTCACGAGCTTTTGCTCGCAACTCGTCCGCATTCGTGCGGCCTTTGACTATCTTCTGAACGATCTCGCGCTGAGCGTGAATTGGCGGAATTGGTATCTCTATGCTCCGCAGTTCCTCGCTATTGATGTTGTTCTGCATGATGTGCCTGCTGAGGGCGTCAACCTGCTGTCGCCCGAGAGGGCAGTTGAGGAAGTGGGATGCAAATCTAGGGTCCATGGTCGAAGTATTGAATCTCATCCGGATGAGATAGGACGCGAAGACGAATTCAGAATCATCCTCGAATGGCGCGCAGGTCCCGACGAGATCGCGACTTCCGCTTGTTCTAATTACGACCACATCACCGACGGCAAGTTTGAGCGAGTTGGCAGTCTTCGCGGCCAGCGAGACGTGCTTTAAGTCCGCCGTGTCAATACGACCGTTCTTGATGTTGTTGATTCGCAGCACCGGCAAGCCGCGGCCCGACATATTTGCCTTCTCGCTGGTGCCATACTGGATCTTTACGAGATGATCCGCCAAAAGGCCGAGTGGGTACTTTGAGTGTGAAAGATCTGTACCAGTCCCAATAGCCTGGCCGTATGTCACGGACCATCGCTTCATCTCGCTCCACGGCATCGCAAAGACCTTGGCCGGTGCGGTCTGGGCGGGCGGCTTCAAACCAAGGGCTTTGAGGAATTCGACTTCGGCTTCCGCTTCGAGCTTGTCGGCTTCGGCTCGGAGGCGGGCGACCTCGTCGCGCGAGCGGTCGAAGGCGGCGACGATGGCTCGTTGGGTCTGGAGTGGGGGGAGCGGGACAACCAGCCGTGCAAACTCGTCTGGAGGGATGCGCGTTTTGGTAGACCCGCCGTGCGACAGTCCATCGAGGAGCTGCTTGAATGGTTCGCTGCGGACCACTAGCTCGATGTACCGGCCGTCGGCAATCGTCGGTTCAATTCGGTACACCGGGTACTCAGTGCTAACCGCCAGCGCCTCGATCTCACTGGGTACGACCGCGAGTGACCCCTGCTTGACTCGGATCTTGGAGTAGACCAATTCGCCCGGCGATGCCCAAAACAGTCGTCCCTTGTAACCGCGGCGAGCGTCAGCGTCGGTTACCGTGATGACGCCACCGAAACTGATCTTCTCGATGATCGGAACCTCGTCTTTCGGCAGGTCGCGATCAACCTCGTCCCGGCGTAATTTCAGCGCTTCGCCGAGCGGGCGCATCACTGCGGCGGGCCAACGCCAACCAATGGTGCGGAACGAATCCACACTCCAGCGATCCATCTGGCTCCACTGAACGACGAATGCTTTGGGGAGGGCAAGCGCGGTCACGCGCCGGCCTCCGCGGCGGCGAACGATGCCGGATCCTCGCGAAACCTGCGGTAGAGTTCGAGCGCGGTCTCGGCCTCGGTCATTCCAGCGGGCAGACCGAGCACGGGGTCGTGGTGCAGTTCGCACACATCCTGTTCGCCGGTCGCGCTGATGCCGACGCGCTCCGCGTCGTAGAGGAACACCGGGTAGTTGAAGCGCTCGCGCAGGAGTTCGCGGGCTTCGGCGGTTTTCTGGTCCTCGATGCGCTTGATGAACGCCTTGAGTTCGGCCTGTGCGGCCTTGCGCCGGTCGGCGTCTTTGGCCTTCTTCGCGGCCTCGATCTCAGATTCGAGGCGGTCGGTTTCCGCTTCGATCTCCGGTGCGTACTTGTTTTCGACCTCGGTCAGTGCCTCATCGCGGATCGCGTCGTATTCGAGGGCCTGCTCTTCGGTGAACTTCTGGAGGAAGAGGAGCGATGCCTTGACGGATGCGCCCGCCGCGCTGAACGCGTCCTGGGGGAGACTGACGACGGCGAGGATGCGTGCACGGTCTTCGGTGAACTCGCGGACATACTGGAGAGAGGGGTTGTTGAAGATGCCTTCGGGGAGGACGACGCCGAGGCGGCCGCCGGGCTTGAGGAGGTTCAGGCAGCGCTCGATGAACAGGATTTCGGTCTTGATCTTGCCGAGCTTGCGGGAACTACCGGCGCGCTTGGGGATTTCGAAGAGGGAAGCGATGGGCGCGCAAGCGTTCAGGGCCTTGCGGATGCGCTCCTGGGATTCGGTGTAGGACTCGCCGTAGGCCTCGGTGTAGCGTCGCTGCTGATCCTTGGTTGTGCGGAGGTCGCCCTCGGTGATGCGGTCGGTGGGCTCGACGTTCGAGCCGAAGGGCGGGTTGGTGAGGATGATGTCGAAGCGTCCCTCGAAGATGCCGTTGACGTTGATGAAGCCGTTGTGGTGATGGACGCCGCCGTGGCCGTCGCCGTGCATGATCATGTTCATCTTGCTGGTGCGTGCCATGCGATCGTTGGCATCGCAGCCGTAGATGCAGCGGTTGGCGAGGTGCCAGAGTCGGGTCCCCTCGGTGCGTTGGTCGATGGCGTCGCGGCGCTCTTCGTCCTTCTCGCGGAGCAGTTCGGCCCGCTTTGCTTCGGTCAACTTCTTCTTTTCGAGCGATTCGACGAAGTCGGTGTACTCGCGGTTGATGTCGCGGAGGATCTGTTCGCGGACGATCTCGAAGAAGCGGATGAGGAAGCCGCCGGAGCCGCTGGCGGGGTCGCAGATGACTTCGCCCTCCTTGGGGTCGACCATACGGATCATGAACTCCACGACGGGACGGGGGGTGAAGAACTGGCCGATCTCGCCTCGGAAGGTGCGCCCGAGGAAGCGCTCGAAGGCGATGCCCTTCACATCTTCGCTGGTATCGGAGAGGTTGTAGACTTCGAGGCAACGGACGATCTCGCGGGCGGTGTCGTACTTGAGGTTGATGCGGTCGTCGTCGGCGAAGATCTGATCGGCGGCGAACGCAGATTTCGTTTCCTGAAACAGCGTGTCGATCGGGTTTTTGCCAATCTGCTCGTCGAGAAACTCGACGCTGAAGATATTCTTCCTCCGACGCTTTTTCTTCATCTCTCGTTCGACGTAGGTCTTGACGAAGAGCACCTTGGCGATCTCGTCGAACGCCGCTGCCGGGTCGAGGTGCTCCCGGTTGCGGATGACATTGTGACATTGCCGAAGGAGGTCGGCGAACTCGTCCTCTTTGAACGTCTTCAGTCGCTCAAGAAGCTTCTTGATGTCGGCATCGGAGGCATCCGCGTGCGGGATGTTCTCGATTTCCTGCAGATTGCCGGGGCGTCGGTCGGAGAGGACACGCCAGAAGCGCGTTTCGCGGCTGTTGTGCGTGACGAAGAACTGAGCGTGCTCGCGCTGCGCGTAGTTTTCGCCTTGTGCATAATCCTCGGGCGTGATGGTGACGTTGTCGGATTTGCACTCGATCACGATGAACGCGCGACGCTGATCGGCCTTGTCCTGGGCTGACCGCCAGATCAGAAAGTCGGCCCGCGCGTTGGCCGAGCCACGTCCGACTACAGACGCTTCTTCGCCGATCTGATCAAGTGAGAAGCCGTATTCGTTGACGAGGATGGGGAGATACGCCTGTCTGACGAGTTCTTCGGGGGTTTCGACGAGCCATTTGCCGCGGACATGAGACCAGATCATGCCCTCAACTTCGTCGCGAAGGACTTCGAGCGGGCCGTCGGGAGATGAAGGTGCTGCGGGTTTCTTCGCCTTTCCCTTGGTGGTGCGGGCTTTCTTCGAGGTCTTCTTCGTGGGTGCTCTCTTGGCCATCGTTCACCGTGAGGACGTGCAGGGTGTTGGGGACTTGATTGGAGGCACAGAGTAACGAGGGCTGCGTCGAATGTGGACGGTCAGGGCTCGGACGCGGCGTTCTGCTCGGCGTCGAGGGCTTCGGCTTGGCGCCTCGCCATCTTCTCAGCGCGGAGGCGCCGGAGTTCCTGCACCCGCGCATCGTGCGGGTGCATCGGGGGTGCGGGCTGCGGGGGAGGCGGGGCAGGGCAGGCACTCTGGACCGAAGGTGACGCATCGACCGCCCCCTCATCCGTCATCCGACCTTCGGTCGGCTGCCACCTTCTCCCGCGCTGGGGAGAAGGAGGAGTCGATCCGCTGTCAACGTGGCCATCCGCTTCGCTCCTGACCACGCCACCCTTGGAGGGAGCGGGCGGCGCGGGCATTTCCTTCTTGGTTGCTTGGGACCCATCGCTTGCGCGATTGGGCTCTAAGCGTTCGGCTTTCGCTTTCGCTTTGGCGCGCATCGTTCTGCGCAGGCGCTTTTCGCGCTGGACGGTTCGGATGTGGAGGAGGGTCTGGATCGCCGCGAGGCG
>JANSXG010000274.1 GCA_024743075.1 bacterium | reverse complement strand
TACCCGCACCTTGGGCAGCGCGTCGGGTCAACAGGTGCATTGACCAGCGCGGCGAACTTCCAAATCGCAAGAGCCAAGCCAAGCAGCACACCAAGAGCAATCGCGATCTTCCAGAACCGATCCCACGCCCCGGCAGCGAAGACCGGCCACGGATCCGAGCATCCGATCGTCCAGACGTTCTCCCCAACGCTGAGTTGCGTTGGGCCTTTCACATCCCCGACCAAGGACGGCGCGACTCTGTCAGCAAAGGCAACCTCAAGCAGCTGCCGCTCGATATCACGCTCGACTTCCAGCCTTTTCTCACCGTAGCGCGAGGCCACAAACCGCTGCCACTGCGGCTCTTCGTAGACCACCTCATACGGCCCACGCGCACGCACCGCCCAATCCAACGGCGCGCCTTTGAGAGGAGTGACCACGAGCCGGAACTCCTCACAGTCCGGTAGATAGGTGTGATGCCATCGCAGATTCTCCTTAAATTCGACCAGAATCTGCGTGTCTGCCCGCGGGTCGTTCGTCCCGAACGGACCGCTCACGCGCGGGCCTGACTGATCATCCGCCGAATCATTGAGGTTGTAGACCTCAATGTAGATGATCCAGTTGGTAGGTGAACCAGAGAACCGGCCGCTCTGCATCTCGCGCCACTCGAAGAACAGCGCCTGCGCAGCAGCACCGGCAAGGAGCACGAAGAAAATCAGGACGATCAATCTTGGACGCATCGAGTCAGTCTCCGTCCCCACTCTACCCGGTACGAGTGAGCGCTACTGTCGGGTGCCGTGGTCTAAGCGAAGCGCAGGCCACGACAGAGCGCTACCTCAGCCGAAGGTGCGCCTCCGACCCCGACCGCCCCAGAACATCCCCCACCACCTCGCGCACACAGCTCCGCTGCGAAGACCACACATACTTCATCACCAGCGCATCCACCGCGTCCCGGTCCGCTGGCAACTCGATCTCGTTCCACCGGTGCGCATCGTGCTCATCGTTCAGCACCGGCTCAAAGTCCTGCCGCACCCTCGCCGCGAACCGCGGCATCAGCACCACGCAGTCCCACACCGGCTGGTAGAACGGGTACACCTGCCCCAGGAACCACAGCCCCGTCACATCGCCCGGCCCCGCGCCGATCTCTTCCTGCAATTCCCGCAGCGCCGCATCGATCGCCTTCTCCCCCTCATCGATCCCGCCCATCACCGTCTGCCACGTCCCGCGCGCAGGCTCCTTCACCCGACGGATCTGCAGAAACTCCGCGCGCTCGGGCGGCGTGCTCGTGTCGCCTCCGAACTCGCGGAACACGTACACATCCACCGCGTCCGTCCGCACCGGCGGCCCCGAACGCTGCATTCCCGAAAGCGTCGGCCCGCGCTCGCTCACCGGCTGTCTCCATCAATCGTCGTCTGCAGCGCCCGCGCGATCGGGCGCGCCTTGTCCAGCGTCTCCAGCCACTCCGCGTGCGCTTCCGAATCCGCCACGATCCCCGCACCCACCGGCAGCGCCACCGTGCCGCGCACGTCCGTGGGCGTCGAGCCCGGCTCGCACTCGATCGTCAGCGTCCGGATCGCCACGCTCATGCTCGCCACCGACGGCGCGAGCAGCGCGATCGCCCCGCAGTAGAACCCGCGCGCTTCCGGCTCCAGCTCATCGATGATCTGCATCGCCCGGATCTTCGGCGCCCCCGTGATCGACCCCGGCGGGAACGTCGCGCCCAGCAGGTCCGCCACCGTCGCGCCCTCACGCAGGCGCGCGCTCACCGTCGCCACGGCGTGGTCGATGCTCCCCGCATGATGCCGCTCGATCGCCCGCGCCTCCGTCACGCGCACGCTCCCGAACCGCGCCAGACGCCCGAGGTCGTTGCGCATCAGGTCCACGATCATCGCCAGCTCTGCGTGGTCCTTCGCGCTCGACGCCAGTTCGCCCGAGGATGCATCACTCGCCGCCCGCGTCCCCTTGATCGGGCGCGTCACAACCGACACACCGTCGCCGTCGCGCTCCGCGCGAAGGAACAACTCCGGGCTCACCGAGATCACGATCCGGCGCAGCTCACCGTTCGTATCGCGACCCTCGAGGTACGCCCCGTAGTCCGGCCCCAGCCGCTCCATCAGGTCC
>JANSXG010000119.1 GCA_024743075.1 bacterium | reverse complement strand
GTGGCGGTGGCGGCGGTGGTGAGCGGGTTGATTGGCTTTGGTCTTTCTCTGGTCGCGTTCGTGCTCGCGACCAGGAGCCATCACATCGAGGTAGGCGCGGAAACGATCCGGTTCTGGACGGATGCGCCGCTTGGGAGCGTGAGCCGCGAGTGGCCGCGTGAGGGGATCGCCGGCTTCGAGGTGGCGCTGGCGAACGGTCGGTCGTTCCTGTTCATCGTTGCGAAGGCCGGTGGGCGCCTGGCCCTGCCGGTGACGCGAGACGCGTCGGAGTTGCAGGCCTTCGCGAACGCCTCGGACGCGGTTCTGGTCACCGAGGTCGGGGTCGCTGCCGGCTGATTCGTCGACTGCTACACTGCTCGCTATGCCGATTATCGTTTTTCAGCACGATGCCAAGAACAAGCCCGGTCGCCTCGGGATGACCCTTCGCGACCACGCCTTCAAACTGGACACCCGCCGTCTTGATCAGGGCGACAGCGTCCCGGCCGATTTCGATGATGTGGACGGAGTGATCTCGCTCGGCGGCGCGGCGAACGTGGACGACAAGCACACCTGGCTGGAGAAGGAACGCGAGTTCATTCGCGGTGCACACGAACGCGGGCTTCCGGTTGTCGGTGTCTGCCTCGGCGCTCAGTTGGTCGCTGAGGCGCTCGGGGGCAAGGTCGAAACATCGGCGAGCCGCGAGGCCGGTTTCGTTGATGTTGACCTGCTTCCGATCGCCCACACGGACACGATCCTTGCGGGCATCGCGTGGAAAGCGCCTCAGTTTTCCCTGCACCGCTACGAGGTCACGGAGTTGCCTCCGGGAGGCGTGCAGCTGGCGAAGTCGGCGCAGTGCAAGAACCAGGCGTTCCGTGTGGGGATGCGGACGTACGCCTTTCAGTACCACTTCGAGGCCGACCGACCGATGATGAATGAGCTTCTCGCGGATGCGCGGTCGGATCTCCACGCCGCGGGCATGACGACCGACGAGTTCGCCCGAGACGCTGAGAAGAAGTACGAGATGTTCGCGAGGCTGGGTGATCGGCTGTGCGTGAACATCGCGACGTATCTGATCCCGCGGGTCGGGACCGAGATCCGTGTCTGAGCGCGAGCGAGCGTTGGGTTCCACACTGAAATTCGCGGTACCGCCGGATTACGTGTTCCGGCGTGATGTCTGTTCGTACGGCTACTTCCTTCTGGCGCCGAACCGTTGGGACCCGGCGACGGAAAGCCTCGGCCGTACGTTCGAAGTCGGCGAGCCGGGAGCGTGGCTGACCGTCCGCGCGGTGATCGACCAGCCGGCGGGTTCGAACGGCAGCCCCGTCCGCGTACGCTGCGACCAGCGGCTGGACCGGGCGGATCTGGCGTCGCTGAGGTCGCAGGTCAGACGGATGCTGAACCTGGAAGATCAGGGCGTACGGGCCTTCCACCGATCCGCGCCGGAGTTCCGGCGCTCTGGTCGGGCGAGGCTGTTCCGCAGCCCGACGCTGTTCGAAGATGTCATCAAGACGGTGACGAGTTGCAACGTCGCGTGGACGAGCACGATCCGGATGAACGAGAGGCTCTGCACGGTCGTGAACCCGGCGTTTCCCCGGCCGTCGCAACTGGCGCGACGCAAGCCGGGTACGCTCCGAGCCCGGTGCGGGGTCGGTTACCGAGATGTGCGCATCGTGGAGATCGGGCGGTTGTTCGCGAGTGGGGCGTCTGCTGTGGACGGTCTCGAGGACTCCTCGCGTCCGGACGACGAGGTGTACGAGCAGTTGCTGGGTCTGCCGGGCATCGGGCCGTACGCTGCTTCGAACGTCATGCAACTGCTCGGTCGGTATGGGCACTTGCCTGTTGACACCGAGACGATGCGCCATGCCCGTTCGGTCCTCGGCATGGAGGGCGAGGACAAGCGCCTTCGTGAGCGGGTCGAGGAGCACTACCGGCCTTATGGCGAGCATCGGTTCCGGGCGTACTGGTTTGAGCTTTGGGCGGACTATGAGCGTCGTCGTGGGCCGGCTTGGACATGGGACCCTGAAACGACGGGCAAAACCTTCACCGCGTCTTCGCTGCGCGACTAGGGTTCGCTCGGTAAAATGCACCGCCGGACCCGCTGTATCAGGCGTCCGGGCTTTGTTTTTGACCTCGTCAGCCCCGACGGAGGGTTCCAGCCCGTGAGCGCAATCACCAACGAGAAGATCGATTCCTCGACCTCCGGCCGACCGGTGGGAGGGAGCGAGGAATGGTCGCCGCAGCTCGCGTCGGAGTTGTACGGCGTGGGCGGGTGGGGCGGTGATTACGTCCGGGTCTCGGATCGGGGAACGATCGAGATTTGCCCGACCGCGGACCCAGAACAGTCGGTCGATCTGCACTCGATGGTGACCGGGCTGGTCAAACGCGGGATCAATACACCTGTGCTTCTGCGTTTCAGCGACATGCTGGGTCACCGGATGCGCCGCATCCGCGCGGCCTTCGAGAGCGCGATGAAGGACATGGACTACGCCGGTGGGTACACCTGCGTGTATCCGATCAAGGTGAACCAACAGCGAGCGCTCTGCGAGGAGCTGCGTGACTTCGCGAGCCAGGTGGGCTTCGGTCTCGAGGCGGGCAGCAAGCCGGAACTGCTTGCGGTGCTCGGACTGACCACGGCGCCGCGCCTGAACGGCGAGAGTTCGACGATGCCGATCGTCTGCAACGGCTTCAAGGACGATGAGTACATCGAGACGGTGATCCTGGCGACCAAGCTGGGGCGGAATATCACGCCGGTGGTGGAGTCGGTTCACGAGCTGACGTTGATCCTCAAGCACGCGAAGCAGTACGGGGTACGGCCTCGGATCGGCGTGCGGATCAAGCCGTCGGCGCGGGGAGCGGGCAAGTGGGAGGACTCCGGCGGGATGCGCAGCAAGTTCGGCCTGCACGTCTCGCAGGCGCTTGAACTGATTGAGAAGCTGAAGAAGGAGGGCATGGAGGACTGCCTCAAGTTGGTCCACTTCCATGTCGGGAGCCAGATCTGCGACATCAAGCAGATCAAGACGGCGGTCAGCGAACTGGCGCACATCTACTGCGAAATGTACCGGCTCGGCGCGACGGGGCTGGACACGATCGACATCGGCGGTGGTCTGGGCGTGGACTACGACGGGAGCCAGTCGAGTTGGTCGAGTTCCATGAACTACTCGCTCGAGGAGTACGCCACGGACGTCGTGTACCGCATCAAAGCGGTGTGCGATCAGGCCGGCGGCGGTGACGGCGTGCCGCACCCTCGGATTCTGTCGGAGTCGGGGCGGGCGCTGGTCGCGCACTCGTCGATCCTCGTCACGGACGTATTGAGCGCAAGCCAGTTCAACGAGGATCCGGATCTGAAGTGGGTTCGTGCGACGATCGCGGGTGAACGTGATCGGGGGGAAGAGATCCCGCAGCCGCTGCTGGACCTGCTGGATGCGTACGAGCGGTCGCAGGCTGGCGGCGACCTCTCAGAGGTGTTCCATGACCTGATGACGGCTCGGGACGAATCGGTCACGCTGTTCGGCATGGGCTATCTGACGCTGCCGTTGCGCGCGGTGTGCGAGCGGCTGTTCTGGGCGACAGGGCAGGCGATCCTGCGTGCGTCGGATGCGGATCCGGACCTGGCGTCGACGGTCGAGGGCTTGCCTGATCTTCTCAGCGATATTTATTTCTGCAACTTCAGCCTGTTCCAGTCGCTGCCGGACTCGTGGGCCATCGAACAGTTGTTCCCGATCGTTCCGATCCACCGGCTCGACGAGCGTCCGACGCGTCGCGCGATTCTGGCGGACATCACCTGCGATTCGGATGGCAAGATCGACCGGTTCTGCTCGCCGGAGGGCGGCGACGCGAACCACGCACTCGCGCTGCACGAGCTGGAGGTGAACCCCGATCCGGAAGAATCTTCCGGCGGCGTCTGGCAGCAGCCGTATTATCTCGCGATCTTCCTGGTCGGCGCGTACCAGGAGGTGCTGGGCGACCTGCACAACCTCTTCGGCGACACGCACGCGGTACACATCTCGCTGGACGAGGACGGACACCCGTCGATCGACGAGTACATCGAGGGCGATACGGTGAAGGAAGTGCTCAGTTACGTGCAGTACGACCCGGAGGCGCTCAAGAAGGACATCCGCAAGGACATCGAGCGGGCGACCAAGGGCGGGCAGATGACGCTCGATGAGGGGCGCGAGCTGATGCGTTTCTACGAGCAGGGGCTCGAGGGGTACACTTACCTAGAGTGATCGGCGGCTTGAATCGCAGCGATCACACGAATCACGAACTTAACCCGGCGATCGCCGGAGATGCCCGCAGGAGGGATGACCATGACCAAGCCGACCAAAGCCGAACTGCTCGCCAACCCCGTGGAGCATGTCGACGTACGAGCGTTCGACGCCCGCCCGATCATCGATGCGTACGGCAAGACCGCGTTCCAGGCGCGGAACCTCGCGCACGCCGGCGAGATCTTCAACCGGATGCTGGCCGACACGGACTGCGCGGTCATTCTGACGCTCGCGGGTTCGCTGGTGTCGGCGGGGATGAAGGAGGCGATTCTCACGCTGGTTGAGCACAACATGATCGACGCGATCGTCGCAACCGGCGCGAACATCGTCGATCAGGACTTCTTCGAGGGGCTGGGCTTCAAGCATTACATCGCGCCGGGCTCTCCCGAAGCCCCGGTCGTCGATGATCCGACGCTGCAGTCGCTGGCGATCGACCGCATCTATGACACCTACATCGACGAAGATCAGCTGCGCATCTGCGACGACAAGATGGCGGAGATCTTCGACTCGATGGAGACCGGAGCGCACAGTTCCCGCGCGGTGGTCGACGCGATGGGCGCGTACCTCGCCAAGAACCACCCCGAGAACCGCTCGATCGTGCTTGAGTGCCACAAGCGGGGCGTGCCGATCTTCGTGCCGGCTTTCAGCGACTGCTCAGCGGGTTTCGGCGTGGTGCTGCACCAGAAGAAGCGTGCGGCGGAGGGCAAGCCGTTCGTGGCGATCGACTCGGGCGCGGACTTCCGCGAGCTGACCGAGATCAAGATCGCCAACCCGGACACGGGTCTGTTCATGCTCGCCGGCGGCGTGCCGAAGAACTTTGCGCAGGACATTGTTGTGGCGGCCGAGCTGCTCAAGGAGAAGGGCCTGATCGAAACGACCGATGAGGTCGCGATGCACAAGTACGCGGTGCAGTTCACGGTGGCCGACTCGCGCGACGGGGCTCTCTCGGGCTCGACGCTGCGCGAGGCGTGCAGCTGGGGCAAGGTCGATGTGGTCCACGAGCAGATGGTCTTCGGCGAACTGACGGCGATGTTCCCGATCGTCGCTTCGGACGCGTACCATCGTGGTCTGTGGAAGAACCGTCCGGCCCGCCGCTTCAACGACCTGTTCGCGGGCACCGCCACGACCGCCTGAGTCTTTGTTTGGACCGCTCTCAGAAGGAAGCTGATCGAT
Source organism: bacterium (assembly GCA_024743075.1). GTDB lineage: Bacteria > Planctomycetota > Phycisphaerae > Phycisphaerales > UBA1924 > JANSXG01. The sequence goes on along the minus strand of JANSXG010000119.1, from coordinate 5,273 downwards.
ATGGAAAGCGTTCGGACGCTGCTGAGCGAGATGTTCGACTACGCCGGGCTGTTCCCGCCAAGCAGTCTCGACATGACGACGGCGGTACAGAACTATGCGAAGTACGTCGAATCGACGCACCGCTGGATGCTCGGCCGGTTCGTCTGCCCGGTGGCGAAGGTGGAGGCGTTCGACGAGGTCGCGGTGCCGCTGCTCCCGAAGGGCGAAAGCGACGACCCGTGGCGTCTCAGCGGCCTGGTTTCGTTGGACAACCTTTCCGAGCAGATCGACACCATCTTTCGGTTCAACGACCATCACGAAACGGTGGTCGATGCGGGTCGTTGCGTGATCGAAGTGATCGAGCTCAAGGCGTCGAGCGCCGATGAGATCGAACGCATCATGAAGATCGTGCCCGAGCAGCTCGAGCCGTTCATCGAACTGGATCACCGGCAGGACGTGCGAGGCCTGCTCGCGGCGATCGCCGGCACCGGCGGGCGCGCCAAGATCCGCTGCGGCGGCGTGACGCCCGACCTCATCCCTTCGGTCAGCGAGGTCGCCCGATTCATCGCGCACTGTGCGAGCGCCGAGGTGAGCTTCAAGTTCACGGCCGGTCTGCATCATCCGGTGCGTGCCGAGCAGGATTTGACTTACGAATCCGATCCGCCTCGGTCGACGATGCACGGTTTCCTGAATGTCTTCACCGCCGCGGCCATGGCGCGGGCGAACCGCCTGGGCGTTGACGAACTCCACGATATTGTCGCAGAGACGGATCCGAAGGCGTTCATCTTCACTGAGACGGGGTTGACCTGGCACGAGCACTTCGTGCCGATCGCCAAGCTGGCCCGGCTGCGCGAGAGCTTCGCGATCAGCGTCGGGACATGCTCGTTCGCCGAACCGATCGAGGACCTGATGGAGATCGGGCTTCTGGAGCGGACGGCGGTCTGAGCTACGCCGGATCCGGGCTCGCTCCGGTTGTTTGTGCGTCATCCTGTGATGTCGAAAAGACCTTCGAGTGGGTTGTCGCCGTCGAGCGTGATGATCGCGAGCAGGATCGACATCAGGAAGCTATAGAGCACGAGGCAGATGTAGATCGCGACTGGCGCGAGGCGAGATCGCCGTTTGAGCCGGAACGCGGAGACGAGCAGCCACGTGACGACGAAGCTGGTAGCCGCGAGCGCGGTTCCGCTGCGATCGGCGGCGGCCAGCGCGAGCGAAACCGGCATGCCGACGAGCGCGGGCCAGACGACACCGACGATGTCCGAGACGCTCACCCGGAGGTCGGAGTAGAGGTCGGTCGGACCGGTCGGTCTGCCTGTGCGAGGCGATCGGTTCTTGGGTCGCATGCGTGCATCCTAGCGTTGGGCATGGGCCGCTCGCGTGGGTTAACCTGTGTGGCCCAACTGACTACTGAAAGACCGAGGAACCGAGATGCCCGCCACCATTGACGAGACGCACGATCCGAAGCTGGAATCCTGGATCGAATCGGCGAACGACCCGTCGACCGACTTCCCGCTGCAGAACCTTCCCTTGGCGACCCGGGTTGCTGAACACGATGGCGAAGTCTGGCAGAGCATCGTGACACGGGTTGGTGATTCGTTCGTCAATCTGAACCACATCAGCGCGATCGCCGAGGATCTCGGGCTCGACCAGGCCCGGTGGACGCTGTTCGACCTCGAGGACCTGATGACCTCGGGCAACTGGCCGGCGATCCGCAAAGACCTTCAGGAATTGCTCGCCAAGGGCAACGACACGCTGCGGAACCATGCCGAGGTCGATGAGATCGTCATCCCGGTGGACGACGAGGAACTGCTCGTGCCGCTCCCGATCGGGGACTACACTGACTTCTACGCGTCGGTCCATCACGCGACGAATGTCGGCACCATGTTCCGCCCGGACAACCCGCTGCTCCCGAACTACAAGTGGATCCCGGTGGGCTACCACGGGCGCGCGTCGTCGGTGGTGCCCAGCGGCGTGGCGATCCGGCGTCCGAAGGGGCAACTCGCCCCGAGCGAGGACGGCGGCGTGCCGTCCTACGAGCCGTGCAAACTGTTGGACTACGAGCTCGAGATGGGCTTCTTCGTCGGACGTGAGAACGAGCTTGGCGAACCGATCTCGATCGACAAAGCCGAGGACCACATCTTCGGCATGTGCCTGCTCAACGACTGGTCGGCGCGGGACATCCAGAAGTGGGAGTACCAGCCGCTGGGCCCGTTCCTCGCCAAAAACTTCGCCTCGACGATCAGTCCCTACATCGTCACTATGGAGGCGCTCGCCCCGTTCCGCTGCGAGGCGGAGAAGCGTCCGGAGGGTGACCCGCAGCCGCTCAAGCACCTGGACAGCAAGGCGAATCGCGAAAGCGGGGGCGTCGATGTCATGCTGGAAGTATTCCTGTCTTCGGCGAAGATGCGCGAGCAGGGCATGGAACCGATGCGCATCAGCCGCGGCAGTTTCAAGAACATGTACTGGACCATCGCGCAGATGCTCACGCACCACTCGTCGAGCGGGTGCAACATGCAGCCGGGCGACCTGCTCGGCTCCGGCACGGTCTCGGGCCCGGCGCGCGAAGCGCGGGGCTGCCTGCTCGAACTGACCTGGGACGGCGACAAGGACAACCCCGTGCCGGGCACGCAGCGCACGCCGCTCAAGCTGCCGACGGGCGAGGAGCGCAAGTTCCTCGCCGACGGCGACGAGGTGATTCTGCGCGGCTACTGCGAGCGCGAGGGCTACCGGCGGATCGGCTTCGGCGAATGCCGCGGGATTATTGAGCCGGCAAAGTAGGGTTTCATTCCGCGTCGATGGCGAGGTCCAGTTCGACGGTCAACGGTGCAAAGCACCGATCGTCCGCACAGACCTGGTAGGTCACGATGGCGATCGGGCGACCGCTGAGATTCTTGTCGTTTCGGCGTAGGACGAGCGTCCCCTCGATCGCTCCGGAGTACACCAGCGGTTCGGGGAGGTTGTTGAACGCGGCCCCGGAGTACGGCTGGCCCTCAGGGAAACGGAGATCGGCTTCGATACCCTCGCCCCCGATGATGGCTGCGCGGAGCGGGATCAGGCCGATCTCGAGGACCTCCTGCGGCAGTTCCGCGGCGTTGATGTGGAAGCCCTCGCCGATCTCAAGACGCAGCCGAACTTGACCGGGTTCACCGGGCTTGACCGCGACCCGGTCGGTCGAGGCCATGACCTGCACCGGTGACTCGATCGGTGATTTCGTGGACTCTTCAGTCTCGTCTCCGAGTTTGTCGGGCAGCGAGCCGTCGAGGGCGAGCAGGCGGTGCAGTGCGCGGGTGGACTCGATCGTGGAGATCGGCGAGGCCTTGACGCTGCGGCTGATGCTCGCGAGAACCGCTTCGCCGAATTCCAGGCGCCTGCGCTCTCCGGTCGCCTGGTGCAGATCGATGAGCGCGTGCAGCATGGTCGCGACGCCGGAGGGCATCGCGCCGTCGAAAGCCGAGCGGGGGCGCAGAATGAGATCGGTCAGGCCTTCGGGCGTATCGAAGAGGTCGGCCTTGAGTTTGCCGGCGCCGAATCGCTCTATGGCGGCGTCGATGAGCCGCTCGGCGTGTTCGAGCCAGTCCGAGTCCATGCGGTTGCGCAGGCGGCACGCGTGATCGAGCGCGATGAGTCCCGCGGCGAGCATCGCGTAATCTTCGAGTTGGGCGGGCGCATCGGTGACCGCGCCATCGCGAGCGACGCGACGCAGGTCTCCGTTCGCAGAAAGCATGTGCTCGACGATCCACCTTGCCGCTCGCTCGGCGCTATCGAGGTACCGCTTCGACGCCTCGGGATCGGTGGCGACGGACGCGGTGTCGGCGAGGCCGCCGATCATCAGGCCGTTCCAGCTGACGATGACTTTGTCGTCGAGCCCCGGCTGCTTGCGCTGGTCGCGGACCGCGAGCAGCCGCGTGCGGATTCGGTTGAACCGCTCGTCGAACTGGTCCGGGCTCAGCCCCATCGATGCCGCCAGCTCGTTCGGGCGATTCGCGAGGAACAACACATTGACCGGGTCGTCGTCGGGGTGATGGGGGTCCTGAAAGTTCGGGCCTCGATCGATGCCGAAAATCTTCTTCGCGAACTCGCGGTCGGCTTCGTCGGCGATGGCCTCGTCGATCTGCTCCTCGGTCCAGACGTAGTTCAGGCCCTCGCGACCGTCGACTTCCGCGTCCTGCGCGCTGAAGAAGGGGCCCTCTTCGCTGGTCATCTCGCGGAGCACATAATCACAGACCCCGCTTGCGACACGCAGGTCGAAGGTGTCGCCGGAGGCCTTGAACGACTTGGCGTAGAGCGAAGCCAACTGACCGTTGTCGTAGAGCATTTTCTCGAAGTGGGGGACGAGCCATCGCTCATCAACGCTGTACCGGTGGAAGCCGCCGCCGAGGTGGTCATACATGCCGCCGGTCGCCATGCGATCGAGCGTCTGCCGGATAGCCTGCTTGGTTGCGCTCTGGTTGGCGGGTTCATGGATGTCGTCGGCGACTTCCATCAGCAGGCGGAGGTAGACCGGCTGCGGAAACTTTGGCGCACCGCCGAAGCCGCCGTTGGTGCGGTCGTAAATGCGCAGCAGCGACTCGATGGCCATCCCGACCTCGCGGCTGTCGAGGCGGACCGACCCGTCCTCCTGTCCGAGGTGGACGCCGATGGCCTCGGTTACCTTTTCGGCCTGCTCGAGGACTCCGGCGGTCTGGTTTTGCCACGCGTCGGCGATGTTGGCCAGAACCTCGCGAAACGACGGGCGCCCGTGGGCGGGGCGGGGTGGGAAGTAGGTTCCGGCGTAGAAGGGCTTGAGGCCGTAGCCGTCGGAGCCGGTCTGATCGTCGGGTGCCGGCGGAGTAAGCCAGACGGACATCGGCCAGCCGCCGGAGCGGGTCAGGAGCTGAACGGCGGCCATGTAGATGTTGTCAACGTCGGGGCGCTCTTCCCGGTCGACTTTGATGCAGACGAAGTCCGCGTTCATCTGGGCGGCGGTCTCTTCGTCCTCGAAGCTCTCCCGCTCCATGACGTGGCACCAGTAGCAGGTGGAATAGCCGACTGAAAGGAAGATCGGGACCTGGCGTCGGGCGGCTTCGGCGAATGCCTCGGGGCCCCAGGGGAACCATTCCACGGGGTTGTGGGCGTGCTGGAGCAGGTAAGGGGAGGAGGAGGTCGCGAGACGGTTGGTGTGGCTTGACGAAGAGCGTGGGGCGGTCATGGGGGCACTGTACGCGCGTTCTAGCGTTGGGTGGTCTGGTGCCCCAGGCGGCGTGTACGCCCGTGCGCGGCCGCGCGCCCCCGAACAGCGCCCGGGGGGGAGCACC
>JANSXG010000093.1 GCA_024743075.1 bacterium | reverse complement strand
TGCACCGAGGTGATCTCGCCGGCGGCGAAGCGGTCCATGTACTGGCGGGCGAGCTTCTCGACCTCTTCGAAGGTCGGCTTGTCGCCGAACTGGTTGTGGGCGGCGTCGATGTTGAACTTGTTGAACTTCAGGACGCTCTGGCCCTTGCGCCCGACGACTTCGAGGTTGTAGTCGTCGAGCCCGCGCAGGTGCTTCATCGCGGCGCGGAGGATGGAGCCGTTGTAGGGGCCGCAGAGGCCTCGGTCGGAGGTGATGACGAGGACCAGCGGCTTGGCGCCGGGCTTGAAGCCGTCACGCGGGCCGTCGATGAGCTCGTGGGAGATGTTGCCGGCCTTCTCCGCGAGCTCGGTGACGAGATCGAAGATGCCCTCGGTGTAGGGCTTGGACTGGGTCGCGCGCTGCTGGGAGCGGGCGAACTTGCTCGTGGCGATCATCTGCATCGTCTTGGTGATGCGACGGATGGACTTGATCGCTTTGATGCGCTTCTTGAGATCGCGTGTGTTGGCCATGGGGCGGAGAGTGTAGCGAAGGGGCGGATTTCGGGCCAGCGGAGGAGGGTTGGGCGACGGGATTTTCTAGCAGATACGGGCTTTTCGCTCCCTCTCCCCTTGCGGGAGAGGGTCGGGGTGAGGGGTCAGCGGCGCAGCCGCTGGTCTTGGTCCTGGCACTTGCTGGAACGCGCCGACCGCCCCCTCATCCGACCGCTTCGCGGCCACCTTCTCCCGCGAGGGGAGAAGGATTTAGGACGGCTCGTCCTCGGGCTCGACGCGGACCGGCTGGGGGTCGTCCGGGCTTCTCCTGTCTACGGGTGGGACTGGTTGAGAGCGTCCGGGGCCGGTTTCGATGCGCGGCGGCTGGTCGCAGGAGAGGACGAGGCCGTCGATGCCGAAGCGGACGGGCTCGGGCATGTCGGGCTCGTCGCGGGCGTGGAGCACCTCGTGGGCGATGTGGATCAGCCAGGTCTGGTCGGCCCCGAGTCGCGCGGCGGCATCCACCGCCCGGTCGAGGTTGAAGTGAGTCGGGTGGGAGCGGTGGCGGAGGCCGTCGAGGGCGAGGGCGCGCAGGCCGGTGAGGGGCAGCCAAGATTTCGGGGGGATGGCGGAGGTGTCCGTGCACCAGGCGAAGGGGAAGGGGTTGTGCGCGGAGGCTAGGGCGCGCCGCGCGAGGTCGGTGCCGGGGACAGGCTCGATGCGGAAGCCGAGGATCGGCAGGTGGCCGTGGAGCAGGCGGACGGGCGTGAAGCGCATGCCGTGGATGTCGATGGGGACTGCGCTGCCGCCCTGCGCGGCGGGGAGTCGACCGGAGCGCGGGTCGGGGGTGTTCGCGCCGTCGGGGTCAGCGATGCGGCGCTCGATCAGGTCGGCGACGAAGGAGTCGTTGATGTTCGAGGCCCGGTCGAAGACGTGCTTGTACACGCGGTGCAGCGCTTCCCAGACGCGCTCTTCGGCGTAGATGTCGATGGGGCTGCGCATGGCGACATTGAACCGGCGGACATCGTCGAGGCCGAAGAGGTGGTCCACGTGGTTGTGCGTGAACAGGATGGCGTCGGCCCGCCAGAGATCGTGCCGGAGGGCCTGGGTGCGCAGGTCGGGCCCAGCATCGAGCAGGACCACGCGGGGATGGCCCGAGTCGTCGGTCCAGCGCACGGCGGCGCCGGTGCGCGTGCGCGTGTCGCGCGGGTCGGAAGAGCGACAGGTGTCGCAGGCGCAGGCGATGACCGGCACGCCGCTGGACGTGCCGGTGCCGAGGAAGAGGATCTCGGGGAGGGCGGATGGCACGGGGGAAGGGTAGCGGGGGAGGGTGCGGCCTGGCGCGGACACCGGGGTATAGTGAAATGAGCGGTCCTCTCGGACCGAAGTAGCGATTCGGTCATCCAGCGAGGAGATAGCCATGAACGAAGCGAACGGGTCTGATCCGTCGAATCGTCCCACCATCCGTGATACGTCGTGCTCCTGCGCGGTGAACCGGCGCGGGTTCCTCGGGGCGTCGCTCGGGTGCGGGGCGTACGTGGCGATGGCGCTCGCCGCGGCTCCGGTGATGACGCGCCGGGCATTCGCGCAGCAGCCGACGGGCGAGGCGCAGCTGACCACGCCTTTTGCGCGGGTGGAGAAGATCGCCGACGGCGTGTGGGCGGTGGTGTCGGTGACTTCGGGCGGCGACTACACGACGGTGTCCAACGGCGGCATCGTCGCGGGCACGGACGGCGTCCTGTGCATTGAGGGGTTCAACACGCCCGCCGGTGGGCGCTGGATCAACCAGCTCGCCAAGGAGCTCACCGGGCGTTGGCCGGACTACGTCGTGCTCACGCACCTGCACGGCGATCACTCCAACGGGCTGGAAGGCTACCTGCGCCAGGACGGCGGGCCGAAGATCATCTCGACCGCGACGACGCGCGAGCTGATGGCCGAGCGCGCGGCGACGGTCGGCGCCGAGCCCGACGCCATGGGCTTGATCAACGCGAACATCAAGACCGTACTCCCCGACGGGCTGATCCCGGCGCGCGAGGAGCGGCTGACGATCGATCTGGGCGGGCGCTCGGTGACGCTGCGCCAGCGGATGGGGCACACGCCGAGCGACCTTACGGTGCACGTGGACTCGCCGCGGGTGGTGTTCACGGGCGACCTGGTGTTCAACGGGCTGTTCCCGTTCTACGGCGACGCGATCCCGTCGCGCTGGATCGAGGCGCTCGACGACCTGCTGGACGACGATCGGACGACCTATGTGCCGGGTCACGGCAGCCTCGCGAGTCGCGAAAACCTCAAGCCGTATATGGAATTAATGCTCCACACGGCGGAGGCGGCGAAGCGGGCGATCGCGAACGGCGTCCCGGCGAGCGAGGCGTGGCAGCAGTACACGATCCCCGAGTCGCTGGGCGAGTGGGGCAAGTTCCGGCCGGACGTGTACCGATTCGCGTTCGAGGCGTGGGAGAAGGAACTGCGGGGCTGAGCCGGTTCAGAGCTCGTGTTCCAGATACTCACGAAACCAGATGATCTCTTCGTTCGGGCGCGGCAGGTTCGTTCGCTGATCCGGGGTCAGCAGCGCGCTAACGCGTTGCCAGACGGCGAGGTCGGTTTCGAGCCGGCTTGCCAGTGCGTCCTTGACCTCCTGCGGGACGCGATCGCCGACGCGGAAGGCTCTGGGATCGGCTCCCGAGGCGTCGTGCTCGATCTGCGCGATCGCGTTTGCGATCCTGTCGGGGAGCAGCTCGGCTTCCATCTCGGCGACGGCATCGAAGAAGCCAACGATCGTGCGGTGGCGGCGCGGCTCGTAGTCCTGCAGGATCGTCGCGATCTGCTCGCGCTGCTCGGGTGACAGGGACGGCAACGACGACGCGGCACGGATGCGGGTCTCGATCGGTGAGATCGGCGAGTGCGAACGCAGGGCTTCGGTGTAGAAGGCTCGCTCGACCGCGACGGCGTCGTCCGCGGAGAGGAGTTTGACGATGGCGCGGAGTGTTTCGAGGTTGATGTCGCGCACTCGGACACGCGTCGGCAGGACCTCCTCGTAGATCTCCTTCGCGCGGTACGGTTCGTCCTGGCAGGTGCGCCAGAACTCGTCGGTCTGTTCGTCGTCGAGCGCCCGCTGGCGGGCGCGGAGGGCCCGGTCGAGCTGGTCGGCGTAGCGGTCGAGCGCTTCGACGAGCGCCGTGTTTGAATCCCAATCCGCGACATGGGCATCGACGAGGCGGATCAGGTCGACGTTTTCGCCGGCGAGCCGGCCGCGACCGATCAGATCGTGGCGTCGCAGCTCGCGCTCGACTTTGGGCCAGAGCTCGACCTGCTGCTGGTCGAGCAGCAGTTTGAGGTCGGTCAGGAACTCGGCGCGCCATTCGAGGCGGCGCTGGTCCCACTGCTCGGCCTTGTCCTCGGCGGCACGGGTGATCGAAGAGTCCTGCCGGACGATGGATTCATCGATCATCGCGGTGAGTTCGGCTTCGAGCGCATCGGCCTCGACGCGGTAACGCTCGAAGAAGTCGTCGTAGAGCGCCCCGGTGAGGGATCGCTGCGATTCGTCGAGTCCGAGGATCGAGTCGATAATCCGGATGTCCGACTTTGTGATCGGCGGAGCGGTCTTCAGGCCGATGAGCGGGTTGCTCAGGCCGTACTGCGCGACTACCAGCGGCGAAAGCACGAGCAGCGCGAGGGCGATTGCCAGTGGGCGGAGCGTCATTCGACGGTGCATGTGTGGTCCTCCTCGGATGCCGATACGGCAAAGTGTCTGCTCCGGTTCGACCGTTTGTCTCGGCTCAGAGCCCGAACCAGTTGATCTGCGGGAACCACACGGTCTCCATGTCGAGTCTGGGCAGTTCGGCGAGTTGCTCGCGCGTGAGGATCGGCTTGACCGCGTTCCAGGCGGCGCGTTCCCGTTCGAGTCGGGCGGTCATCGCCTCGTCGAGCAGCGGCTGCGGCTGCTTGAGCGATTCGTGCGTCACATGCCCTTCACCCGCGGCCCGGCGCTCGATTTCCTCGTGGAGCATGGCGGGCAGGATGTCCATCTGCGTCTGGCTGAGGGCCTCAAAGAGGCTGCGCTTCGTGTCGAGCGCTGTCGCGTCGTAGCGATCGAGGGCTTCGGCGACGCGTGCACGCTGGTCGCTGGCGAGCGTGGGAAGCGAGCGGGCCGCTTCGATGCGCTGCGCAAGCGGCGACGCAGGGATCGCGCGTTCGATCGACTGCTCGTAGAACGCGCCGGCGAGGTCGCGGTGCGTCTCGCTCGGAATATGGGCGCGTAGCCGGTCGAGCGTCTGCGTGTTTAGTTCGAGCACGCGCTTGCGCAGGTCGAGCGATTCCTTGAGCAGGGCGAGCGCCCGGTCGGGGTCCTCGGACTGCATCGCGTAGAAGCCGTCGGTCTCGTCGCTCTCGATGAACTGCTTGCGAGCGACCATCGCGCGGTCGATGCGCTCGGCGTACCGATCAAGCTCGGCGACCAGTTCCGGGTTCTCCGACCAGCCCTCGATGTGCGCGTCGACCAGCCGGATCAGGTCGACGCTCTCGCCGGCGATCCGCCCGTCGCCGATCTGGTCCTTGCGGCGCAGTTCCCGTTCGACCTTGTGCCACAACCTGATCTGGTTCTGGTCCATGAGCAGGCGCAGGTCTTCGACAAACTGCTCGCGCATTTCCTCGACGCGCGTGTTCCATGTGTTGACCCGCGCCGTGCCCCGCTGCAGCGGTTCCTGCTTCTGCGTGATAGCCGCTTCCTCCACCAGCAGTTCGATCTCCAGGCGTACGGCGGTCGCCTCATCACGGTACCGCTCGAAGAACTCCGAGTGCAGCGCATCGGTCAGCCCGCGCTGCGCCGGTGTCAGGCCGAGGATCGAGTCCATGATGCGGATGTCCGCGCGAGTGAACGGCGGCGTCTCGGAGATCCGCAGCGCCGGGTTGCCGTAGCCGGACGAGCCGTACTGGGCGAAGGCCGGGCTTGAGACCGTGACAATCGCGAGAGCGACGAGCAGCAGAAATCGCATCGGGCATCCTCCGTGGGAGTGAGATGCCAGTCTGCCAGAACGGTTCTGCGATTGCGAGGGTTTTCCTCCGAGCGGTGGGGGATCAGCCGATCCGCTCCGCCTTCGGCTCGCGACTCATCAGCGACTGGATGCCGTCGATCGGGTCGAGCCCCTCGTTGAGCACGCGATAGACCGTTTCGCAGATGGGCATCTCCACGCCGTGGTGGTCCTTGAGCTGCATCAGCGATTCGGCGGTCGCGACGCCCTCGACCACGCTGTCCGTGCGCTTGAGGTAGTGATCCAGCGATTCGCCCTTGCCGAGCGCCTCGCCGCAGGAGCGGTTGCGTCCTTCGGGGCTGAAGCAGGTGGTGGCGAGGTCGCCGGCGCCGGCGAGCCCATAGAAGGTTTCGGCCTGCGCGCCCATGGCGAGCCCGAGGCGGGTCGCTTCGGCCAGGCCGCGCGCGAGAAGCGCGCTCTTGGCGTTGAACCCGGCCTTGAGCCCGTCGAGGATGCCCGCGGCGATCGCGATCACGTTCTTGCACGCGCCGGCCACCTCGACGCCGATCGGGTCCTGCGAGGTGTAGATGCGCAGGTAGGTCGTGGTGAACAGGCGTTGGGTGGCCTCGGCGAGCGACTGGTCGTCCGAGGCGGCGATCATGGTGGCCGGGAGCCCGCGCGCGAGTTCGGAGGCGATGGTCGGGCCGGAAAGCACCCCCGTCGGGCGGTTGTCGTCCTCGCCCATGCACTGGCTGATCACCTGGGTCGGACGCAGAAGGGTCGAGTTCTCGATGCCCTTGGCGACCGAGATGATGCCGGCGCTCGGGGCGTACTCGCGGATGGCGGGGGCCAGGCCGTCCCAGACCGACCGGATGAACTGCGTCGGCACCGCCGCGAGGACCAGATCGGCGCGCTCGAGAGCGGTCTTGGGCGTACCGGTCACGGTGATCGCCTCGTCGAGGGAGATCATCGGAAGGCGCGAGGAGTTCCGGGTCTGCGAAAGCGAACTGGCCGACTCTGGGTCGTGGCACCAGAGCGTGACGCGCGGCTCGAAGGGCTGGGCGGCGGCGATCTGGGCCATAACGAGGCCCATCTGGCCGTCGCCGATCACCGCGAGTCGTCGGATGGGGGATGCTGGCACGCGTGGTTCCTCTGCTGGGCTCGGAATCGGGACAATCCCGCGCCGCATGGTATCGCGCCGCGGCGCGGGCCCGGTGGGCGCGAAAACTGCGCCCGCACCGGTGGGAGAATCCCTGCGGATCCAGCGATCCGGGCGAACCGGGTCCGTCTCTGCGGCGTATGGAGGTCGCCTGCCCGGGTCGGTGCGCCGGCGTCGGCACACCATCGGACCGTTCGGTCTAAGATAGTGGCGTCGCCGGGGTTACGCCTCGGCACGGTGGAACTGTCAACCTGTCGATGACCTGCTGCGCGACCCGCGCACGAGGATATCCAGCACATGTCCGATCAACACCGCGAGAACCAGCGCGACCAGGACGCCCCAGCACCCATGCTGAGCGGCGCTTCGGGGACCGAGATTCACCCCGAGGCCAAGCCCGAGCACGACAAGGCCCATTCCCACAAGGAAGAAGGCATGGCCTGCTGCTCGCACCATGAGCAGAAACTCGAACGCTGGATCCTCGTCTACCTCTGCGGCGGTGCGCTGGTCCTCGCCTCGACCATCATGGGCTGGCTCGGCGTCGCCGACGAGGTCCGCAACGTCCCGGCGTTCCTCGGCGCGACGGTACTGGCCCTCGGCCTGTTCATTCCGGCGGCTCAGGAACTCTGGCGCGGTCGGCCGTCGACCTCGTCGCTCGCGGCGCTCGCCATCCTCGCGATGTTCTCGATCGGCGACTACGCCACCGCCGGTTACGTCGCGTTCATCCTGCTGGTCTTTGACCAGGCCTTCCGTCGTACCGCCTGGGGCGCGCAGCGCGCCATCGAAGACCTCGTCGGCCTGACCCCCGACACCGCGCGGATCGTCGAAGACGGGCAGGAGCGCGAGGTCCCGCTCGCCGATGTGAAGGTCGGCATGATCGTCCGCGTCCGACCCGGCGAGAACCTGCCGGTCGACGGCGTGATCGTCTCGGGCGAGTCGTCCATCAATCAGGCGTCGCTGACCGGTGAGGCGCTGCCCGTCGAAGTCGGCCCGGGCGCGGAAGTGTTCGCCGGCACGACGAACATCAACGGCACCATCGAACTTCGCACCACGCTGGTCGGTGGAGATACCACCATCGGCAAGGTCGCCGAACTCATCTCCGAGGCCGAGTCGACGCGCACGCCGCGTCAGCTCGTCATCGAGCAGGTGGCCCGGTACTTCGTCCCGGTTGCGCTCGTGACGTCCGGCCTGGTCTGGTACATGGCGTCGTCGACCAACAGCGAAGAAGCGGTGCTCCGGGCGATTACCGTGCTCATCGCGGTCTGCCCGGCGGCCCTGCTCATCGCCGGCCCGATCACCATGACCTGCGCGTTCACCGCCGCGGCTCGCCTCGGCATTATGATCAAGCAGAGCCAGTACCTCGAAGCCGCCTCGAACTGCGACACCTTCGTGTTCGACAAGACCGGCACGATGACCACCGGCAAGTTCGCGGTCTCGCGTCTCGCGCCCGCGGAGGGTGTGAACGGTGCCGAGTTGCTCAAGGCCGCGGCCGACGCCGAGCAGGCCTCGAACCACCCGCTCGCACGATCGATCATGCACACCGCCCAGCAGGCGAAGATCACTCCCGCCGGAGGCGTGCAGGCGGAGGAGATCCACGGCGCCGGTGTCCGCGCCAGGACCGACTCCGGCGAGATCCTCGCCGGTCGCCCGAACTGGCTGATGGAGGTCTACCCGGCCATCGCCGACGGGATCGCCAAGGTCGAGGAGCAGATCGAGGGCATGTCGGGCGTGCACGTCGTGAAGGACGGTCGCTACCTCGGCGCGGTCGGCCTCGAAGACCGCCTGCGCTACAACACCAAGGGCGTCGTCGAGAAACTCCGCGAGCTCGGCTCGCGCAGCATCGTGCTGATGACCGGCGACCGCTTCGCCGTCGCCAAGCGCGTCGGAAAGACCGTAAAGGTCGACCGGATCGAGGCCGAGTGCCTGCCCGAAGACAAGCACCGCCTGGTGCGTCAGATGACCGCCGACGGCAAGCGCGTGCTGATGGTCGGCGACGGCATCAACGACGGCCCGTCGCTCGCCGCGGCGGATGTCGGCGTCGCCATGGGCCTGCACGGCTCGGACATCGCGACCAACTCGGCGGGCATCGCCCTGATGACCGACGACATCTCGCGCGTGCCCTTCCTCGTGATGCTCGCCCGTCGCAGCCGCGTGATCACCGTGCAGAACGTGATCATCGCCGTCATCGGCGCGATCATCGGTCTGGTGCTCGCGGCGTCAGGCGTGTTCACCGCGATCAAACTCGGCGTCATCGGCGCTGCGGTGTTCCACTTCATCCCCGAGATCCTCGTGCTGCTCAACAGCGCGCGGCTGCTGCGCTTCGGCGAGGAGTTCTCCGAGCAGGAGGGTTTCCAGACCGCGGGCAGCGGTTCGGGTACGCCCGCCGCGCCGACGAAGGCCGCTCCTTCGGCCAAGCCGAAGCTCGCCGCCGCGACGAACTGAGCCAGCTCCGGATTCTCCGCACGGACGCCGCCCCATCGGGCGGCGTTTTGCTGCGCGGGTCTCGAACGGGTAAAAACGCAGCGGTCGCGACAACGCTCGCGCGGAAGGAGAACCCATGGACGCCGACGACGCCGCCCACGGTCCCAGCAGGCCCATCGAGCACGCCGAGGACTACATCGAGAAGCACGCGCACCAGCATTTCGAGACGATGGTCGAGAGCGTCGGTGTGAAGAAGTTCGCTGGCGGCATCGGGCTTTCGACCCGGCAGATCAACCGCATCCTTGCCGGGGCGCAGCCGAACCCGGTGAACCGTCTGGTGAAGTGCATCCAGTCCTCAACACCGGAAACCGGCGACGCCGTGCTGGACTTCCTGTGCAAGGAAGCGGGCGGTCACTTCATCCGCGACGAGAGCGGGCTGGACTCAGCCGCGCTGAACGCTGTGAAGGAATGCGCCGAGGCGATCGCGGCGATCAGTGACGGGCGCATCCGACCGGTCGACGAAAAGGAGATCCGCGAGGCCATCGCCGCCCTGCTCGCGCTGAGCCGGGTGATCCGGAAGATGCGTGAGTCGGGGCATCAGGGGGATCTGGAGATCCCGCTCCGTTAGCGGGCCCAAAACCAAAGCGGCCCGGAGCTTGGAGGCCCCGGGTCGCCGGAGGAGAGGAGAGGGAGAGAGCGATTTCCGGCGTCGGCCTGTGCCTTCCGACGCCGGGGGATTGGAGAGAGCTTCGCTCATCCCTATCACCACAACGATACGGATCGTGTCCGCGTTGGGTTCGATCAAAGCGCAAGAACCACGCAAAACTCGCAGGTTCTGAGGTCTACCAAGTCCTTGGTAGACGGTGGTTTAGGCGATGGTGTCGTCGAGCTGGGACGCCCGATCCAGCGAGCGGTTGCGGGCGATGATGCGGATTTCGAGCTCGTCATCGTCTTCGGGGATCAGCGCGTCGAGTTCCCGCCCGATCCGGGTCGCCAGATCGAGGAACATGAGCGAGATCGGTCCCAGGCGCAGCGACAGGTTCGGGCGGATCGGGACATCCCCGTCCAGCGGGGCGTCGTTGATGAACGAGCCGTGGGTCGAGCCCAGATCGCGGTAGACCCACTGGCCGTCGTCGATGAGTTCGAGTTCGCCGTGTTTTCTCGAAACCGCCGCGTTGTGCAGCCGGAAATCGCAGTCGCGACCACGCCCGATCCGAACCAACTTCTGCCCCGTCAGTTCAAGCCGACCGAGGACCGTGGATTGCCTGTCGCGGGCGATGATCTCGAACATGGACGAACCCTTTCCGGTGGGTGTCTCTCTCCCTCCGGCGGCCGGGAAACCCCGACCTCTTCAGATGCATCGTACTGCCACCGGTTCGAAATCCAAAGAAAACCCGGCGACCGGCGCGATGAACACCCACAATACTACAGGAAAACGATCGGCTCAGGCCTTCGCGGGGTCCACGCTCTCGACGATCAACTCGACGATCCGATCCGGAGAGAGCCCTTCCGCCGCGGCGGTGTAGTTCAGGACCAGTCGGTGACGAAGCACCGGCGAAGCGACCCGCTGGATATGGGCGACGCCGGGCGCGGGTGCTCCCTCCAAGGCGGCGAGGCAGCGGGCGCTGAGAAGCATGGCTTGACCGGCGCGAGGGCCCGCGCCCCAGGCGATGTACGGCTGCACGCGCGCTGGGCAGGTGGAATCGTTCGGCCTCGTCGCCCGGACGAGGTCCACCGCGTACTCGACCACGTGCTCCGGGACCGGGATGCGCTTGATCGCGGTACGGACGGAACGGAGTTCCTCGATGGTGAACATCGGCTTGATGTCGTCGAGCTGGTCGGTCTCGACCTCGCCGCGAGACACGATCAGTCGCTCCTCGGCGGCCTTGGGGTACTCCATGACCAGACTCAGCATGAAGCGGTCGAGCTGCGCTTCGGGCAGCGGGTAGGTACCGTCCTGCTCGATGGGGTTCTGCGTCGCGAGCACAATGAACGGGCGCTCGAGCGGGCGGGTCTCGCCGGCGACGGACACCTGGCGCTCGGCCATGGCTTCGAGCAGCGCCGCCTGCGTCTTGGGCGGCGTGCGGTTGATCTCGTCCGCCAGCAGGATGTTCGTGAAGATCGGTCCGGGAATGAATCGCATCGACCGGTCGCCGGTGGCCGGGTCGGTCTGGATGACCTCCGTACCGAGGATGTCGGCCGGCATCATGTCCGGCGTGAACTGGATGCGCCGCGTGTCCAGCCCGAGGGCGTGGGCGAGGCAGCGCGCGAGCAGGGTCTTTGCGAGTCCGGGAACACCGATCAACAGCGCGTGCCCCTGGCACAGCGCGGCGACCAGCAGCAGGTCGATCGTCTGCTCCTGACCGACGATGACCGGGCGCAGCGCGCTGATCAGTTCGCTGCGTTTGCGCTCGAGCGAATCGATCAACGCGAGGGCCGCCTCATCGGCTTCGTTCTGGGACCGGGCGTGTTTGGCGAAATCGGCATCGGGGCTCTGGCTCATGACCGGAAGATCCTAGCGGTTTCCGGACGGTCCGAAAGCGACGCCCAACCACGGCGAGCAGGTTGCCCATCGTGCACGGGCGTTGCGGACGGTGTAACCGGTGCGGTGTGCCTGTTCGTCCGTGTCGGTGCAGTCGGCGAGAGGTCGCCGGGAAATCCCTCGCACGGGTCCAACCGTGCTCGCGGAACGCCGAATGAACAAGCGTCGGGCGATTGGATGCCCGGAGTGCAGGAGGCCCAATGGCGGTACGACTCGGTGAAATCCTGGTGCAGCAAGGGCTGCTGAGCGAAGAGCAGGTGAGCGAGATCCTTCGCCACCAACGCTCGACTTCGCGCCCGTTCGGGGCTCTCGCGGAAGACCTGTTCGGCGTGACCGAGCAGCAGGTCGAACTCGCGTGGGCCATGCAGTACGAGAACATCTCGCAGCGGGTCGACCCGACCGCTGAGGCCATCTGCAAGGATGCTCTGCTCGCGGTGTCGCGCCGGCAGGCCTGGCAGTTCCGCGTCATGCCGCTCCGCTTCGAGGACGGCGAGCTGATTGTCGCGACCACCGCGGAGCACCTCGCCCGCGCGCTGCGCTTCGCCTCACGATGCCTCGCGGTGCCGTGCTACTTCGTCATCGCCGAGGCCGACCGCCTGGGCGAAGCCCTCGCCGAGCACTTCCCGATGGGCGGGCTCGGCAAGGAAGCCGTCGCCTCGCCGATCCGCGCGATCGAAGATCGGGCCGCCTGAGCATCGACATCGCGATGGCCCAAAGAAAAACGCCCGGGCCAGCGGCTCCGGGCGTGATTCGTTTCTCGGGCGATCCGTGCTCAGACCAGCGCGGGTGAGATCTTCTCGATCGCGGCCTTCAGGTCGGCGACCTTGTCGGTCTTCTCCCAGGTGAAGGTGTCAAATTTCTTCTTCGAGCCGTCACGCATCGTCACCTCGACGCTGCCGGGCTGGCGGCCGAAATGGCCGTGCCGGGCGGTCGGGCTGAAGATCGGGTTCGACAGGCCCAGCGACTTGATGATGTTGCGGGGCGTGAGCTTGAAGACCTCACGGACCGCCTGCTCGATGGCCTCGTGCGGGTACTTGCCGGTGCCGAAGGTGTCCACGTGGATGGAGGTCGGCTCGGGCACGCCGATGGCGTAAGAGAGCTGAATCTCGCACTCGTCGGCGAGTTCAGCCGCGACGATGTTCTTGGCGATGTAGCGGGCCATGTATGCCGCGGAGCGGTCGACCTTGGTCGAGTCCTTGCCGGAGAACGCGCCGCCGCCGTGACGGCCGCGACCGCCGTAGGTGTCCACGATGATCTTGCGACCGGTCAGGCCGACGTCGCCGTGGGGGCCGCCGATCTCGAACTTGCCGGTCGGGTTCACGTGGATCACACGAGGGTCGGAGTCGAAGCCGTGCTCCTTGAGCACGGGCATGATGATGTGCTCGATGACCTGCTTCTTGAGCTCGGCCTGCTGCGTCTTCAGCGACGCGGCGTCGGAACCCGACCACTTCGGGCCGTGCTGCGTCGAGAGCACCACGGTGTCGATCGCGGTCGGCTTGCGCGTCTCGATGTCGTACTTCACCGTGACCTGGCTCTTTGCGTCCGGGCGGAGCTGCTCGATGATGCCCTGCTCGCGGACCTCGGCGTGGCGCTCGACCAGGCGGTGCGAGAGCTGGATCGGCAGCGGCATCAGCGCCTCGGTCTCGCGGCAGGCGAAGCCGAACATCATGCCCTGGTCGCCCGCGCCCTCTTCGCCCTTGTCGGCCTCGTCGACGCCCATCGCGATGTCGGTGGACTGGTTCTTGATGGAGGTCATAACGGCGCAGGACACGTGGTCGAAGGCCATCGCGCCGTCGGTGTAGCCGATCCGCTTAATCACGTCGCGCACGATGTCGGGGATCTCGACGTACGCCTCGGTGCGCACCTCGCCGGCGACGACCGCCATGCCGGTGGACACCATCGTCTCGCACGCGACGCGCGAGTTGGGGTCCTGCGCCAGCATCGCGTCGAGGACGGCGTCGGAAATCTGATCGGCGACCTTGTCGGGGTGGCCCATCGAAACGGATTCAGAAGTAAACAGGTAGCTCGACATCGCGGAGGCGACTCCTCGTCGGAAGGGAAAGAACGGCTCGGAAGCAGGCCCGAACGCCACGCGCACAGGCAGCCACACAGTCTATGGCTCCGCCGACGCCCCTTCAACGACGGGAGATAGCGTGTTCAGGGGCGATTCGGGCGGCAATCGCCGAATCTGAACCGCCGATACGCCCGACGCGTACCACAGCGGCGTCGCAGGGCGCTTCGGAGGAGCCGGCGTGAGGAAATGGGTAATCGGCGTGTTCGTATGCTGGCTCACGC
>JANSXG010000082.1 GCA_024743075.1 bacterium | reverse complement strand
CGCGACCGGTGAGGCCACCCGGGTTGGTGTTGGAGAGCTGACCGATCTGGCGGACCGAGGCGTTCAAGAGGTTCGCGATGGCCTGAGCATCGGCGTTCGGGTCGAGCTTGATGATGCGGACTCGCCCCGGCTCGGCGGGCAGTTCGTTCTGGATGCGCGCGGCGAGTTCGGCGACGCGCTGCGTTGCACGCTCGGAGCCGATCAGCACGAGGGAGTTGGTTCTTGGGTCGACGGCGATCGTGATGTCCGCTTCGTCGCCGGCGAGGTCGTCGGTGGCGGCGGGATCGGTCTTGGGCTGGGCCGTCTGCCGGGACTCGTTCTGGATGGCTTCGGCCTCATCGGCGGCATTGAGCGACTCGGCGAGCATCTGCTGGGCGAGTGCTGAGAGCTCGGCGAGCTGCTCTTCGGTGATGCCGGTTTCGGCCTCGGAGGCATCCTGCGCATCATCGTCAGCGGCTTCGGTCTCGGCATCGTCCGCTTCTTCGTTGATAGACGCGATCGTGGTCTGCGTGTAGCCGATGATCAGCTTGACGCGCTTCGGCAGGAGGATGCCGCGCCGGCCGAGCTCTTCGCCCTGGAGTTCGTAATGCCAGACGGGGCCGGTCGGATCGAAGAACAGGCTGCCCTGGGGTTCGGGCTTCGGGGACTGATCGCTGTTTCGGAGTTCGGACGCGTCGATGACTTCGACGGCGTTGCCCTGATCGGCGAGCAGGCGACGCAGCGTCTCGGCGAGGGCGACGGCATCGATTCGCGAGCGGTCGACGGCCAGTGTCCGGATCTCTCTGGTCCCGGCGAGCGTCGCGCCGTCGAGTTCGGCGGCGAGGGACTCGACCTCGGCGATCTGCTCGGCGCTGCCACGCACGATCAGCGAGTTCGAGGCGGCGTCCACGCGGATGGTCGGTGCCGGCACCGTGGAAACCTGCGTGTCGTCCTCGAAGAGAAGCGTCGCGTTCTGCGCGACCGACGCGGCGTCGGCGTTTCGGAGCGTGAGCACACGCACGGTGCGATCGGTGCGCCCGATCTCGCTGGGCGCGACGTCGAGCTGGGTGATGAGTTCCTCGGCGATGGTGGCGATCGCGCTCGGCGCAGTGACGATGACGGCGTTGACGCGTGGCTCCGCGGCGACGCGGACCTCGGTGAGTTCGTCGAGTGCGTTTGGGTTGCGACGGAGGAGCTCCATGCGCATCCAGCCGTCGATGCGCTCGGAGGCGAGGAGTTGTTCAACGACCGGTGCGACCAATTCGGCGCGGTTGTTCTTCAGGTAAACAGTGCGGACGGTGACCGATTGGTCACCGGAGGGGACATCGATCTCTTTGATGATGTTCTCGAGATACTCGATGTCGGACTCAGCGCCGGAGACGATGATCGCGTTGGAGCCACCGGCGGCGGTAACCTCGACGCTGCCGCCGGACGGCAGGTCGGCGGTCGAGAGGGTGCGCGAAAGCGCGGGAGCGGTCTGGGCGGCATCGGCGAAACGGAGCGGGATGACGCGGAGGACGTCTCGTCCGACGGCGTTCTCGCCGGAGTCAAGTTGCGCGATGATCTCGCGAGCGACATCGACGAGCTCAACGGGGGCGGTGACGATCAGGGTGTTGGTCTGGCGATCGGCGACGACCTCGACGCTTCCGGCGACTGCGTCCTCGGAGAGGCCGGCCTCGCGCCGGAGTTCTTCGAGGCGAGCGTTCAGCAGCTTGACCACCGTCGGCTCGATGCGATCAGCGCGGGCGCTCGTGAGGTTGAAGAAGCTGAGCTGCGTCTTCGGTGCGCCGGAACGAGAGTCGACCTCATCGATGATCTTCTCGATGCGCTCGAATGCCTCGGGGACCGCGGAAACGATGAGTGTCTTGGAGACCTGGTCGATCTCGACGGTGAACGCGGTGTCGCCGGAATCGGCGTTGGCAAGGCCACCGGCATCGGCGAGGTTGCTCAGCGTGCGTGAGAGCGCGTCGAGATCGGCGTTGGGGACGCTGTAGGTCCGGAGTTCACGGCTGCCGCGGACCTCGGTGCGGTCGAGCTGTTCGACGAGCTGCTCGAATCCGGCGAGTCGGTTGGCCGGCGCATCGACGATGATCGAGTTCGTCTGCTGATCGGCGCGAACAACGACGTCTTTCGGCTCGCGGAGGTTCGGCATGGGTCGGCCGAAACGATCGACGGGAACCGGGGGCTCAGGGAACATCTGGTCGAGCGTTCGCGCGAGTTGCTCTGCCCGCGCAACGCGGAGCGGGAAAATGCGGATCTCGCGGCCGTCGGAGTCGTAGGACTGGGCGTCGTTGAGTTCGGTGACGAGGCGTTCGACCTCGGGCAGGATGTCGGGGTGCGCGCTGACGATCAGGGTGTTGGTTGCGGCGTCGGCGCGTATGGATACCGGCTTGGCGGCGCGTTCCTCGGCCGGGCGCTGACCGAAGGCCTGTGTCAGGACATTGGCGATGCCGGTCGCCTCGGCTGTGCGGAGTCGCAGGATTCTGAGCGGTCCGGCTTGGGCGTCGGACGGCACATCGAGAGAGCGGATGAGCGACTCGATGATGGCGTGCTGACCGGGTTGAGCAGCGATGAGCAGCGTGTTGTTGCGTTCGATGGGCTCGATGACCGGATCGACGACATTGCCGGCGCTGAACGGGCGCGATGACTCGATGAGGTCGGTGAGGAAGGCGACGATCTCGGCTGCCTGAGCGTGCTGCAGTTCGACCATGCGGAGTTCGCGCGGCGGACCGGCCTGCTCTTCGAGCTGGTCGATGATGCGCATGAACCGGCTCATCGCTTCGGCTTCCGCGACGACGAGCAGGCTGTTGGTGGACTCGTCGACGGTCACATCGACAGAGGTTGCGCCGGGGAGTTCGGCGGTTTGCTGGACGTAGATCTGTTCGGCGCGGGAGGCGACATCGCGCGGATCGGCGTTGTCGAGGCGGATGACTCGAAGTTGACGCTCGACCGGGACCGCGGACAGGTCGCTGAGGATCCGCTCGACGATGGTGTGGGTGGCGTCGTCGCCAGCGACGATCAGCGTGCGCGAACGCGGTTCGCTTTCGATCGTGACGGGTACCTGCGCCGCGCCGGGCTGGGCGGGTCCGTTGAGCGAGCCGCGGTCGGCGAGCGAACGGAGCGTGCGGGTGATGGCGTCGAGGTCGGCTCGCGGGATGGAGTAGGTCCGCAACTCGGCTTGGGGCGGGAGCTCGACGCGGTCGAGCTTCTCGACGAGCGCGGTGAACGCTGGCATCCGTTCGGCGGGGGCATCGACGATCAGCGAATTCGAGGCCTGGTCGGCCGTGACCTGGACCTCGCGCGGCTCGCGGAGCCACGGCTGCGGGCGACCGAACCGGTCGACGGGGACGGGCGGCTCGGGATAGAGCGTGTCCATCGCGCGAGCGACATCGGAGGCCTTGGCGACCTTGAGCGGGAAGATCTCGGTCACGCGATCGGCGGTGTCTTCGTTCGACTGGTTCAGTTCGGCGACAAACGCCTCGATCTCCGGGAGCACATCCGGGGCGGCACTAACGATCAGGGTGTTGGTCGCGGCATCGGCCTGGATATCGACCGGCGATGTGCGCCTGATCTCCTGCGGGCGGCGCGCGTACTGGTCGGTGAGCATCCGTGCGATTGCGCTCGCGTCGGCGGCGCGGACCTGGATGAGTTTGAGCGGCGGCAGTTCGGTCGGTTCGAGCACATCAAGGCGACGGATGAACTCGGCGATGACCTGGTGCTGGAGCTGCTCGGCGCTGACGAGGATGGAGTTTGTGGCTTCGACCGCCTGGAAGGTGGGCTGGGCGGGTGTGCGTCCTGGCTCTTCGGGCAAGAGCTTGGCGACCTGTTCGGGGAGCACATCGAGGATCTCGGTGGCCTCGATGTACTGGAGGTCGATGAGTCGGGTGGTGCGTTCCGGCGGGCCGAGACGCTGGGCCTGATCGAGCAGCGAAGTGAATCGCTCCATTCCGACGCGGTCTGCGGTGATCAGCAGGTTGCCGGTCTGGGCGTCGAACGAGTAGCGGACGGTGCCCACTTCTTCGGGCTCAAGCCCCTGACCGAGCTGATGGAAGAGTTGCTGCGCCCGGTCGATGGTCGCCTGCGGATCGGCGCTGCGCATGCGCACCACGCGGAACTGCAGGCGTGTCGGCTCGGCTTCGTCGAGCACGGTGACCAATTGTTCGAGTACGGCGAACTGGTCGCTGCGGGCGCGTATGAGCAGCGCATCGAGCTCATCGATGGGCGTGATGTCCGGTGCTTCGTACGCGCCGGCATCCTGGGCGGCGAGCATCGGACGAGCCAATCGCGAAAGCGTCGAGGCGACCGATGACGGTTCCGCCTGTTCGAGCGTGAAGCGGCGGGTCTCCATCGCGGGGCGGCTCGCCTCGCGGACCTCTTCCAGGGTCCGACTGAACGTGTCGAACGCTGCGCGCGAACCGACGATCGTGATCCGGGAGGCATCCGAGCCGGCGGGCTCGACGAGTTCCACCGTTTCGGTCTGGGGGGTGGCCGTTGCGTCGATGAGCGAGATGGCTTCGGCGATGTGCTCTCGCGTGAGGTCGCCGTCGAGCCGGAAAAAGCGGATCTCACGCTGGGTGGGTGTGGCGACATCGATCGAATCGGCGAGCGCCTGAACGAGTTCGATATCGACCGGCGAGGCGCTGACGAGGAGCGACCGCGTGCTCGAGACGGGCGCGAAGCGGATCACCCGCTGCTGTCGCGAATCGAGCATGGGCCGGATGGCGTTCAGCGCGGCACCAGGGTCGGTGTGCTCGAGTTCGATGACCCGGACGATGGTCTCGTTGCGGGCCTCTGCGTCCACGCCGCCGTCGATCTCGTTGAGCAGGTCGCGGGCCTGGCTGACAGCTCCTTGCGAGCCAACCACGGCGATTTTGCCGACCATCGCGAGAGGGACCAGCGTCGGACGCTGGGCCTGGGGCATGCTCCGGAAGAGTTGGTCGAGCGATCGCATCGCTTCGTCCACCCCGACCGCGCCGAGCGTGAAGGTGGTCATGTCGCGACCGCCGCCGGCCTCGGGAACGTCGATGATCTCGACGAGGCGTTCGATCGTGGCGAGCCGACCTTCGGGGCCGATCGCGATGATGGAGTTTGTGCGCTGATCGGCTTCGAGGCGGATACCCGCGACCTTTTCGTCCTGCACGACCTGCCGGTTGCCCTGGCGATCGAAGACGACGGTTACCTGTCGCTCGGCGACAAGTACGCTCAGGCTCTCCCGCGCGGTCTCAGCGTCGAGGTGTTCGAGTTTGTAGACCTTGACCGACTCTTCGAACGCCGGGCGCGAGTCGATCTCGCTGATGATGCTTCCGAGTCGCCGGCATTGGTCCGCGGTATCGGTGAGGATGAGCGCGTTCTGCTGCGGGAGCGCGACGACCGAGCCGTAGCCGCCAACCAGCGGTTTGATCTGATCGGCGACCTGCCCGGCGGTGGCGTTGTTGAGCGGGAAGACAAGCGTGATGATCTGCTCGCCGGTGACGCCGTCGGGGATCTCGCCGTCCGTAAAGGTTGGAACGGCGCTGCGCTGCATGTCGTTGATCGCGCCGAGATAGAGAAACTCCTCATCACGACGCAGTTGCACGCCGCGGGTCTTCAGGATGACGTTGAGTACGCGCAGGGCTTCGGGGAGGTCGTAGGCCTCGGCGCTGATGAACGTGACCGTGCCTTGAGGAACCTGCGTTTCGCGGATGACGGGCAGCCCAGTCTCGCGCGCCATGAAGTCGACGACTTCGTCGATCGAGGTGTCCTTGAAGGTGAAGCGGACGCGCGGCTGAGCGGAGTCGGGAGCGTCCTGAACCGCGCCGGGCAGGAACGCGCGGCTCGCTTTGAGTAGGTCGGCCCCGCCGTGGAAGGGTCCGGCGATGTCCGGGGACTGAGCCGCGTGGGCTGGCGGCCCCGCTGTGACGGCGGTGGCGAACAGCGAAAGGCCGACCATGCGTCCGAACATCGGGTAATCCTCCCTGAAGTGACCCCCGCGAGGGAGATCCGAAGTCGCCACCGCTCCGTTGGTGGTGTTCTCAGTCTACTGGACCGCCTCCGGGTTGTCGCGGGTCGCCAGATTCTGGCCGACGCCGATCCGGTAGCGGTCCCCCTCAAGTTCAAAGATGGCGTGAATTCGGTTAAATCCTTTGAACTCCATGGCATGGAATCGTTCGCCGACCCGCAGAACCCGCGTTTCGTTCGAGCCGGTCCTGCGGATCGTGAGCTCCTGCCCGGCCGATCCGTCACGCAGAAACGAAACGAACCAGTTGGCATAGGGCGGCGGTGGCGGCGGCTCCGGATCGCGCTGGACGACCGGCTTGGGCTTCGGTTTGGGTTCGGGCTTGGCCTGCGGCGGGTCGGGAGCTCGGAACGGCGATCGCGCGAGAACCGCCGTCGCGAGCGACGCCCGGTCGGGCTCCGCCTGGGCGACCTCGGGCCCGGATTCCGGCGATCGCTCGGGGATGTAGACGGTCTCGATCTCGAACACGAAGTCGACCCGGCGTCCCTCATCGCGCGGCTCAAGACGGACCCGCACGAGGCGTTGCAACCACTCCTGCGATTCGAGCAGCGAGAGTGCCTGGACGACCTTGTCCGTCGCGGCCTGACCGGAGAGGGTTGCGGTCATCCGTACGAAAGCGGGCTCGGGCGTGGACCTCAGCCGGCCCCGCTCGTCGCGTCTCTTGAACGCATCGAGGCGCGCATCGCTCGCTGGGTTGACCGTCATGTTGCGGTCCACTCTCGTGTCGACTCGCACTCCCTCCAGGCCGGCCGCCCGGATCATGTCGTTGAGTTTGGAACGCAGCGCGGCCTCTGCGGTCTGTGCAGTTCGGCCCAGCGTCCGGCTCGCAAGCGAGTCCAGGTCGCGCTTTGCCCTGATCATGTCGGCCGTGCGTTCGCGCAGGGAGCGTGTGCGCTGCTGGACCTGCTGCAGCTCCACTTGTTTCTCGCCAAGCGGTGCGGCGTACCAGTTGCGATACGCCCAGAAGTTCGCGCCGCCGATGATCGCGATGCCGACCACGACGGGGATGAGCGGAGACCGGCTCATGATTCGCCCCCCGTCTTCTCGGCGTCCGTGTCGGCTGGTTGCGTGTCCGTTGAAGGACGCCGCTCGCGCGACTCCATGACGAGTTCCAACTGCTCCGGGTATTTCTCGTTGTTCGCACGGGCGCCATCGGGACCAGCGGTGCGCACCGTGTAACTCGGTTGTGCCACGAATGTCGCTCGTGTCGCGTCGGCGACTTCGCGACTGGAGGCCAGGAGGTCGAGCCCGATCGTCACGACGACGCTGTCCTGCCAGTTCGACGGGGTGTACCCGGATTGACCGCGCTCGCGCGGGTAGTCAACGAGCGCCCGCGCACCCCATGAGAACGACTTGACCAGGACCGCCTCGTTCGACGGGAGCAGGCCGGTGACCTGCTCGAGGTGCTCCAGCGGTGAAGCTCTGGCATCGTTCCACCGATGCAGGTACTCGGCGGCGGCGTGCTGGCGGATAGCCTCGTGGTAGGTGGCCTGCACCTTCTGCTGGGCTTGCCGAAGGGCATCGATATCCGCCTCGACCGATCGCACCTTCAGGTTGCCGAACGACTTCACGGCGCCGAGGGAGACGATGAGCAGGAGGATCGCCGCCATGATCAGCTGACGCGCAGCGGCGGACTTGTCGGCGGGCTTGATCGGGTGGGCGAGGTCGATCTGGTGCATCTGGCCAGCGGTGCCCGATGATGCTTTCGCGGACGCGATGGCGAGGCCGATGAGCCCCAGCAACCGCTCGGACTCCCATTCCCCTTTCACGGACAGCCACGGCTGAGAGCGCGGATCGACGACTTCGGTGATGACGCCGAGCACATCGCCGACTCGAGTGGCGATCTCCTCGTCGTCGCCGAAGACACCGCCGGGTTCGGAGATGATCAGCGCGGAGTGGATCGCGTCGCTGTCCGGAGTGAGCTGGTGGCTCATGCGCGTTCGGCGCGCTTCGGAAACGACGAGTTCGGTCAGGTCCTGCTCGCTCGTCCGGTGCTGCGTTTCGATCCACCGCGACGACAGCACCCGGCCGGCCTGGTGAATCGAATAGTCGATGCCGTCGAGCGTCGGTGCGATCACCAGTGTCGGTCCGACGCGATCGGCCATAGCGCTCGCCGCGATCTCGGCCAGCCCGAGTGAGAGCACGGCGATGCGCTGCACATCGAGCCCCGCTTCCTCGCAGACCTTTCGCAGGTGATCGACCCTCGCGATGGGAGCGGTCGCGGCCAGCACCTCGGCTTCGCCCGTGACCTCCTTGAGCGACCGGACCTTGGGCTGGAGCAGCATAAAGTCGATCGGCGCTTCATCCGTCTGGAACGCGACCTGGCGCATCAGCTGGTAACGGACCATGCCCGGCAGATCGACATCGCCCCGTTCGACGCCCTCGAGTTTCAGTCGTTTGGCGACGACATCGCTGCGCTCAAGAACAAGTGTGGCGCCCTTGGACGAGCACCCGGCCTGCTCCAGGCTCGCCGCGAGCCACGATGCAAGATCGCGCTCGTTGGCGGGATCGATGTCGTGCGGGATGCGCAGCGTCCTCGCGACGCGGGTCTTCAGCGATGCCTGACCGGCCCGGTCGGCCTTCGCGCCGTCGAGTTCGAGCACACCGATACTCTGGTGACCGATGCAGATGAACAGCTTTGGCTTGCCTCGGGCCATCAATCGCCTCCCGAGCGGGGTTCGCCGTTCCACCGACCGATCCTTCGGTCTTTCCCTTCTGCCTGCGATCCTGCTGGCATCTGCTGCTCCGGTTGAGGCTGGCCTGCGTTTGGTCGGCGCCGGTTTCGCATTTCACGCCGCTGCTGATCGGCTCGCTCGCTCGGACGAACGAACCCTTCCATCCCGGCGTCCGCGGGCTCGTCGTCGAACTCCATCGGGGCGAACGGGTCACCGAAATCGTACCACTCCTCCGGCTCCGGGGCCCGATCCCGCAACCCGGCCGAGTGAATCTTGATCGCGTCGGCGAGCCACGTGACATCCCGGAAGTACGCGATCCTCGGCTGCTCGCCGGAGATGTCGACCACGATCTCGGCGACGATCCGTTGGTCCAGTTCGAGTTCGGCGAAGTCGCCGGAACGCGCCTGCTCGGTCGGAACCTCGTAACCGGCTTCGATGATCAGGCGGAACTGCAACGATCGGTTGGTAAGCCACGGGGCCATTTCGACGAACTGCGCAGCGGTCACGATGCCCTCTTCGACCGGCCATGTCACCCGCGCGAGCACATCGTCGGACAGCTCGTTGCGACGCTGCACGATTCCGGCCACGCTCTCCTCATCCAGGCCGGGCAAGCACGCGAGCACTTGAGCCGGTGCGTTGGTGAGATCGACCCGCCCGAGCAGGAACGGATCGGGGTTGAGCGTGAGGGAGTCGAGGAGCAGTGCCCCTCGCTCGATCTCGATTGCGTTGACCATGCGGCGCACCAAACCGGCTTCGTCGGTTGCACCGGCCAGACGGTCGGCCTGAGGACCGGTGAGCAGGTCCGTCGCCTGTTGGAGAATCAGGATGCTGTCCTGCTCTCGCTCGAAGACCTCGCCAGGAAACAACAGGCGCGGCATCGGTTCGAACGACGAATCGCCGGAACTCGCGCGCGATCGCACGTTCGGATCGGCGCTGAACACCGTGACAAGATCGGCGAGCACTGGCTCCGCGCCCACGGCTTCGACCGGGGCACGCTCTGCGAGGGCTTCGTCGGCGGGGCGATACCGCTCGGCCCAGAGTTCGAGATCGCCGAACAGGAATTCCAGGCCGACACCGTCCACGCTGAGGATCTCCTCCACCGCTTCGAACGGGCGGGAAGCCCGGCGTGCGATGATCGCGTCGACGATGGTCTCGGTCATTCCGGGCAGAGCGAGCAGCATGTCGCGGTCGGCGCGGTTCAGATCAATGCGCGTCGACTCCGGAACCACGAGCGATCCGGAAGGATGCGCGAGCAGACGCACGATACCTCGGCGTCTGCCGGTTTCGCTGATCACGTGGCCGTCGCTGACGCGCACAGGGTTGATCGCTGCGCCGGTGCCGTTCATGCCCAAGCTCAGCCCGCCTCCGAGAAGGTCCGGCCGGGCTTCAGCGAGTTCGACAAGATAGACACGGATCCCCGACCGGAGCAGTGAGCGCGAAGCGTCTTCACGGATCGAGGCACGAACGATGTCGCTATTGTTTCGCACGCGGAACATCGCGGTACTGGCGACGAGCGTCGCGAGCACGACTACGAGCAACACGCCGAACAGGATGGAACCCCGTCGCGATGATGTCACGGTGAGAACCCCGGCACTGGAATGGTCGGCGGGGCGGTCTGATCGATGCGGGGGCCGCCGAGCACGGTGAAGATCCGGAAGCGGTCGGGGCGACGCTCGATGAGCGGTGGCTCCTCGTCGAAATCGCTGCGAACCGGTGCACCCATACCCTCGAAATCAAGCGGATCGGGTCCCGAGGCGTCGCCGTTGCTATCCAGAGCCGTGCCCGCCTCGGGCGGCAGCGCCCGATCGTCGAGCGCGGTCGCGAACCAGATCGAGACCTCCACCGCGACGGGTAACGTGCCAGCGCCGCGGCTGTCGAACGAATCCGCCCACTGCTGGCCGTCGTGATAGCGGAACCGCATCTGCTCGATTCGCTGCGAGACCGGCTGCATCTCGGCCGATGAAGAAGCCTCGCTGCGACCGATCCGCAGTTGAAGCGCGTCCGGGTCGAACTGAATTCGCAGACGGGTGAGCCCTGACATCGCGCCGGCGTCGCCGTCGAGGTCAGCCAGCACGCCTCGCGAGACGATCTCGATTGAGTTGCCCGTGCCCCGGATGCCCGCCGAACCGCTCGTCGGATCGAGGGCGACGCTGCTGGTCATGGAGGCGTCGATAAGCTCGAAGACACTCGTGCTGACCGTGAGATCGTCCGAGGCTCGCCGAAGGACAATCGTCTTTTCTCGCATCTCGCGCACGGCCCAACCGATGCTCCCGGCGAGGATGAGCAAGATGACCACACTGAGAAGTACCTCAACAAGCGTGAAGCCGTGTGATCCGCGAGCGTGTTGTGCGCGGGGGTCGTGTTTCATCGCGCCGCTCCGATGAGGAACCGACGCTTCTCAGCGAGCGAAAGGGCACGAGGTTCCGTCAGCGGGACAAGTGACTCGCGCATCGCCACAACGCCCGGCCGGTCTTCTCGACTGACCGTGACGATGATCGAGGTGAAACCTGGCACGCCCGCTGCCGCGGTCTCGATCTCGATGATCCAGAACTCGGTGGCCGCTGAGAATCCCATGGCGCTCGCACCCGACATCGCGCCGTCGAAGTACCCGGTCAACGGATCCCATTCGGGCAGCGGCCCGGCAAGGTTGTCAGGGGATTCGATCCCCGACTCGACCATGGCGAGAACGGAGGATGCAAAGTCCTCGGCTCGGAGCAGGTCCTGAGCGTTCCGCGTCGAAAGAAGCGCTTGACGGATGTTGGACATGATCAGCGTGCCGACCGTGACGAAAATGGCCAGAGCGATGACGAGTTCGAGCAGCAGCAAGCCTCGCGTTCTGAACGGAAAGTCCGAGGGGGACGCCTTCATCACGGCCCCTCCGGCTCGTCATTACCGTCGTTCGGCCCGGCGGGCGGAGCGGAACCCGATCGATCGGGTAGCGCAGACGCGGCGTCGTCGTCGAATTCGGCATCCTCGTTTATGAGCGGGCGAGCAATGAGCATCCGAGGGCCTGTCACGATGGCGTTGCCGACACCGCTACCGACCTCCACGCGGAACATGGCCCGCTCGTCGGAGAGCCACAGCGGGCTCGACGCGAGGATCTGGCCCGACGCCGAACAGACCGCCACTCTGACCCGCTCCGCAGGCCCTTCATTGGCGAACGCCTCGCCCGTCGTCGCGGGGCCGATAGCACCGCTGCCAACCATGGAATTCAACTCGGCATCCGGCGGCTCGGTGCCTAGTACGAACGGACGCTCGGCTTCGAAGATGCGCCGCATCGGGGTCTCGCCGGCCTCCGATGGGCCGCCCCAGCCGAGCGGTCGATCGCCCGGGAGGCGAACCGACTCACTTTCGTCCGACGAGAGCGGTCCGATGAAGAGCGCTCCACCGAACGCACCGCTCGCCGGTTCGAGGAACAGAGCGAGTGTCTCACGCCGGCGGACGGCTTCCGCGCGCAGGCTCGCCATGGTCGCGCCAAGTCGCTCGGCTTCGGCCTCCAGATTCCGATCGCCGAACGAGAGCACGATGGTCGGCACGGCGACCGCGATCAGCGCTACTACCACGCCGATCGCGACCAGAATTTCGATGAGCGTGAACGCCGCCCGCCCCGGACGCGACGGACCCGTCCGATCGGGATGGGTCGCGAGCGGATGCATGGCGATCACTCCGAGGGCGGAGCACCGAAGCCACCGCCGGCCTCGTCCTCAGCGGTCCAGTTGGTGATGTCGTCGTCCGTGCCCTCTTCGCCGTCGGGGCCGTTGGACCAGAGGTCGTAGCGCAGGCCGAACTCTGATTCGGGGCGGTACCCCCACGGGTTGCCCCACAGATCGTTCGGGACGGGCTTGGTCAGGAAGCGACGCCACTTGGCCTCGTCTTCCTCGGTCTCGACCTGGACAGCCTCAAGGTTCCAGAGCGCTTCGAGGCCCTCATCCTCGCTGGGCAAACGATTGAACGAGACCTCGAACTCGGTCAGCGCGTTCTCGATGTTGCTCATCTGAATCCGAGTCGTGTTCTTGTTCGCCTCGTCGCGGTTACCAAGCACGTTGATGCCGACAAGCGCGATCAACGCCACAACGATCGCGATCGCGATCATGACCTCGATCAGGGTGAACGCACGCCGGCGTGAGGTTGAAGACTGTCGAGAAAAAGTGCGCTGCATGAATTACTCACTCCGTTGAATAGGCTCGACGCCTCTGGTCTGCTGGGAGATACCAACCGCCCACGATCCTCGTGGGTGATACCGAATGCTTGACGCTCAGATGCCCTGCGTCAACTTCAGCATCGGCAGAAGCAGCCCGATCGCCACGAAAACGATGGCGACCGCGATCGTCAGGAGCATGATCGGCTCGATCATTTTCACCGTCGCGGTCAGAACGCGGTCTACCCGGCTCTCCAGCGTCTCCGCAACCCCGACCAGCACGTCGTCCAGGTTGTTTGCCGACTCGGCCACCGAGATCATCTCGAGGACATCATCCGGAAACAGGCCGGATTCGCCGAGTGGTTTGGCCAGCGTGTCGCCGCTCCGCACCGCTTCGGTGGCCTCTTCGATAGCACTCGCCATTGCCTCGAATCCCGCGGCGTCCTTCGAGATCCGCAGGGCCGCGAGCATCGGAACCCCGCTGGCGAGCAAGGTGCCGAGGATGCGAGTGAACCGCGCCACCGCGAGGTCCTTGAGCAGACCGCCCACTTTTGGGGTTCGGATGACGGCCCGGCCGAACCTGGCTCGGAAGTCGGGATTCCGCGCCGCCCACCAGATCGCGCCGATCAGCGCGGCCAGAACGGCCACACCGATGTACCAGCTGGATGTGACCGCTGCCGAGATCGCCATGAGGACCTGAGTGATCGCGGGGATCTGAGGCAGGTCCGAGTAGAGCTCACGGAACTGGGGGATGAAGAACACGAACACCGCGAGCAGGATGATCATGCCCACGATGGCGATCATGACGGGGTACACCGCGGCCCCGACGATCTTTCGCTTCAACTCTACCTGGCCCTGCACGAACGCCGCGAGCCGCTCGAGAGACAGTTCGAGAAAGCCACCTTTCTCACCGGCACGAATCATCGCGATGTGGATGGAGCGAAAGACCTCGGGTCGCTTCTCCATCGCGGTCGCGAGTTCCACACCATCCTCCACCTGATCGGCGAGCTCGGTAAATGCCGCGGCCAGCTTCGGCGCACTGCGGCGGCGACCGATAAGACGGATCGATCGCAGCAGCGGGACTCCGGCCCGGAGCAGGTCACCGACCTGACGATACGCGAGAGCGAGTTGTGCCGCGGGGACGCGGCTGCCGCCGGAGACGGCACCCTTGGACGGTGTGATCTTGATCGGCGCGAGATTCTGCCTTGAGAGTTCGGCGACGACCGCCTGCTCGGATGGAGCGGTCAGCACGCCCGTCGTGCGTCCCGACGGGCCCGTCGCGATGTAACGGAAAGTCGCCACAGTCGAAATATACCGTGATGACGCGCGAGTGCCCCGACTTCAGCCGCGCACGGGCTGGGCGAGGAGCGATTCGACCTTCGCGGTCAGTGATTCGTCGGTCGGCTTGGTCCGCGGCTCGAACCGCTGAACAAAGTTGCCGTCGCGATCGATCAGGTACTTCGTGAAGTTCCAGGTCGGCTCTTCGCTGAGGGCGTTCAGCTTGGCGTAGAGCGGGTGGGCGTCATCGCCCTTTACCGAGACCTTGGCAAACATCGGGAACTCGACGCCGTACCGGGCCTCGCAGAACTCGGCGATCTCGTCGTTGGTGCCGCGCTCCTGATTGAACGCGTTTGACGGGAACCCGAGGACGACCAGGCCCTCGTCCTTGTGGGCCTCATACAGAGCCTGGAGTTCCTCGTACTGCGGCGTCAGGCCGCACTGGCTCGCGGTGTTCACGACGAGGATCACCTTCCCTTTGTAGACCGACAGGTCAACCGGTTCGCCGAGGATGGTCTCAGCGGTGGCGTCCAGCACATAACCGTCCGTCGCCGGCTCGTTCGAGTCATCCGGTGAAGCCTCGGAGGCCGCCGTCGCATCGGCAGGGGAGACCGCCTCGCCGGCACCAGCGCTCTGATCCGGGTCGGCGCAGCTGCACGCAAGCACAAGCGGAACCGACGCAACAAGAACGAGCGGGCGGGCGAGCATCTGCATGGTGGTCTCCGGCGAATCCTGAGTGAGGAAGGGTTGGTGCCTGGATGGGACGATTCACTGTAGGTCGTGTTCGCGGACTCGTCCGGACGGTTTCATGACGCTATCAATTGGTTCTGTATGGTCAGGCTCAAGCGAACAGTTCGATTCTGCATCAATCCCGGCGACGGCCCCGCTTCGGCCGTCGAAGGAACGAACGGGTTCGGCGGCAAGCCGGCCATGCGGGGTCTTGGCCGATACTACGAGCTGACCCTGACCGTCGAGGGCGAACCCGACCCGACGACCGGTTACCTGATCAACATCAAGTCCCTCGATCAATTGGCCAGGGACCACCTCATTCCGGTCATCGCCTCGTGTTGTGCCGACGCCCCCGAGACCGAACCTGCGGTGCTCATCCCCGCCCTGTTCCGTCAGGCCGCGGCGGCTCTGCCGATTGTCACCGGCGTCCGCTGGAACCTCACTCCCACCTACAGCGTT
>JANSXG010000044.1 GCA_024743075.1 bacterium | reverse complement strand
CAGATCACATGGATCAGCCCGCGTATCGATGAACGTACCCGGATGGTACGGGCCCGCGCGACGGTTAAAAATGATCGTGGCATCCTTCGCCACGGCATGTTCACCGAAGTCTCCGCGATGATCGGTGGCACCTCGAACTCGCTGCTTGTCCCTGGCGAAGCGGTGCATGAGATCGATGGCTCGCCTTTCGTTTTTGTGCGGCAGGAACCGGATCTGTTCGCGGTTCGGCGTGTTGATGTCGGGCCGCGCACGGCTTCCGGCACGATCGCCATTCTGGCGGGCCTCACAGAGACTGAGTCCGTCGTGACCGGCGGCAGCTTCACCATGAAGACCGAGTTCCTCAAATCTCGCCTCGGTGCGGGATGTGTCGACGACTGATCCGGAGCCACCATGCTGACCCGTCTTATCGAGATGTCGCTCAGGAACAGAGTGCTTGTCATTCTGCTGTTCGCGATCGCGTGCGCCGCCGGTGTGTACCGGATGATCCAGCTTCCGATCGACGCGTTTCCAGATACCACGCCGATCCAGGTGCAGATCAACACGGTGGCCCCCGCGCTCAGCCCGGAAGAAATCGAGCAACAGATCACCCTTCCTGTCGAACTCTCGATCGGCGGGCTGCCCGGGCTCCAGAACGTGCGGTCCGTCTCAAAGTTCGGCTTCTCACAGGTCGTGGCGACCTTCGATGATGACATCCGCATTATCGACGCGCGGCAGTACATTACCGAACGGCTCTCGGCAGTCGAACTGCCAGATGGTGTCGGAAGGCCGGAGCTCGGCCCGATCGCGACCGGTCTCGGTGAGGTCTTTCACTACGTCATCCGGTCGGAGACCGGCGAACACTCTATCGAAGAACTCCGGACCATCCATGATTGGGTGATCAAGCCCGAGCTTCGCAAGGTGCCGGGTGTGGCCGAGGTCAATTCGTGGGGTGGCTTGGAGCGGCAGTATCACGTCGTCGTCAAACCTGAAGCACTGATCAAGTTTGGCTTCACGCTTGAGGATGTGCTGGATGCGCTGCGCCGCAACAACGCCAACGTCGGCGGCGGGCAGATCGTGACCTCCGGTGAAGCGAGGGTGGTGCGGGGACTGGCGCGTGTTGCGACGATCGGTGAGATCGAGAACATCGTGGTTGCTTCCAGCGACGGCACGCCGGTGCGGATTCAAGATGTCGCGGAGGTTGCAATCGGTAGCGAGATCCGCCGCGGCGCGGTTTCGGCGTACGGTAAGGGCGAGGTCGTCCTCGGCCTGGCCTTCATGCTGATGGGTGAGAACAGTCGTGTGGTGACCGAGGAACTCCGCGAACGCCTTGAATCCCTCGCGCCGTCGCTGCCGCCCGATGTCGTCTTGGATGTGGTGTACGACCGGACCCTGCTGGTCGAGCAGGTCATCAAGACGGTCGAGCACAACCTCGTGATCGGTGCCGTGCTGGTGATCGTCGTGTTGCTCATCATCTTGGGTAACATCCGAGCCGGCTTGCTCGTCGCGGTCGCCATCCCGATTTCAATGCTGTTCGCCGTGCAGGGCATGTACGAGTTCGCGATCGCAGCAAGCTTGCTCAGCCTCGGCGCGATCGACTTCGGCATCCTTGTCGATGGCTCGGTGGTCATGACGGAAGCCAATCTCCGCTCGCTGAAGGAACGCCAGAGAGAGCTTGGCCGGAAACTCTCGCCTTCCGAGCGGCTCGAATCGATCGCGAAATCCAGTGCGCGCGTGGTACGACCGATCGTGTTCGGGATGGGCATCATCACGCTCGTCTTTGCCCCCGTGCTGACGCTTGAAGGCATCGAGGGGAAGATGTTCCGGCCAATGGCGTGGACGTTCATATTCGCGCTCCTGGGAGCCCTGCTGGTCGCGGTGTTCCTGTCCCCGGTCTTGTCGTACTACTTCCTTCCGCGTCGCGCGAAACCCAAGGACGCCATTCTGCTACGTGGATTGGCCAGGGCATACGGCTGGGCCGTCGGCGGAGCGATTCGACTCCGGTGGGTCGTGATGCTGCTGGCCGTGGCTCTGCTAGGCGTCGCGGGCTACCGGAGCACGCAGATGGGCGGCGAGTTCATCCCGCGCCTGAGCGAGGGCTCGATGGTTGTGAACACCATCCGGCTCGCTGGCGTCTCAATTGATGAGTCCGTGCGGTACAACACGCGGATCGAAGAAGTGCTGCTCGATGAGTTCCCAGACGAGATCGAGCACATCTGGAGCCGCATCGGGACCGCCGAGGTGGCGACCGATCCGATGGGGATCGAGCTAACAGACATCTTCTTGACGCTCAAGCCGCGTGCAGAGTGGACGCAAGCGGACACGCAGGCGGGTCTCGTGATCGAGATGGAGAAGACCATCTCACAGTTTCCCGGCGTCAACATGGTGTTCACGCAGCCGATCGAGATGCGCATGAACGAGATGGTTTCGGGCATCCGATCCGATATCGGGATCAAGATCTTCGGCGACGACTTCGACGAGTTGCTCCGGATCGCCGACGACGTTCAGCGTGTGCTTCTGGACATCCCGGGTGCCTCAGATATCTCGGTCGATCAGATCACGGGGCAACCATCGCTGTCAGTTGCTGTCGATCAGTCCCGTGTTGCCCGCTACGGCGTCGCCGCCAGCGAGGTGTTGGACTTCGTTGAGGCGATCGGCGGGATCCGCGTCGGTGAGGTATTCGAGGGCCAGCGTGTCTTCCCGCTTGTCGTCCGACTCCCGCAGACATTCAGGGAAGATGTAGAAGCGGTGTCATCAGTACGCATTCCGACCGAAGGGGGCGTCGCGGTGCCACTTTCGTCGATGGCCTCGGTCGATCTCTCGGAAGGATCGGCCACGATCAACCGCGAGTGGAGCAGAAGACTCATCCGTGTGCAGTCGAACGTCAGCGGAAGAGACCCCGCATCGTTTGTCAGTGAAGCAAGGGCAGCCATTGATGAACGGGTCACATTGCCCGAGGGCTATGTGCTTGAGTGGGGTGGGCAGTTTGAGAACTTGGAACGCGCCAGGACTCGCCTGATCATCGTCGTGCCCGCGGTCTTGCTTATGGTGTTTTTTCTGCTGTACTTCAGCCTGAAAAACCTACGGGATGTCGTCATCATCTACACCTGCATCCCGTTTGCGGCCGTCGGTGCCATCTTCGCGTTGTGGTGGCGCGACATCCCTTTCAGCGTCAGCGCCGCCGTCGGGTTTATCGCTCTCACGGGCATCGCCGTGCTCAACGGACAGATCCTCATCACCGCGATCCGCGACACACTCAACACCGGCCAGCAGAGCAAGGACGCGATCATTGCGGCCTCGAAGACCCGCCTCCAGCCGGTGCTCGCGACGGCGATCACTGATATCGCTGGGTTCGTCCCGATGGCGATTGCAACGGGGGTGGGGAGCGAGATCCAGCGACCGCTGGCGACGGTGGTAATCGGCGGCATGGTCACGTCGACGCTACTCACCTTGTTTGTGCTTCCGGTCATCGCATCCGTCTTCATGAAAGAAAGTGCGCAGGTTGCTGACTCGGAGCGTGATCAGTGAGCGGCTGCGACTGTGGAAAGGATGCCGTTGGTCTGGAGCAGCGAACGCTCATAGCGCTACTCACGATCAACGGCGTGATGTTCGTTGCCGAGGTGATGGTTGGATGGATCGCGGAGTCCACCGCGCTGCTGGCCGACTCGCTTGACATGCTGGCAGATGCCACGGTGTACGGCATCGCGTTGTACGCGGCGAGCCGGTCCGGCGGCGCACAGCGGACTGCAGCGCGAGTGAGCGGCGTCCTTCAAATCGCGCTGGGTCTTGGAGTTTTGGTCGAGGTAATCCGCCGGGCGGTGTTCGGCAGCGAGCCGACGAGTCATCTGATGATTGGAGCTGGGACTGTCGCGCTTGTTGCGAATCTGATCTGTCTCCGGCTTATCGCAAAGCATCGCGAGGGCGGTGCGCATATGCGAGCGTCTTGGATCTTCTCGAAGAACGATGTCAT
Source organism: bacterium (assembly GCA_024743075.1). GTDB lineage: Bacteria > Planctomycetota > Phycisphaerae > Phycisphaerales > UBA1924 > JANSXG01. Next base: position 15,868 of record JANSXG010000044.1, on the reverse strand, counting down.
CGCGAAAACTGGCGTGATCGTAGCGGGGCTTCTCGTGATGGCATTGGGTAGCCGCGTTCCTGATCTCTTGGTCGGTTCGATTGTCGCCGCGGTTGTGATTCGTGGGGGCGTTCAAATCTGGGCGGACTCAAGCAGAGACGCAGGGGTCCGGAACTGATTTCTGCTGTAGGTACATCCTCTCACGGTTTCAGGTAGGTGTCCCCCCTCACCCCCGGGTGCCCGACGGGCATGGCTGGCCTTGGTGGTGAGACTCGGGCACCGGATGGCGGGTCCTGCGAACGGGCTCCCCGAGGCCCCGGCAATCCCTTGAACGGTCCAACCGCACTGAACTCGGTAACCCCCAATAATCTTGGCAGTGTCAGGGATGTCCCGGCAATCGATCCGTCTCGGTCAGGTCTCCGGATCTCAAGCAACGCTCGGCAAGAGCCGAGGTATACTAAACGCGTGAAGTATCGCCCGCTCGCCATCCTGCTCACCGCGATCATCGCCTTTAACGCCCTCGCTGGCGGTGTTGGCGGCGTGGCTGTACTGTGCTTCGGAGGCGGCCATCAACACGCACCCGCAGAGTCCGATCACTGCGAATCCTCGTGCAGCCACGATGCGTCATGGCCACTCCCCGTGCCCGCGGGAGAGCATGAGCACGACTGCGGCTGTACCGATGTCGAGATCACAACCGCGGAACTCCTGACACTGCCCCGGAGTGACACTGGGAGCGATGTACCGCCCGCGATCGTCTCGTCGCCATCGTGGGGCGTCATCCTGGCGGAGACCGGCCTTGGACGCCGCGGCCCGCCGATGCCGCCGCGTTGGTTTGACCCCAGCGGGGCCCATAGGCTCGCGATCGTGGCGAGCGTTCGCCTGACCATCTGATTTCTGTCTGTTCCTTCGCGCGTGCCGCGGCGGCGTTGTCCGTTGCGGCTGTCATCGCTTTGGACCCAGACAGGAATCACAAACAATGGACAATCTGAAACGCCCGCGTCGAACGCGGGTCATGCTGCCGGGCCTCGGCTCGACATTCGCCCTGATCGCGCTGGCGGGCTGCCAGTCCTACGAGCGGGTACCGCTGGAGTTGGCCGACCATCGGGCCGCGCTCGACGCACGGCTCGCTGCCACTGAACCCATCTCGGATTTCGTTGAGCGGCTCTCCGAGGCCGGCAACCAGGTGCCGGAGCGGTTCGACCCGAACGACGGGCTCTCACCCGCCGAGGGCGAAGTGCTCGCCCTGTTCTATAACCCCGACCTCCGGCTCGCTCGCCTCGATGCCGGTGTCGCACTCGCGACCTTCGAGACGGCGGGGCTGTGGGAGGACCCGCAGTTCGGTTTCGACGGGGCGGAAATCCTCTCGCCGTCGGGGCCGTTCGAATACGGACTCACGCTGAGCCTGACGATCCCGATTTCGGGTCGGCTCGGCGTCGAGAAGGATCGGGCCGGAGCGGCGTACGAGGCCGAGCTCCGCCGGATCGTGGACGCCGAGTGGAGCACGCGGGCCGCGGTTCGCTCGGCCTGGGCATCCTGGTCCGCGGAATCCGAGCGGCTCCGCCTGCTGCGAGAGGTGATCGGTCAGGTCGAGCGGATATCCGCCATAACCGACCGGCTGGAGACGGCGGGAGAACTCACGCGGGTCGAGGCTCGGCTCCTGCGGGCCGAGTTGGTCGAGACCCGTGCGGATGTCGCCGAGGCGGTGTTCGCAGAAGCCCGGGCCCGTGTCGAACTTCTCGGTTTGATGGGGATTCCGCCGGACGCCCCGGTGGTGTTGCTGCCGGCGCTTCCGCCCGCGTCGATCGCCGAGATCGCCGATGCGATCGAGCGACTCATCGAGGCGAACACCACCCTCGCGGTGCGGCGGGCCGAGTATCAGGTCGCCGAGGAGACACTCCGCCTGGAAGTCCGCAAGCAGTATCCGGACATCACCATCGGCACGGGCTATGGGAGCGAGGACAACGACGACCGACTCTTGCTTGGCGTGTCGATTCCGATACCGATTCTCAACGCCAACCGGGCGGGCATCGCGGAAGCAAAGGCTCGCCGCGAGGTGGCTCGGGCCGCGGCGGAGACCACCTTCGAGCGCCTGACTCGCGAGCTCTCGATGGCCCGTGCCGCGTACGACGCCTCGCGAACGCAGCGAGATGCGTTCGAGCGTGACCTTGTGCCGATGCTCGACGAGCAGGCATCCGAAGTTGAGCAACTGATCGACCTTGGCGAGGTCAACACGCTGCTCTTGCTCGAAACCGTCACGCGACGGTTCGAGGCCAAGAGCCGTCTGCTCGATCTTCGTCTGGCCGAGACCGACGCGGCGATTGAGATCACTCGCCTGCTCGGCCCGGACGAGCCGGAAATGCCGGCTGCTGTCGAGCCCGCGACCGACGATGACACCACATCCTTAACCACACCACACACCGCGGCGCGAGGCGACCCGCCCGCCGAGGAGGCATCCCGATGAACATCATGGAACGGGCGATCGCGATCGCCCTCGCGGCAGTTCTGCCGCTGACACTGGCCGCCTGCGATGGCGGATCTCCGAAGACATCCGGCGAGGCCGAGCACGGCGAGGCGGATGGGCACGACCACTCGTCAGAGGCCGAGGCCGAGGCAACCGGGTCCGACCGTGTCGCGATCCCGGCCGCGGTGCGGTCGAACCTCGGCATCAGCTTCGTCAAGGTCGAGCGCCGGCGGGTTGAGCAGACCCTCCGCGTGCCGGGTCGGTTCGAGTATCTGCCCACGGCGCGACGCGAGTACCGGACCGCCGTCCCCGGTCGTGTTGAGCTCCTCGTCGAGCAGTTCGACCGGGTCGAAGCGGGCCAACCGCTCTATCGGCTCGATTCGCCGTCATGGCGGGAGATGCAGCAGCAACTGGCCGACGCCGGGGCCCAGATCGAGCGTCTGGATGCACGGCTAGAGACCTTCGAGCCGCTTCTCGCGGCGCACCAGCAGCACGAGGACAGCCTCCACGAGAGTGTCGCCGTCTGGAACGAGCGGGTCGAGCAGTTGCAGTCGGTCCGCGAGGCGGGCGGGGGCCGCGTCGATGAGTTCGCCCAGGCCCGTGCGTCGCTCGCGAGCACCCGAGCCGACCTCGCCAACGTGATGGAAAAGAAGGCGGAACTCGGAGCGGACCGGCAGCAGACCGTTGCTGATCTCCGTGCGGCCCGGTCACGCCTGGACTATCTGCTCGATGCCGCCTCATCGGTCGTTTCTCGTTCGAGGGACGAACTCGCCCGGACCGTGGAGACGCCTCATGGGACCGAGCCCGTTTGGGCCACGATCGCCGCGATCGAGGTCACTGCGTCCGAAGCCGGCGTCGTGGAGATGCTGGGCCTGACGAACGGCTCGTGGGCGGACGAGAAGACACCCGTCGTCACCGTCGTGCAGCCCGATCGGCTCCGTTTCCGAGCGTCCGGGCTCCAGAGCGACCTGGGCGTGCTGCGGGACGGGCTCACGGCCCGGATCGTCCCGCCGACGCCGACCGCCGCGGGGCGCGCCGTGCCTCTGACCGCGACGATGGACGGCACGATCACACTTGGACTTGCCGGCGATCCAAACGACCGCACGCTCGAACTGTTCGTCGTACCCGATGAACTCAAGCCCTGGGCCCGACCGGGCGTCTCGGCCCAACTCGAAATCGTCACCGACTCGACGGCTTCACCCGAACTCGCCATCCCGCTCGCCGCGGTGCAGCGTGATGGGCTCTCGCCCGTCATCTTCCGTCGCAACCCGAGCAACCCGAACGAGGCGATCCGCATGGAGGCCGACCTCGGTCTCGACGATGGGCGTTGGGTCGCCCTGCTCAGCGGTCTTCGTGACGGCGACGAGGTCGTCCTCGACGGTGCTTTTCAGCTGATGCTCGCCACCAGCGGTTCGATCCAGAAGGGTGGCCACTTCCACTCCGATGGCACGTTTCACGAAGGGGAGGATTGAGCCATGTTGAAAGCCGTTATCCGCTTCTCGCTCCGCTATTCCACGCTCGTGCTCATCGCGGCGGTCATGATCGTCGGCTATGCCGGTTATCGCCTGCCGAGGATGAGTGTCGATGTGTTCCCCGAACTCAACGCCCCGACCGTGACCATCATGGCCGAGGCAGGCGGGCTCGCCGCCGACGAGGTCGAGCAGTACGTCACCTTTCCCATCGAGACCGCCGTCAACGGCATGTCCGGCGTGCGGCGGGTCCGCAGTGCCAGCGCGATCGGCCTAGGCATCGTCTGGGTGGACCTTGAATGGGGCTCGGATCTGTTCGATGCCCGGCAGCTCGTGGCCGAACGGCTCGTGACCGCTCGCGAGAACCTTCCCGATGAGGTTGAACCCTTCATCACCCCGATCACCTCCATCGCGGGCGAGATCATGCTGATCTCCCTGTCGTCACCCGACGGTTCCGTCAGCCCGATGCAGCTCCGCTCGTACGGCGAGTTCGACCTGCGGACCAAGATTCTCGCGGTGCCCGGCGTCGCCCAGGTCGTCGCCATCGGCGGCGAGCTGCCCGAATATCAGGTCAATGTCGATCAGGAGCGGCTGAGGCTCTACGACCTGACCATCACGGATGTGGTCGAGGCCGCGGGCGGCGCGCACAGCACCGCGAGCGGTGGCTATCTGGTGAATGTGGATAACTTCGAGATCCCGATCCGCCAGCAGAGCCGGGTGACGCGACCGGAAGACATCGCGAACACGGTCATCAAGTACCACGAAGGCGTCCCCGTGACGATCGGTCAGGTTGCCGAGGTCATCCTCGGGCCGGCGATCAAGCGGGGTACTGCTTCTGAGGGGGGGGAGCCCGCCGTCGTGCTGTCCATCCAGAAGTCACCGGGCACCAACACGCTTGCCCTGACCGACAGTCTTGATGCGCTGTTCGATCAGATCGAGCCGACGCTTCCCGAGGGCGTCGTGCTCAACCGAGATGTTGTCCGCCAGTCGCACTTCATCGACCGAGCGGTCCACAACGTCACCAAGGTGCTTGGCGAGGCGGTCATCATCGTGCTCGTCGTCCTTGTCCTGTTCCTGATGAATCTGCGGACAACGCTCATCACGCTCACCGCGATCCCGATCTCACTGGCCGTTGGGCTCCTGATGATGGACGCGATGAACCTCGGTCTCAACGTCATGACGCTCGGCGGCCTCACGGTCGCGATCGGCGTGCTTGTCGATGACGCGATCATCGATGTGGAGAATGTCTTCCGACGCCTAAAACAGAACCGGGCCATGCCCGAGGCCGACAAGCGTCCCTTTACGGAGGTCATTTTCGACGCCAGCAACGAGATCCGACCGGCGATGGTCTTCGCCACGGTCATCATCGTCATGGTGTTCGTGCCGCTTCTCTTCCTGCAAGGGCTCGAAGGCCGCTTCTTCCAGCCCTTGGCACTCACCTACATGATCTCGATCCTCGCTTCACTGGTCGTCGCGCTGACGGTCGTGCCCGCGATGTGCCGGTTCCTGCTCAAGGGCAAACTCGGCGGCAAGCACGAGGACCGGGACGGATTCCTGGTCCGCCTTCTGAAGCGGGCGTACGAGCCGTCACTCCGAGCGGCCATTCGGTACCGGGCGTGGGTGCTCGGCACCGCCGGTGCCGTAACCGCCGCCGCACTCTTGCTGGCGAGCACGTTCGGAAGCTCGTTCCTCCCGTCGTTCAACGAGGGCACGTTCACGGTCTTCCTGCTCGCTCCTCCCGGCACATCGATCGTCGAGAGCGATCGGCTCGCAACGGAGGTCGAGAAGCAGCTCGTCCAGATCGAGGGCGTCCGGTCTGTCTCCCGTCGCACCGGCCGGGCCGAGCGTGACGAGCACGCCGAGCCGGTCAGCAACTCCGAGATCGAGGTCACCGTCGATGCAGGGAGCGACCGATTCGAGGTGCGAGAGCAGATCGACCGCATCCTCGGGGCGGTCCCTGGCATCACGACGATGGTCGGCCAGCCCATCGAGCACCGCCTCAGCCATGTGCTTTCCGGTACGCCCGCGGCGATCGCCATCAATGTCTTTGGTGAGGACCTGACCGAGCTTCGCGATGTCGCCAAGGCGATCGAGGCCGAACTCCAGGGCCTGCCGGGTGCTCGCGATGTCAACGCGAATCGTGAGGTCCTGATCACATCCCTTCCCATCCGCTACCGGCACGCCGAGCTCGCGGCGGTCGGTCTCAGCCCCGCCGACGCCGCGGAGCAGGTCCGCGAAGCTCTCTCTGGCGAGGTCGTGGATACGGTGAACCAAGGAGTGCGGCAGTACGACCTCGTCGTGCGGCTCGCACCCGAGGAACGCGAGTCCATCCGGCAGGTCCGCGACCTGCTGCTCAGGGGCCGGGGAGGGGCCACCGTTCGATTGAGCGATGTCGCCGACATCGGCCCCGAGCGATCGAGCAACCTCATCACCCGCGAGAACGCACAGCGCAAGGCGGTGGTGTCGCTCAATGTGGCCGAAGGGTCCAACTTGGGCGACTTGGTGGCCCAGGTGCAGGAGCGTGTCGATCCGATTGTCCAACGGGCCGGCATGACCGTGTCCTACGGCGGTCAGTTCGAGGCGCAGCAGTCGGCCTCCCGGACCATTCTCGTGGCGGGCGTTGCGGTCGTACTCATCATGCTCATGCTGCTCCAGATCTCGACGGGATCAATGCGGGCCGCTGTGCTTGTGATGCTCAACATGCCCCTCGCGCTCATCGGCGGCATTGCGGCGATCTATATCACCGAGGGGGGTGGGCTGGTCCACAACACCTTGGCGTTGATCGGCATCGGTGGCCCGTACATCCCGCCCGTGGTGTCCATCGCCAGCCTTGTCGGCTTCATCACCCTCTTCGGGATCGCCGTTCGTAACGGCATCCTGCTCATCAATCATTATAATCACCTCATGGAAGCCGAGGGCGTCCCCCTCGGCGAGGCCATCGTCCAAGGGTCCATGGAGCGGCTCGTGCCGATCCTGATGACCGCGATCTCGGCGGTGCTCGGGCTCGTGCCGCTGGCGCTGGCCGCGGGTGAACCGGGCAGCGAACTGCTCGCGCCCCTCGCCATCGTCACCCTCGGAGGACTGCTGACCTCCACGTTCCTGAATCTCATTGTCGTCCCGGCGGGATACTCGCTTGTCTTCGGCCACAAGCCCGAGCGTCGTCCTGCTGGCCATCCATCCGTGCTTTCCCGGCTTGTCGGTGTGTTCCGCCGACCCAAGGCCATCACCTCGAAGGAGTCCTGAACATGAACGATCTCATCAAGATGCTCGCTGTTGCCGGTACGGCCGTCGCACTTTCGGTCTCGCTGCCTGGCTGTGGGGAGTCCTCAGAATCAGAGTCCGCCGAAGCGCACTCCGCAGACGACGGTCATGATCACGCTGATGACGGCGACGACCATGAGGGGCACGACCATGCCGAGGGTGAACACGGCGAGCACGACCACGGCGAGATGCGGTCGCTTGGCAGCGTGACGATCGCCGGAACGGCGCTGGCGGTCTCGGTATCCAGCGACATCAAGCCTTCTTCCGAAGTGCATCTCGATCTCGAAGTCGAGTCCGGGCCAATCCCCGCCGCAGTGCGTTTCTGGATCGGCGATGAGGCCGGGACGGGCGCGCTGAAATCTAAGGCGGACGCCCACGACGACCATTTCCACGGCCAGACCGAATCGCCCGCTACCATGGCCGGTGCGAGCCTGTGGATCGAGATCGAGACCGCCAGCGGCGAACGTCAGACCGCGGCCGTATCCCTCGAATAGGCATCCTCTATGAGCGGCCATGACCATCATCACGGATCCGATCTCGGAACCCGCCGGCTCGCCTGGGCCGTCGCCATCAACCTTCTGCTGACGGCGGCCCAGGTGGTCGGGGGCGTGCTGTCCGGCAGCCTTTCCCTCGTCGCCGATGCTCTGCACAACTTCAGTGACGCAGCCGGGTTGCTGCTCGCGCTGGTCGCAAGGCGGATCTCCAAGCGGCCCGCAGACGAGCAGCGTACCTTCGGCTACGGGCGAGCCGAAGTCGTCGGCGGACTGATCAACCTCACGTCCATCATGGTCATCGCGGGTTATCTGCTTATCGAGGCCGTCACCCGCACATTCGACCGGCCAGAGGTCGATGGATGGATGGTAGTGATCGTCGCGGGAATCGCATTTGTCGTTGATGCGGCGACTGCGTTGCTCACATACTCGATGTCCAAGGGCAGTGTGAACATCAAGGCCGCGTTCCTGCACAACATCGCCGACGCGCTGGCCTCGGTGGCGGTCATCATCACCGGCACCTTGATCATCCTGTTTGACTGGTACTGGACCGACATCGTCGCGACCATTGGAATCTCGGTCTACATCGTGTGGGTGTCGTGGTCGCCGATGCAGCGTTGCATCCGGATTCTGATGCAAAGCACACCAGAGCATCTGTCGATCAATTTGATCGCGGAGTCGCTCAGCCTAATCGAGGGGGTAGATGCCGTTGCCCATCTGCATATCTGGCCGATCGACGAGCGGACCACTTCTTTGGAGGTATCGGTTGGTGTCGCAGAAAATGCAACCATTCAAGATATCGAGCGGATTCGCCGCGATGCCATCGATCTGTTGACCAAGCGTTACGGCATCCACCACGTCACGTTCGAAGCTAGGCTGCTCGTAGAGGTGGCCGATCGTGGGCTCATACAGGACCACATCCCCTAATGCAGAGATCAATCACGTAAGCTGTAGACAGGATCACGAAGGATTTACGACTCTTGCACGACCAGGAACTCTAGTCATGTAGTCTGTGTCGTGATCTACTGCATGTTCGGCATCCGTTTTGTTTTCGTTCGCATCCTGTACTCTCGGCACCTTCGCTGGTTGGATTAATCGCCGACGAAATATTTGAGCCCGCGTCAGCGTTCACTTGCGACCTATCCGAAGTAGACTTCAATCGTGACACGTTTTCTTCCCATCCTGTTGCTCGCCACGGCCGGCCTTCTGCGGCTTCCAGGTCCAACTTGGGGATCGCATGGCGGTTGTGGCCATGCAGAGTGCGTGGCGGAAGTCGTTTCGCCTCCTGAAACCGGTTGCTGCGATTCGGAGCCTTCGGCTGCCGACTTCTGCCCGATGAGCAACGGGCCATGCGAGTGCCGGGTATCCCCTCTCCCTGATCGTCAGCCGGCACCGGATACTCCGTTGCCAAGGACAGATCGTGATTCGGTGACGGCAGTTCCGACTCCGCCCATCCGGGTGGAGATCGAGGTTGTTGCACAGCGACGATCATTCGTTTGGTCTTCAAGCCCGCTGAGCCTGCTCGCGGGGCTGACCCACAACGAGATCCAGGCGCTCCTCGGTATTTGGCGAACGTAGAGCCCAAGCTCGGTAGGGACAGTGCGCGCTCATATAGGCCGTGCTGACCTCGCTTGTCCCGCTCTCCAATCACCAGAAACTCAGGAGCCATCCATGGCATCGCGAATTGCCGCGAGCGCGATCTGCGCCGCAGCGGCTGGTCTGCTCGCGGGGTGTTCGTCCCCGTTCGATCGGCCCCACAACATCACGCAGTCACACGACCGAACGCTGCCGCGGGGGATCGAGCAGACGCCTCCGTCTGCCTTCCGGGAATCCTCGGCATCAACCGAGATGCTCGGGCCATCAATCGCGCCAGACGCCTCGCCCGATGCGTTTGTCCGCTACGCCCTGTACCACAGCCCCGAGGTTGAGGCGGCGTACCAGCGCTGGCGTGCTTCCGCCGAGCGGCTACCTCAGGTCGGCGCGCTACCCGATCCTCGATTGAGTGTCGGATTCTTTCTCGAAGAGGTGCAGACGCGTACTGGCCCGCAGGAGGCGAGAGTCGGCGTCAGTCAGGCATTCCCGTGGCCGGGCCAGCTCCAAAATCGAGAGGACGCAGCGTCGAAGGCGGCGGCGGCGGCTTGGAGGCGATTCGAAGCCGTCCGGCTGTCTGTGACCGAGCGTGTCGTATCGACCCTGCACGATCTGGCGTACCTCGACGCGACGATCTCGATCACCGATGAGAACCTTGAACTGCTGCGGTCCTTCGAAGAAGTGCTGCGGGCTCGCTACCGCGTGGGATCGGGGTCGCACCCGGAGTTGATCCGTGTACAGGTAGAACTCGGTCAGCTCGAAGACCGGCTCACCCAGCTCCGGTCGATGCGCCCGGCCTATGTCGCCGAGTTGAACGCCGCTCTCAATCGCCCGTCCGGTGAAGAGGTCGCGAGGATGACCGGCTTGCCTGGACGGATCGCCTCAGTTGATGCCGATGGGCTCGCTGAGATCGCCCGGCGCTCGAATCCGATGCTGCTGGCTATGGACGAGCAGATCGAAGAGCAGCGGCTACTGTCCGAGGTTGCAAGGCGGGATGGGCTGCCGGAGTTCATGGTGGGCCTGGATTACATCGTCACAGGCGAGGCGATGAACAGTTCGACGCCGGGCAGCGGCGATGATCCGATTCTTCTGAACTTCGGCATCAGCCTTCCCATCTGGCGTGACAAGTACGACGCGGGCGTTCGTGAGGCGCTTGCGCGGCGGCTGGCGGTCGCCGGCGAGCGCGCCGACCAAGCCAACCGCATCGCCGCGGGCATCCACCGAGCGTGGTTCGAGCATACGGACGCTGACCGTCGGGTCCGGCTGTACGAGAACACCCTCATCCCTAAGGCCGAGGAATCGCTTCGCGCTTCGCTCGCCGGCTTTCGGGCGGGCGAGACGAGTTTTCTGGACCTGCTTGACACGGAGCGGACGCTGCTGGAGTTCGCCATCGCGGCCGAGCGCGCACGGGCGGACCGAGGCAAAGCACTCGCGCGGCTCAATGCGCTCGTCGGTGAACCCGTTCCCACAGACGCTGCGGCTCCTTCCGCACGAACTGATCCTTCTGACGAGGTGCAGCCATGAACACCGTCCTCGCACGCCTCCGCGTCACAATCGGTTGGGTATGGAAGCACGCCGCGGCGGGAATCGCAGTCGCGCTCATTATCGCGGCGCTGGTCATCGGCTATCGGATTGGTCGTCCCGCCCCAGAGCCCGCAACTGAACTGGCGGCGGAGGCCCACGAGCACGGCGAAGACACGAGCCAACCGCAGATGTACACATGCTCGATGCATCCGTCTGTTCGCCTGCCTGACCCAGATGCTAAGTGCCCGATCTGCTTCATGGACCTCATCCCGGTCACCGCGGATGAGGGCGAGGGGAATGAACTGCGTGTCAGGATGAGCGAGGCGGCCGCCGCGCTCAGCCGGATCGAGACAGCCCCGGTCGGCCGGTTCTTCCCGACGGCCGAGGTGCGGATGTATGGCAAGGTCACCTACGACGAAACTTCGGTGGCGCGACTGACGGCGTACTTCCCGGGGCGGATCGAGCGGTTGTTTGTCAACTATGTCGGTGTTCCGGTGTCGGCCGGAGACCACATGGCCGAGGTGTACAGCCCGGAGTTGCTCGCGGCTTTCGAGGAACTTCGACAGGTTGCCTCTGCGGCCACGGATACAAGCTCCGGCAGCGAACTGCTGCGATCCGCCACGCGGGACACATTGGCGGCGGCACGCGAGAAGCTGCGGTTGTTTGGTCTGACCTCGGAGCAGATTATCGCGGTCGAGGAAGGCCGCTTCGAATCGGATCACCTGCCCATCTATGCCCCGATCGGAGGCGTTGTCACGCATCTGGCGGTGCGCGAGGGGGACTATGTGCAGACAGGCGATCCGATCGCGACGGTCGCCGACCTGTCTCGCCTGTGGGTGGATATGGAGGCGTACGAGTCGCAGCTCCCGCTGCTCCGCTGGGGGCAGCCCGTGACGTTCACGGTCGAGGCGCACCCGGGCGATGTGTTCGAGGGACGCGTCTCGTTCATCGAGCCGATGGTCGACGAGAGGACCAGGACCGCAGCGGTACGGATCGCGGTGGAGAACGAGCGGAATCGGCTCAAGCCGGGGATGTTCGCGTCCGGCACCGTCCGTACCCGCATCGCGAAGGATGGTGCGGTTGTCAACGATGAACTCGCCGGACGCTGGGTGAGCCCGATGCACCCGACCGTCGTCAAGGACGGGCCGGGGCAGTGCGACATCTGCGGGATGGACCTGGTGCCCGCCGAATCGCTCGGCGTGGTCGGCAATCCGAGCGCGGCCGAGGAGCCCCTGGTCATCCCCCGCTCGTCGGTCCTCTTCACCGGGACGCGATCGGTGGTGTATGTCGAGGTGCCCGATGCCGACAAGCCAACCTACGAGGGGAGGGTGATCGTGCTCGGGCCGCGGGCGGGCGATTTCTACATCGTCCGCGAAGGCTTGAGCAGAGGCGAACGCGTGGTGGTCAATGGCGCGTTCCGGATCGACAGCGCCATGCAGATCGCGGCAAAGCCGAGCATGATGACGCCCGCCGGTGGCGGTGGGAGCGACCCGCACGCAGGGCACGGCGGCACATCCGACGGCGCGATGCCGACCATGCCCGAGCGCGTCAGCGTGCCCGACAGCTTCGTGTTCGCGCTCAAGCCGATCTACGCGGCGTACCTCGACGCCCAGGAGGCGCTCGCGGCGGACGACCTCGGCGGGTTTTCGCAGGCGGCCGCGGACCTCCGAACCGCGATCGGCTTCGTCGAAGAGGCCGGACTGGTCGGCGAACCGCTCGGCGAGTGGCGGCGGGCCGCGGCCCGGCTGCGTGTCGAGCCGGGTATCACAGATATTGAGATCGCTCGGACTAAGTTCGAGGGCATGAGCGAGGCGGTCATCGCGCTCCAGCGTCGTTTCGGGCACCGGGGGAGCGAAGAATGGCAACTCGCGCACTGCCCTATGGCTTTCGATAACCAGGGAGCCGACTGGCTCCAGCGCGGCGAACAGATCAACAACCCATACTTCGGCGCAAGCATGCTCCGGTGCGGGGAGATCCGCGAGTCCTTTGAGCCGCTCAACGGTGACGCTATGAACAGCGCGACCGAGGGAAGCAGCGAGGGTCACGATCATGAGTGACCACGCCCCGACCACTCCTCCAACTCCCCGCGGACCGCTCAACACCGTGATCCGGTTCTGTCTGGAGCAGAAACTGGTGGTGGCGATCCTCCTAGTCGGTACGCTCTTCTGGGGTGTGCTCGTCGCGCCCTTCGACTGGGAATGGGGGGGGCTACCGCGGGATCCGGTGCCGGTCGACGCGATTCCGGATATCGGCGAGAACCAGCAGATCGTGTTCACCGAGTGGCCCGGTCGGAGCCCTCAGGACATCGACGACCAGATCAGCTACCCCATGACCGTGGCGATGCTGGGCGTCCCCGGTGTGAAGGACATACGCAGCTACTCGGTCTTCGGGTTCTCTTCGATCTACATCGTGTTCGAGGATGGGATCGACTTCTACTGGTCGCGCTCGCGTGTGCTTGAGAAGCTCAACTCGCTGCCAGCGGGCACGCTGCCGACCGGCGTCACGCCTGCTCTGGGTCCGGACGCCACGGCGCTCGGGCAGGTGTTCTGGTACACGCTGGAAGGACGCGATCCCGATGGGAATCCGACCGGCGGCTGGGACCCGCACGAGCTGCGCTCCATCCAGGACTTCATCGTCAAGTACAAACTCGCGGGAGTGCAGGGCGTCTCCGAGGTTGCCTCCATCGGCGGGTTCGTGCAGGAGTATCAGGTCGATGTGAACCCCGACGCGATGCGGGCCGCCGGCGTCTCGCTCGGCCAGGTCATCGGCGCGGTCCGGCAGAGCAATATCGATGTCGGCGCGCGGACCATCGAGGTGAACCGGGCCGAGTACATCGTGCGCGGGCTCGGGTTCATCGAATCGGTTGAAGACCTGGAGCAGGCGGCCATCACCGCGCGGGATGGGCAGCCGATCCTGATCAGAGACATCGCGAAGGTCTCGCTGGGTCCCGCCCTGCGGCGGGGCGTGCTCACCAAGGCCGGCGAGGAGGCGGTGGGCGGTGTCGTGGTCGTTCGCTACGGCGAGAACCCGATGGCGACCATACAGCGCGTCAAGGACACGATCGCCGACACCGCCTCGGGTTTGCCGTCGAAGGTTCTCGCCGACGGCACCGAAAGCCGCGTGACGATCGTGCCCTTTTACGACCGCTCGGGACTGATCCGCGAGACCCTCCAGACGCTCAACTCAGCGATTTCCCAGCAGGTGCTGGTGACGATCATCGTCGTGGTGCTCATGGTGATGCACCTGCGCAGCAGCCTGCTCATCGGCGCGATGCTCCCGATCACGGTGCTGATGACCTTCATCGGTATGAAGCTGTTCCGCGTCGACGCGAACATCGTCGCCCTCTCGGGCATCGCGATCGCGATCGGCACCATCGTCGACATGGGCATTGTGCTCAGCGAGAACATCCTTCGCCGTCTCGATGAAGCCGCCGTGGACGAGGCGAATCGAGAGCCGACCATCGAAACGATCTACCGCGCGACGACCGAGGTCGGGAGCGCCGTGCTGACCGCGGTGGCCACAACCGTAGTCAGTTTTCTGCCGGTCTTCACGATGGAGGCCGCCGAGGGTAAGCTTTTCAAGCCGCTCGCGTACACCAAGACCTTCGCATTGATCGCCTCGATCATCATCGCCCTGACCATCCTGCCCGCGGCGGCGCATGTCCTTATGGGGTTCCGGCTCCGTGCCGGGGCGGTACGCACGGCGGCTGCCGCGGCGCTCACCGTGACGGGCTTGGCGGTCGCGGTCTTCGTGCAACCGCTCGGCGGCCTGATCCTCGCGGCGTTCGGCGCGTTCTATCTCGCTCGACCGTGGCTGCCCAAGATTGTCGCGCGGGGCCTCCAATGGTCGGCGAATCTCGTGGCGGTCATAGTCGTGCTCGTCGTCCTGGCTGGCGCGTGGGAGCCGCTCGGCCCCGAACCGGGAGTGGTAGGCAATGCAGTATTCATCGGAGTGATCGTCGGCGGGATTTTGCTCGCATTCTGGGCCGTGCGTCTGGCATTCCCGCATGTGCTCGCGTGGACACTGCGCCACAAACTCATCGGACTCTCACCAGCTCTCCTCGTAGTTCTGCTGGGCGCGACGACATGGCTTGGCTTTGATCGAGTTTTCGGATGGCTGCCGGACTCGATCCGCAGTAACGAAACAATGGTCGAGATCGCGCACGCTTTCCCCGGACTGGGAAGCGAGTTCATGCCCTCGCTCGATGAGGGCGCGTTCCTCTACATGCCCACCACGATGACGCACGCTTCGATCGGCGAGGCGACGGACATCCTCAAGGAACTCGATCGCCGCATCATGAGCGTGCCCGAGGTCGAGATGGCCGTGGGCAAGATCGGTCGTGTCGAGAGCCCGCTCGATCCCGCGCCGATCTCGATGGTCGAGACGGTCATCCAGTACCAGAGCGAGTACCGCACCGATGATCAAGGCCGACGGGTGAACTTTCGCTATGACGAGTCAGCGGACGAGTTTGTCCGAGACGAGCGGGGCGAGCTGATTCCCGACGAGGACGGCCGACCATACCGGCAGTGGCGGGACGAGATCGAATCCCAACAGGACATCTGGGACGCGATCGTGGCGGCGGCGGAGATGCCGGGTGTGACGAGCGCGCCAAAGCTCCAGCCGATCGAGACCCGCATCGTCATGCTCCAGTCCGGCTTCCGTGCGCCCATGGGCATCAAGGTCTACGGACCGGACCTGGAGACCATCGAATCGTTCGGGCTCGAACTGGAACAGCTGCTCAAGCAGGTCCCCAGCGTGCAGCCCGCGGCGGTATTCGCCGACCGCGTCGTCGGCAAGCCCTACCTTGAGATCGACATCGACCGCGAGCGGATCGCCCGCTACGGGCTGCGCATCGCCGATGTTCAGGAGGTCATCGAGGTCGCCATCGGCGGCAAGCCGCTGACCATGACCGTCGAAGGCCGGGAACGCTATCCCATCCGGGTGCGCTACCTGCGGGAACTGCGCGACCAGCCCGAGACGCTGGGCGACATCCTCGTGCCCACGCCGATGGGAGCGCAGGTGCCTCTTCGTGAGTTGGCCACACTGGAGTATCGCCGCGGGCCGCAGATGATCAAGAGCGAGGACACCTTCCT
>JANSXG010000106.1 GCA_024743075.1 bacterium | reverse complement strand
GGCAGTGTCGAGCGGGTCGTGCTGCATCCGCTGCAATTCTCGCGAACTGACTTGGGAGCCAACCCGCACCCGGTGTTCGTTGCGCTGGCCGGGGCGGTGTGGGGGTGCGTGCTGCCGCTGGGGGTGTGGCTGGTGGCGCGGGGACTGAAGTGGAAGTATGCCGTGCTGCTGCGCGCGTTCGCGGGGTTCTGCCTGGTCGCGAACGGGGCCTACCTCGGCGCGGCGTTCATCCTGCCCGTCGGCGATGCGGCGGACCTGATCCGGCTGGGCGTCCCGGTCTGGGCGTTCGCGGTGCCGGGGATTCTGGTGTTTGGGGCGGGGCTTTGGGTTTGGGATGGAGGAAGTCTGGGAGTCTGTCGGTTATCAAATGAACCAGGTCCCGTAGCACACCAAAATACACACCAATCAAATAGGAGGAAAATGCATGTCAAATAACGACCCGTCAACCAAAGGCTATCCGAACGATGTACCACCGCAAGTCTTTGAGTGGATACGGCATGTATTCAGGGAATGCAATCGACGTGTCACACTAAAGATTTCCAACAACCCCAATATCCAGGAACCATCACTGGACATGTCATGGATTGATGAAATATCTCAATTTTCAACTGCAGTGAAGGTGGGAGACGGATGGATAGTTGACATAAAAATTCACTACCTCGGAGGAATGAGACATTTTCACAACTGGGAGATTGCTGACATAGGATTTCTCCTCTTTGTCCGACGAGGAAATGCTATGCAAAGGAGCAAAGTTGCCTTACTGCAATCCAAGCGACTATACCCTACAAACAATCGAGTGCGAGAAGATGGCCGACTCGACTTCGAAACTGGGTTCGCAAGACTTGCCGATCCAGAGGACCTTGGTCGATCTCTAGACTTGCAATCAGAATTTGAGTTTACCGACAAATGTGAATATGGCGCATTGATTTCTGGGTCAAATCAAGTTCGCGCAATCAAAAGATACGAACTTGAAAGAAATATTGCAGTTCATTATCAGTTTTATAATCCATGGTCGGTGCCATTTAAGCAAAAGATTCCACTAGAATGGTATGGACGCCCATCTGGAGAAATGTCTTTCGGCACGCGCATAATTGCAGCCAGTACAGTACATGAATTTTTAGACACCCAAGTTGATGGGTACCGACTATCCCTCGAAGATCTCCGCTCATTTGCTCCACACAAGGATCGGATGGGATGGCCGATCGAAGATTTTGTAGCTGACCTTTTTATTCCATGCAAGGAGGGCACACAATTTGGCCGTCAAGACACCGATCCAATCCGTTCGCTGTTTTACAGGCGCTCAGGACCAATCTCTGCGGCGATCGCCATTACCATTGAAGGTCCGTCTTTGGAGTAGATTGTTTGGATGGCTTTGTCTTGCTGTGGAGTCATATACCACTGATCATCCCACAATTCATGAACGCTTCGAATCACGCCCCGGCTACGACAAAAAAACCCTCCGGCCAAACCGGAGGGTTCTTCATTGCTCAGGATCTCCCGCTCAACTCACCCATCATTCCACTTCTTCAGCTCCGGACCGACATACTCGGCGATCGGGCGGATGAGGCGGTTGTTGGCGTGTTGTTCGATGATGTGGGCGGCCCAGCCGGTGATGCGGGCGGCGACGAAGATCGGGGTGTACTGCGGCACGGGGATGCCCATGGTGAAGTATGTGAGGCCGCAGGGGAAGTCGACGTTGGGGTAGATGTTCTTCTCGGTCTCCATGATCTTCTGGACCTCTTCGCCGAGTTCGAACCATGCGAGCGAGTCGTCGGTGGCCTTCTCGGCGAGTTGGCGCCCGAGCTTGTGGAGGATGCCGGCGCGGTGGTCGCCGTTCTTGTAGACGCGGTGGCCGAAGCCCATGAGCTTGCGCTTGTCGGCGAAGGCCTGGTGCATCCAGTCCTGAATCTTCTTGGGGTCATTGTCCTTCCCGATGTCGGAGCGGATCTCGCGGAGCATTTCCATGGCGGCCTCGTTGGCCCCGCCGTGGAGCGGGCCCTTGAGGGCGGCGATGGCGCCGGTGACGGCGCCGTGGATGTCGCTGAGGGTGGCGGCGATGACGCGGCTGGAGAAGGTCGAGGCGTTGTAGTCGTGCTCGGCGTAGAGGATGAGCGAGACGTCGATCACGCGGGCGTGCTCATCGGAGGGTTTCTCGCCGGTGATCATGTAGAGCAGGTTGGCGGCGTGCGACAGCGACTCGTCGGGCTTCACGATCTCGCGGCCGTCGATGACGTTCTGCATGTGCCCGATGATCGTGGGGATCTGGGCGGTCAAGGTCTTGGCCTTCTCGAGGTCGGCCTCGGGGGAGACCGCCTGCGAGTTGGGGTCCATGTTGCCGAGCATGCTGACGGCGGTGCGGAGGACGTCCATGGGGACAGCGCTGCCGGACTTGAGCCAGGGGCCGGCGGTGCGGAGGTAGTCGATGACGGCGCCGGGGATGGCCCGCTGGGAGGCGAGTTCCTTGGAGAAGGCCTTGAGCTCGCTCTCGGAGGGCTTGTGGCCGACGAGCAGGAGGAAGGCGACTTCTTCAAAGGTGGCGTTCTCGGCGAGGTCGGCGATCTCGTAGCCGCGATAGATGAGCGAGGTCTGGTTGACGGCGCAGATGGCGGTCTTGCCGGCGATCATGCCTTCGAGGCCGGACGATTTGAGTTCTGCGGTAGCGGACATGGCGGCTCCGTGGGTAGAGGGCGTGGGATGGGATGGATCCGGCCCGCTCTGGCGGGCTCGATCGGGCCGGGCATTGTAGCCGATTGCGGCTGGTTTACCGGGGAATCGGGCCCGTCGACCGGCTCAGGCTGAGGGTGCGGGCTGGGGCGCGCCGGGAGTGGAGCCGAAGGCCCACTGCTCGCCGGGGGTGTAGCCGAGGGCGGCGTAGAGCTCCTGGCGGGTCTGGACGCGATCGAGGAAGGCGTTGACGTCGCCATCGCGATGGAGGTCGGCGAGGATGCGCGCGGTCTCGCCCATCGCGGCACGGAGCGTGGTCACAGGCCAGATGACGCAGGAGTAGCCCATGTCGGCGAAGCGGCTGATGTTGATGATGGGCGTCTTGCCGAACTCGGTCATGTTGGCGAGCAGGAACGCGTCCGGCTTGTAGGAGCGGAGTTCGTCGGCGACGCGTGCGAAGTCGGCTTCGCTGCGCAGGCCTTCGGGGAAGATCATGTCGGCGCCGGCGTCAAGGTAGGCCTTGGATCGCTCGATGGTGGCGTCGAGGCCGTCGACGCCGGCGGCGTCGGTGCGGGCGCAGACGACGAAGCCGTTGCCCAGGGCGTCGCGGGCGGCAGCGGCGGTGGCGACCTTCTCGGCGAAGTGGTCGACGGGGACGAGGGTTTTGCCGTCGAGGTGGCCGCAGCGTTTGGGGAAGACCTGGTCTTCGATGTGGAAGCCGGCAGCGCCGGCGCGGGTGTACTCGTGGACGGTGCGGCTGAGCATCTCGGTCTCGCCGAAGCCGGTGTCGGCATCGGCGAGGACGGGCAGGCCGGAGGCGAGGGAGACCTGCTGGATGACATTGCAGAACTCGTTGAGCGTGAGCAGGCCGATGTCGGGGACGCCGAAGCTGGCGGTGACGGCGGCTCCGGAGACATAGAGACCCTCGAAGCCGGCCATTCTGGCCTGGCGGGCGACCATGCCATTGAACGCGCCGGGGAGACCGACGCAGCGTGAGGACATGAGTGAGCGGAGGCGGTTTCCGGGGGTATGGGAGGGGCTGGTCATGGGAGCCATTCTATGCGCTGGAGAGGGGGTGGATTGAAAAGGGCGTGCCGACTGGCACGCCCTTGTTCGTTGGCATGCTGTGGCGCGGCTTACTCGAAGCGGCCGCGGTCGACAAACGGGATGTCGTAGAGCGACTGCATCGCGTTCGCGTCCTGCTCGCGGAGGTTCGAGAGTTTGTCGATGGCGGGCTGGACCTTGTCCTCGCCGACGGCGATCTCGCCGAGAAGGCGGAATTTGTGGTCGAGGATGCCCTCGAGGTCGGCGCTCGTGTTGCGCGCGTGACCGGCGGGGTACATGACCATGCCCGAGTCGTGGGTCTTGCCCTGGTCGTCGGTGATCTTGATGGAGGTCGGGATGCCGTCGGGATAGTTGCGGTCGAATTCGGGTCCGCCGTGGACGAACTTGATCTTGGCCATGAGCGATCGGGTGAGGTCGTTGAAGATGGCGGTGTCGTCGACCTTGTAGTCGTATGGCGAGAGCATGAGGGCTTTCCAGACGGCGTCGTGCGAGCCACCGGAGGTGTCGAGCGAGCCGTTGGCCTTGGCGAGTTCGAGGGCCTTGCGCAGCTTGGTGGAGACGATGTAGGCCATGGAGTGGTCCGCGCTCTGGCGGGTCTTCGGATCCATTTTGGCGGGGTTGCCGATGATGCCGAAGGCGGGTTCGTACGCCGCGATCTCGATGGTGTCGATGGCCGAGCCGTCGTGCTTGGCGAGCAGCGACGGGTTGGCGCTGACGAGGTCGATCAGGCCTTGCAGCGCGCCGGCGGACTGGTGCTCGTAGAGGCCGAGCTTGAAGTGCATGCCCATGACGGCGAAGTCTTCGCCGGAGTGCGAGAGGTGCAGGTCGAAGGGCGAGGGGGCCATCTCGGTCCAGCGCTTGTCGCCCTCGGTGGTGGGCTCGAAGAAGCGGAAGATGGCTTCGGGGTTGCGGAAGATGTCGCGCGGGCCGACGAATCCGGCCATGGAGCGCTTCAGGCTGAGGACGGCCATCTCGGTGCTGATCGCGGCGCTCGCGCCCTTGGAATCGGAGAGCTGCTTGCCAGCGCGGATGGCGCGCCAGGGGATGTAGTGAGCAACGACCATGCCGATGGCCGACTCGATCTGTTCGGCGGTGGCGCCGACCATGGCTCCGAAGGTGGCGGCGCTGGCGATGGCGCCGTGGACGACGTGGTCGATCTTGTAGCTCTTGAGACTGAAGCACTCGGCCAGGCGTCCGCGGATCTCGTCGAGGCAGATCATGCCGCGCAGGGCGTACTCGCCGGTGCCGCCGGCGTCCGGGCCGAGCATCTGTGCCGCGGCGACGCAGACGGGGTAGAAGTCGTTGTGCCCGAATTCACCGGCGGTGTTGCCTCGGGCCGGGTCGTAGCCGAAGTTCGTGCCGTTGGAATCCCACTCGCGCACGGCGGACGAGTTGGCGACGACCGCCTTTTCGGCTTTGACGCGCTGACTGGTGCCGAAGGGGGTTGCTCCGTGCATCGTGGAGCGTCCGAGGTACCCGCCGACGCCGGCCGAGGGGTAGCTCAGCGCTTCGTCGCGGAGCAGGGTCGGGGCGTTGGTGCCGAGGGCGAGGGCGGACAGGCCGCAGAAGACGCTGTCGGTGTGGAAGAGTTCGGTCTTCTTCCAGACCGAGTCGGCGGGGCCGTCTCCGAGTTTACCGGCCATGAAATCGATGGCGTACTGGGCGATGCCGAGGGCCTGGTTGGAGTCGGCCGCGAGGTGGACGAAGGTGTCTGCGGAGGTGGCGGGCATGAGGATTCCTGAAGAAATGGGGTCTCTGGTCTCGATCCGGCCCGGAGTGTCCTCGGGCCGGCCCGATAGGGTAACGCGGGCCGACGCGGACGGCGTGAACGGTGGACTCAGGACCGAAAACGCGGGAATTCGGACGAATTCTGGTCGGAAATTCCGAGCGGTTGCCGGCGGCGTTCGGTGGTTTCTCGTCGTACTCTTCAGACTGGGAAATCCTCTATCCCGCCAAACCAGATTGGAAGGCCTCATGATCCGCTCCACGACCGCTCTTATTCTTGCTCTCGCCGGTGGCTCCATGGCATCCGGGGCGAGTGCCCCGCTCGCCGACGGGCTGCACCGCACCGACGACGGGTTTGTCCGCGTCTACCAAGGCGAACGCTTCGGAGTCGACGCGTCGATCGTCTCAGTCAAACTGGCCGACCCCGCGATGTCGTTCGCCGAGTTCCTGAACACGCTACCCGAGGCAAACGCCGGTGAAGGCCAGGGCGCCCCGCTTCAGGCCCTCGCGCTGATCCGGTCCAACCGGCTGGGCTGGCACGATGTCCGCCTGCCGGAAGGCGCCGACCTCCTCGTCGTGATGAAGTCGCTCCGCGCTTCGGGGCTCGTGGTCGCGGTCGAGGAAACCGTCCATGGCGTGTACACCTCGGTCCCGAACGACCAGCTCTTCGATGAGCAATGGGCGATGCAGAACACCGGCCAGACCGGCGGCACCGCCGGTGCCGACATGAACGCCGTCGAAGCGTGGAGCATCAACCCCGGCTCGGACGAAGTGTTCGTCGCGGTGGTTGACTCCGGCGTGAACTACAACCACGCCGACCTCGAAACCAACATGTGGAAGAACGAGGGCGACGCCACCTTCAACGGCGTCGATGACGATGGCAACGGCTACATCGACGACTACCACGGCTGGGACTTCGTCGACAACAACAACGACCCGCAGACCAGCGGCAGCCACGGCTCGCTCGTGGCGGGCTGCGTCGCGGCGGCTCGCAACAACGGTATCGGCATCGCCGGCCTCGCCGGCGGTGACGGTGCGACGCGCGGCTGCCTGATGATGCCCCTCGCCGTCGGCAGCGCGTTCCCGGTCTCGTCGGCCATCGATGACGCCATCATTTACGGCGCCGACAACGGTGCCCGAGTGATCACGATGTCGCTGTCCGTCGGCTCGTCCGGCGCGATCGCCGACGCCGTGGAGTACGCCACAAACGTCAAGGGATGTCTGGTGCTGTGCGCCGCGGGCAACGGTGGCAGCAGCGTCGGGTTCCCGGCGAACCTGCCTCTGGTCATGGCCATCGGCGCGACCGATCACGACGACGACCCCGCGAGCTTCACCAACCCCGGCCCGCAGGTCGAAGTAGCCGCGCCCGGCGTGGATGTCCTGACGACCACCATCAGCGGTGGCTACGACGAAGCCTCCGGCACCTCCTTCGCCGCTCCATACTCGGCGGCCCTTGCCGCGCTCATCTGGTCCGAAGCCCCCTGCCTCACCAACGCCGAAGTCCGTCAGCACATGATCGACACGGCCGATGACGTGCACACGGGCGGATTCGACAACTTCACGGGCTGGGGACGCATCAACGCCGGCGCAGCGCTCGCCGCGCTCGCCGACGCCTGCTGCCCGGCCGACAGCAACGGGGATGGCGTCGTTGACCTTGGCGACCTCAACGAGGTGCTTGCCCACTTCGGCGAGGGCACCCAGCCGCCCATCGGGCCGGACCCCGTCGTCCCGGAAGCCGGCGACCTCAATGGCGACGATCGCGTCGACCTCGAAGACCTGAACATCGTTCTCGGTGCATTTGGGCAGCCCTGCGGCTTCTGATCCGCACGCCCACGACCGACATCCCGCCTACCCTTCGAACGCCTGCATCATGCAGGCGTTTTTGTCACAATGCCCCGCCCGGCCCGGCGTCGATCTCGTCGCGCGGCCGTTTACAGAACCTTTCACCCGGAGCCACTGACCGATGTCCGACGCCTCGACCAGCCCTGTCATTCTCGCCGCCAAGCGCACCCCCGTCGGCCGGTTCTTCGGCGGTCTGTCGTCGACCCCCGCGACCAAGCTGGGCTCCTACGCGATCCGCGGCGCCCTGGACGCGGTCGACGCTTTGTCGGGTGACAAAGCGAACGAGCACGTGGACGAGTGCATCATGGGTCACGTCGTGCAGGCCGGCTGCGGTCAGAACCCCGCCCGCCAGGCCGGCCTCGGCGCCGGACTTCCCGACACACTCAACTGCATGACCATCAACAAAGTCTGCGGCTCCGGGCTGCAGGCGGTCATGCTCGCCGCCCAGTCCATCAAGGCTGGCGACAACCAGCTCGTTGTCGCCGGCGGGCAGGAAAACATGACCATGGCCCCCCACTTCGCGCACGTTCGCAACGGCGTGAAGTTCGGCGAGGCCCCGATGAAGGACTCGATGGCTCACGACGGGCTGTTCTGCGCGTTCGAGAGCTGCATGATGGGCAACTCCGCCGACTGGGTCGCTCGCGAGTACGGCATCACGCGCGAAGAGCAGGACGAGTTCGCCGCGAAGAGCCAGCAGAAGGCCGCCAAGGCGCAGAGCGAGGGCTGGTTCAAGGACGAGATCATCGCGCTGACCGGCGAGCAGGTCGGCAACCGCAAGGTTCCGGGCCCCGAGGGCGGCGTGTCGCAGGACGAGGGCATCCGGGCGGACACCACCGCCGAGGGCCTCGGCAAGCTGCGCCCGGCGTTCGAGAAGGACGGCTCGGTGACGGCGGGCAACGCCTCGACGATCAACGACGGCGCGGCGGCACTGGTCGTCGCCTCGCAGGCCAAGGCCGATGCGCTCGGTGCGAAGCCGCTGGCCCGGATCGTGGCGTACCACACCTCGGGCGTGGCTCCGAAGGCGATCTTCACGGCCCCGGCTCTGGCGGTCCCGGCGGTGGTCGAGAAGGCCGGCCTGAAGCTCGACGACATCGACCTGTTCGAACTGAACGAGGCGTTCGCCGCGCAGGCCCTGCACAACATCAAGGATGCAGGCATCGATATGGATAAGGTGAACGTGGCCGGCGGCGCGATCGCGCTGGGTCACCCGATCGGCGCATCGGGCGCCCGCGTGCTGGTGACGCTGCTGCACAACATGATCCGTACCGACGCGAAGCGCGGCCTCGCGGCCCTGTGCCTCGGCGGGGGGAACGCGGTGGCGATGATTGTGGAGCGTTGAACTCGTACCCATTCTTCCTCGCCTTGACGGCCAGCCTCCTTGTCGGGGGCTGGCTTTGTTACAACGGGTACGGCTTCTTCAGGGCGTGGCGTGGTGCGTCTCGCTATCGGCTCAAGTCGGATCGGATCAGACTGGAGCTGGTCAACGATCAATCCGTACTGTCGGCTGAACAGAGCGGATTCGTCCTCAATATCCAACGCTGGTTCTCAGAACTCTCACTCGAGCATGTCTTTGATTATCGGGATCTCGATGAAGCTGTGGCGGATCTCATTTCGGTGTGGCGTGTGCCCGACTCACGGTTGTTCGTGAGCGCGACCTTGATGTCAGGCCAGCACTGGCAGCCCGAATCGGTCGCGGTGTACATACGGAACGGTTCGCCGAACAGGATTACCGTGACCACGAATGCCGCGGCTGCCTATCAACCGCAGGAATGGGCGAAGGAATTCGGCATCCGCGTCATGCACCCGGCATGGCCTCTGCCATTCCTGATCGGATATGCATGGGCACTGGGAGTGAAGGCGGGCCATTCTTTCGCGGATTCCATTCCACCCGGCGCCCACCTTGAGGAACTTGAAAAGATCTATACTGAACACACGCGCCGAATGATCGATGAAGGCAACTATGTTCCCGACGGACCGGATCGATACCGAGCTTCGCTGAGATGGGTCCTACGTCTGGCGGCAAGCCATACACCACATATCGCATGGCTGATCAGTGCCCGACGGGCAAAGAGATGGCAGAAAGAACTTGATGGCGTCGAGGACCTTCTGCCGACGAGCTTCTATGAAGCAAAGTGGATCATCCCGGCTGTCCAAGACCGAGTGCGGACCGGATCGACTGCGCCGCTGACTCAGCCCTGACATCCTTCTTGCCGAAGCCCGGCAGTGCCCCCGCTTCCTCGGCGGCCTGCTGCGCTTCGGGGAAGTTGCTGATGACGATGCACGCCGGTGCGTCATCGTTCGTCGCGAGTTCTCGCACGAGTTCGATGCCGTCGCCGTGCTCGCCCATCGGGACGCCGAACGAGCCGTCGAGTTTGCGGTTGACCAGCAGCAGCGCCGCCTCGCCGAGGTTCTCTTCGAGGGCTTTGCGGCTGTTCACACCCTCGATACGCGCAGCGGGCGCCGCGTTGCGGACCGCTCGCTCAAGGCCCCCGGAGTCGAAGCCGCAGTGGCCGACGAGCAGGACGAGTGGCCCGACGGAGTTGCCTTTGTCGTTCGCTTTGTCTGTGGTGCAGCCAAACATGAAGCTTCCTTCAATCCGATACTCGATGGTGCCGCGTTCATCGTATCAGTCGATGGCATCGCTGGCGGTTGGTCTGGTGCCAAGCCAAATCGGTTGAATTTGTATGACTGAACCATCACAGTCAAAACGCAGACAGCCGCGTCGAACAAACGCGGCTGCCTGCAGAGATCGGGCCTGGAGGACGGCCCGATCGCTCGGGGGTCAGCGTCGACGGCGGGCGGCCATGCCGGCGAGGCCGGCGAACGCAACCAGCGAAGCCGGGGCCGGGATCGGCGTGATCGAGAGGTTGTCGATCATGCCGCGCGGGGCGGTGAACTCGCCGTTGAGCGTCGCGTAGAGATTCAGGGAATCGAACTCGACGCCGTCGATGTTGAAGGTGTGGAACGCGATGTTGTCGCGTCCGTCGGCGCCGGCGATCACGAAGGATTCTGACGCGACGACCTGACCGTTCAACAGGGCATCGAACTGGTAGACGATACCGCCCCAAGGGCCGTTCTCGTAGTACGCCAGCTGCACCGACGCGGCGTTCGCGGGCGTGTCGAGGTCCATCGTGACCGTCGAGAGTGCACCGATCGAGAGGTTTTCGCCCGGAACCAGCACGCCGCCGAAGGTCATCGCGTTCACGGGGCTGCCGAACTCGGGGAAGTCGTTGTAGAGCAGGCCCGCGTTCTCGATGACAACCTCGCCGCTGAGATCACCCGCCTCGAACGCTTCACCGTCGGGGTAGAAGCCGGCCTGGTTGTTGACGTTCCGGTAGGTCACGCCGTTGTGGTTGAATTCGGTGCCGTAGAAGCCCTCGTCGAGGTCTTCGTAGTCGCTGACAACGGGACCAGCGAGGGCCGCTCCGCAGGCCCCCGCGAGGGCCGTGATGGCGATTGCAATCTTCATCTCAATTCCTTCCAGTACAAAGAGGAGGTACACACTCAAAGTCGGGAACCGCGGGCCATCCGGGCACTTCACAGCGGTTCGATTTGGTCCTTGGGCAATAGCGGGTGGCGCAGCATCACCGTCGCCGGGAACGGCGGGTACGGGATGCGGATCCGGTACAGTTCGTAGTCGCTTGGGTCGAGCGACAAACGCTCGAATATGTCGCTCGCCAGATGCTGGTAGCCCGGCAGGTCGGGCGCGTGAACCATCGAGAGGCCGCGACCAAGCCTGCTGATCGAATCGCCGACACGGAGTTCGTCCGACTCGGCGAAGGCGATCGACGAAGCGACATCCGAGAACACGCAGAGTTCACGGTTCACATCGCCGAACAGCCCGGCGCGCACGAACATGTCGAAGTGCAGCGTTTCGGTCGGGGTGCGTATCGCGCTGCCGAAGTGCGCGGTCTTGTCCTGCTCCGTGGCATGAGTCGGCGCGACATCGCGGAGCACCTCGGCGGTGACGAGCGTCCGCTCGCCTTGAAGCCCGACCTCGGCGGAGACGAACTCGTCCTGCATCATGCCGTCGGGCAAGGGCGTTCGCGCGAGTTCGGGGACCGGGTCAGAACAGTACTCAGGGAGCACCGGGACGCCGTTGTGCTTCCCGGCGGCCTCCGGGTCGAGGGCCTCACGACGCATCCCGGACTCCGGGCGTTTTTCGTCGTCGACCGCGACGGACTGGTTCACCACCCAGCGCACGCCGGGGCGGGTCTGGCGGAAACCCATCAGACCACGGATCTGAGCCATGTCGAAGTGGCGGTCCCGCACCGTGGATGGTGCCAGGATGCTCAGGGCGAGCAGCGTGGTGCAGTGGGCGCCCCAGGTATACGAGTTGCCCACGTAGGACTGCTGACGCCAGCGTTCGTCGTCGCGCTGATCCTGGTCGGCGCAGTGCGAGTCGATGAGCATTTCGAACTCGACCTTGTCGGCGGCGTGCACGCTCATCAGCGCCTGGAAGCGATCGCTCGCGCTGCGGATGGCGTCGAGGAGGGCGACATCGACGCCCCGCTTCTTCGCGGCTTTGGAAAGCGCCTCGATGCTCCGTGCCGAGGGCATGTGCTTGGCCGCGACGAACGGGTCGTCGCTGTATGCGACCTTAATCAACTGCCACGCGAGCTTGCGATGGATGCCGAGCGTGTCCGCGACCGCGGAAACCGCACGGGACCCGGGGCACTTCATCTCGATGATCTTGCTGTACGCGTCTCGGGCGACCGCGACCGTCTCAACGGTGTCGCGGGCGAAGGCGTCGGAAGCCGCGTTGCGGGATTGAACGGGTCGGGGCACGAACCCACCGTACCCTGTTTCCGAAACAATGCAAGCAATGTTTCGGAAACAGGGCGAAAAGCCCTTTGTCAGCCGAAAGTGGGACGCAGAACCCCAGAAACGGAAATCGCCCCGCAACCGTGCGGGGCGATTCCGCGATTGAAGCGGAGAGGGGGGGATTCGAACCCCCGAGCCGGGTTACCCCGACTACACGGATTCCAGCCGTGCTCCTTCAGCCGCTCGGACACCTCTCCGGGTAGGTCAGGATCGGCCGGAACCGATCCCGAGCGGGTCGGACATTCTAACGATTTCGGGCGTGGCGTGGTGACACTTAGAGAGTTGGCGGGTCGATAGACTGCCGCCAATGGGAATTCGCAACAAACGCCCGGACCTCAACGGCGTGCTTCACAT
>JANSXG010000080.1 GCA_024743075.1 bacterium | reverse complement strand
TGCGAACCCTGAGCGCGAGCTCAGGGTCCCCAGCAACCGGCAATCCAATGCCACCGACCGAGCACGCGGCCCGACCACCTCCGCATCCTTCACCCAATCGCCCACATGTCTCCTGCAGGAACACGGGACCCTGAGCTCGCGCTCAGGGTTCTCATGTCACGTCCCGAACCGGTACTCGTGCCCGCGATCGCGCTTGATGGCCCGTTCCACATCCGCCGCCTGCTCGCGGGTGTCGCAGGCCATCGTGCGATACTCGATGTCCTTCAGGTGACGCTTGAGGTAGTTCCGCTTCTTCGAGTTGTTGCGCGTGCCGGTCCCCCACGGTTTCGGGAGCAGCGAGGTCATCCGCAGCGCACACCGACCACCGATCCCGAACAGGATCAGTTGCCCCGTCTGCTTGTTTCGCAGGTCGTACACGCCGGGCCCGAGCGGGGCGTGGAGGACGCCGCGATTGCGCGGGTGGGGGGAGGGACGCCAGGGGGACCATTTTGGCTCGGACACTGATAGACGACCGTGCACAACCCACTACGGTTCACTTGTCACTTCAGGCTATGGCTAGATTTTTGCGCCACTAAGGATTTCTAGATACGACGGCTGGTTCCCTTGGTTATCCCAAGTCGCCTGGATGTGTTCTGTGATATTCGGAAGATCTTTCTCAACAGTCGACTTCCAGAGACAAGGAGAATAGGAGTAGACGCGAATCATATGGTCAACATCGAAAAGCGGAGGCGTACCTTCAGCTTTTAGAATTGAGACCGGCTTACCCTGGGCCATACGCAGTCCCAACTCAAATAGCACGTTCGGATTGTGCTCCGTCAAGTCCGCAATCACCAACTCTGCGTTAAGCAGATTTTGCACGATTGTTCGCTGGATCACATCGGATCCCGATAGCTTTGCTGTGCGCACATTGAATCCGCATGATTGAGCAGCAGGCACGATCAGTTGCTTGAGTACCTCGCCGAAGAATCCAGCGGGGTGTTTCGGGTCACGCTCGGAAAACGGCAGAATTACGAAACACAATGGAGCATCTGGATCATCCACCTTGCTCACGTCTACTACCGTTTGAGCGGGTGCTGCATCCAAGTCCAGATCGGACTTCTTCGGCTCTCGGCTTCTCGCAGCGAGCGTGTCCAGTCCGATGAACTCACAGTTCGCCTTATAGATTCGGACGAAATCTTGGTGAACGTCGGGGTGGAGGCCAAACTCCTTGGTCAACGTGTTTGAGAGGTATTCCATCTCGGGTAGATTCATGCCATCAAAGTGCTCAAGCACCCGACGGAACACATCCACTGACCGAAATGCCTCCAGAAGAGCCGCCGATTTCTCGGCGGCGCTCTCCGGGTAGACGACGCTCTTTCCCAGATCAGTCAACTCGATCTTCGGTGCGTCTCGTGTGCCGGTTGTCAGTCCGTAGTCGCGAGAACCAGCAGTCAAGTAGAAGAACTGGGTTCCCTTAGCGCCGAGGTCCACTGCCTTTGCTACATCAGAGGACGCGTAAGCTCGCCCATTGTTCTTCGACTTCAGGGCCTCAGGAACTCGCAGGGCGTCCTCAATGGTGACACGTGGAAACGGGCGATCTACCGCTGCCTTACGCGGCGCCTTGGCAGTACTTTTCTTCGTGGATCGTTTCTTCGTGGTCTTCTTGGTTTGCTTCTTGGCCATCAAACCACCTCCTTACAAGCCGCTCGCTCCCTTTCAGGAGCGAGCGGTGACTCAATTGATCAGTAATCCATGTCATCCATACCCGCACCGGCACCAACGGCCTTCTTCTCCTTCAACTCGACGATCGCGGCGTCGGTGGTCAGGAGCAGGCCGGCGATGCTCGCGGCGTTCTGCAGCGCCACGCGCTCGACCTTGGTCGGGACGATCACGCCCATCTTGACCAGGTCGCCGTACTCGTGGGTCAGCGCGTTGTAGCCGAAGTTCACATCGCTGGACTCGAGCACCTTGTGCACGATGACCGAGCCGTCGAGGCCGCAGTTCTTGGCGATCTGCTTCAAGGGGGCGGTGAGGGCGCGGTCGACGATGTCGATGCCCACGCGCAGGTCACCGGTCGCGCCCTTGCGGATCTTGTCGAGGGCCTTGCGGGCGCGGATGACGGAGATGCCGCCGCCGGGCAGGATGCCCTCTTCAACAGCAGCGCGACAGGCGTGCAGCGCGTCCTCGACGCGCGCCTTCTTCTCCTTCATCTCGACTTCGGTCGCGGCGCCGACGTTGATCTGGGCCACGCCGCCGGCAAGCTTGGCGAGGCGCTCCTGGAGCTTCTCGCGGTCGTAGTCGCTGGAGGTCGCTTCGATCTGCGCCTTGAGCTGCTCGATGCGACCCTTGATGTCGCTCGACTTGCCCGCGCCCTCGACGATGGTCGTGTTCTCCTTGGTGAGCACGATCTTCTTCGCGCGACCGAGGTCCTTGAGCTCGAGCTTCTCGAGGTCGATGCCGAGCTCTTCCATGACGGCCTGGCCGCCGGTGAGGATCGCGATGTCCTCGAGCATGGCCTTACGCTTATCGCCGAAGCCCGGCGCCTTGACGGCGGCGACCTTCAGGATGCCGCGGAGCTTGTTGACCACGAGGGTAGCGAGGGCCTCGGACTCGATGTCCTCGGCGACGATGAGCAGGGCCTTGCCGCTCTCGGCGACCTTGGTCAGGATCGGGAGCAGGTCCTTGGCCGACGAGATCTTCTTCTCGTGGATGAGCACGTACGCGTCTTCGAGCACCGCTTCCATGTTGGTGGTGTTGGTGACGAAGTGCGGCGAGAGGTAGCCCTTGTCGAACTGCATGCCTTCGAGCAGCTCGACCTCGGTCTCGAGGGACTTGCCCTCTTCGACGGTGATCACGCCGTCCTTGCCGACCTTGTCCATCGCGTCGGCGATGATCTTGCCGATGGTCTCGTCCTGGTTGGCGCTGCAGGTGCCGACCTGCGCGATCTCCTTCGAGCCCTTGATGGGCTTGGACATGCTCTTGAGTTCATCGACGATGGACGCGATGGCCTTGTCGATGCCCTGCTTGACCTGGTTGGCGTTCGCGCCGGCGGTGATGTTCTTGAGGCCCTCGGCGAAGATGGACTCGGCGTAGATGGTGGCGGTGGTGGTGCCGTCGCCGGCCTGTTTGGAGGCGTTGGAGGAAACCTCCTTGACCATCTGCGCGCCCATGTTCTCGTAGGGGTCTTCGAGCTCGATCTCCTTGGCGACGGTGACGCCGTCCTTGGTGACGGTCGGGGCGCCGAAGGACTTCTCGAGGACGACCACGCGACCGGACGGGCCGAGGGTGACCTTGACGGCGGAGGCGAGTTTCTGCACGCCCTTGAGGATGCGCTCGCGGGCATCGACGTCGAATGCGATCTGTTTGGAAGCCATTGTTTCGTTTCCTTGCTGTTCAGCCCGCTCTGGAAGGATGCGCGAGCGGGCGTGTTTCGGTTCGTGAAAAAGAGAAGAGTGGGGTCAGCCGATCCGGTTACCCGATTCGGATCCACGCGACGCGCGACGCGTCGAGGATCACCACGTGTTTGCCGTCGGTCAGCTTGATGAGGTGGTCGTCCTCATCAGGGACGAGCATCGCGTGCTTGACGGTGCACGGCGCGGTCGATTCGGTGAAGACGAACTCGACATCGCGCTGGCCGTTGCACTCGGTGAGCGCCTTGCGGAGCTGATCGTTGGTCATTCGCGTGGGCTTTCGTCGGCTGGAACTGGCGGATTAGAGTCGAGGCGTGTGCGTCAGTCGATGATCGCGAGGATGTCGCTCTCGGACATGATCAGGAGCTCTTCGCCGTCGACCTTGACCTCGTTGCCGGCGTAGGACGAGAAGATCACGCGATCGCCGTTGGTGACGCTCAGCGGGATGCGGTCGCCGGTCTCGCGGTTGAGCGCGCCGTCGCCGACGGCGAGGATGACGCCGGTCTTCTGCTGGTCCTTGGCCGACTCGGGCAGGAAGATGCCCGAAGCGGTCTGCGTCTCGGCCTCGTCGCGACGGACGATGACCTTGTCGTGCAGCGGCTTGATGGAAAGTTTGGTGGACTTGGTCTTCTTGGTGGTCGGCTTGTTCTTCGTTGCGGTTGCCATGTCTTCTTCTCCGAGTGTGTGCCCGGCGCGTCCAGCGGTCCGGGCGGTGATGGGTTGTGGAAGGAGCGCCTCGTGCGCCCCCGTAGATCTCAAGCTTTGTCGCGCCGACGACCGTCGCCGGGGCGGGGTTGGTTCGCTCGCAGGGCTAGTTGCTCTGCCCCGTATTGAGGTCGGGCCACTTGCCCGAGTGGTAGCGGGTCAGCACGCGGCGCATCGCCTCGAGGACGATGTCCATCCGGACCGGTCGCTCGATGACCGCGAAGGCGCGCGCCTGCAGGGCGGCCGCGAGCTCGCGCGCGTCGTCGCGCCGGGTCTTGCGCCGCTTCACCACCAGCGTCGGCGGCGGGCAGGGCAAACGCCCGAGCATCTCGAGCAGCCGGTACCCCCCCTCCTGCTCCTCGATCGCGTTGGCGACCGGGCTCATGTTGTTCAGGGGCAGGGCCAGATCGACCACCGCGATGTGGACGGGGGTCCGCTGCAGCAGCGCTGTCGCCTCGTGGCCCGAGCCGACGCGGATCGCGTTCACGCCCAGCGGCTCGAGCAGGCGCGGGAGCAGGTCGGCCCAGTCGTCCTCGCGCCAGTCGCCCGACGAAAGCAGGAGGTTGAGTCGCCCGCCGTCGGCGTTCGGCACGCCCCCCGCGCACCCGTTGGTCGCACCCTGGGAAGGGTGAGCACGGAAGGGCGGGTTGGGGTGGCGCAGCATGACCATGGTGCCAAGAGAGTTGCAAAGCCCGCGCCGAACCGTGAAAACGGTAAATGCTTGAATTTGCAGGCGTTGCGCCGAGTTCGCGCCGTCCGCATCCTGCCCGGTCGATGCCGAAGCGCCCGTGAGGGTGTCAGAGTGGCAGGCGACGGCGTTGGGTTGGAGCCGAGGTTCTCGGACATACCTTTATACGCTTGCCCCGACGCGGTCGATGAACCGGGTATGAGCCAGCCCCCCACTGCGTCCAGCGAGCGTCCCCGGGTTTTTGGGATCGGACTGAACCGAACCGGGACCACGAGTCTGGACGCCGCGCTGTGGCGCCTCGGCTGGCGATCGGCCCACAACCCTCCGGCCGAGCGGATGGCTCGCGGCGATTTCGGCCTGTTCTCGACGGATGACGACGCGTACAACGCCGGGACCGATGTTTCGGTCGCCGCGTGCTACCGCGAGCTGGACGAGGCGTTCCCGGGCAGCAGATTCGTGCTCACGGTGCGCGACGCCGAGGACTGGCTGCGCAGCGTGGTCAGCCACTTCGCGAAACTCCCGAAATGGTCGGGCGAGGGCGACTGGAGAGCCATCCGGGAACGAGTGTACTCCAGCCCCTGGCCGACGCCGGAGCAGTTCCTCGAGGGGTATCGCGCCCATCTGATCGGGGTGGCCCATCACTTCCGCGAGCGTCCCGACGATCTGCTTGTGATGAACATCAGCACGGGCGAGGGCTGGGAGAAGCTCTGCGCCTTCCTGCGCGTGCCGATCCCGGACATCGATTTCCCCAACACCAACCGGAGCGACCGCGCCGACGGCGTGGGCCACCCGGAAGAGGCGTCGAAGCCGCTCGGTGCCAGCGAACTGCGGGCGGTCTTCGCCCGAGCCCAGCAAGGCTGACGGGGAGTTGTTGAGACTGAGTTGCAATTGAAATGCGGACGGGCTATTGTCTGCGCTCACCGGATTTTTTCTGGTGAGGCAGTAATACTTCCGCTCTACGCGCCCGGGCGTCCGGGCTTCCACGTCCATTCTTTGAGAAGAGAGATTCGTATGTTCCGCGCTATCGCTCCCGTCGCTCTCGCCCTGACCGCCGCCGGCACCACTTCCGCCGGTTCAATCGTCGAGCCGTTCATCGAAACCTTCGACAGCAACTCCGCCGGCTGGACCAACTTCACCGGCGCCGCGGCGCTCGACTGGTTTCCCGGCGGCGGCCCGAACGGCTCCGCCTACGCCTCGGGCATCTACAATCTTCAGAACGCGTCGGGGTTCTTTCCGCCCGTCGTCCTGCGCGCCGAAGACGGTTCGGATGCCTCCGGTGACGCGCTCGTCGGCGACTGGATCGCCTCGGGCATCGTCGGCTTCACGCTCGACATCCGCCATGACCTCGATCAGCCCCTGACGATCTTCGGACGCTTCGCGACGCCTCAGAACAACCCAGGCGCTTCGGCGTTCTCCTCGATCACCGTCGAGCCGAACACCTGGACCACCGTTGTGTTTGATGTCACCGAGGACTCGACCGACATCATCTCGTTCGGGAGCGGCGACTACCAGAGCATTTTCTCGAACATCGGCAACGTGCAGCTCGGCTTCGAGGTGCCCCAGGGTCTCGCCGGTCAGGACATCCCGGTGCGCGTGGACATCGACAACGCGGGTGTGGTCATCCCGGGTCCCGGGGGGGCCGCGCTGCTGAGCATCGCCTCGATCGGCCTCCTGCGTCGGCGACGCTGAGTTACCCATCCTGCCACTCGCCGGAGATCTGCCCCAAAATTCCCACGATCACTCAGGAATACCGCCATTCCGGTGTCGGCCCGGAGTTATAGTGGACTTCGGATCAGGAGAACGCGTCCGCCGAGGACGCGTAGAACGCATCAGGAAAGAGAGACTCAGATGAAGATGCATCACGCGCTATTCGGCGCTGCCGTCGCCGGCATCATTGCACCGCTTGCGCTGGCAAGCCCGGTCACCACATTCAACGACACGCTCGACACTCCGTTCTTCCCCGGAAGCGGGAACAGCAACGAGCACTTCGCCATCACTCGCCTCGCAGAGACCGGCGGCAACAACATCGAACTCGGCCTCAAGTCGAAGGAACGTTTTTTCGGCATCGACAACGTCGGTATCAGCGGCAACACCTACACGGTGCAGCCCGGCTTCTCACCGACGAGCGGCGGCGATCCGACGCCGTCGACCAACGCCTGGTGGAACTTCGATTTCAGCGTCGATCTCGGTAGCCGCACGCTCGCGGATACGCAGGTCGTCCTGACGATCGATTTCGACGGCGACGCCGCGGGTCCGACCGTGATCGACTTCGGAAGCGACGGCAGCCTCGGTTCGCTGCTCCAGGGATCGCAGAACATCGCGTTCGGTTACCTCGGCTTCGACCCGAACGCGGTCGGGACGTACGACTTCACTTTGACGGTCTTTGATCGCGGTGCGCCGTTCCCATTGGCATCGATCACCATGCAGACGATCGTTGTTCCGCTCCCGGGCGCTGCCGGCCTCGCTCTTGCGGGTATGGGCATGCTCGGCACGCGACGCCGTCGCTGATCCCCCACAACCCTCGGAATGCTCTGACAGCCGGTGAAAACCGGCTGTTTTTTTGTGAACGGATTTTCATGGGATGTTCAGATGCCAGTTATGCGCAGACAGTAGGTTATCGGACATCCGAAACACGCAGATCGCGTCTCCCGATCGCGGCGCGATCCACCGTTGAGAGAGGATGAGAGGGAGAACAACAGCCCCGGAGAATCTGTTTCTCCGGGGCTGTTGTCGATTCGACGATTCTGTTTTCTACGGCGGAGATCTGCTCAGGGGCGCTCACCGAACTGCCTGTCTATCACGCGACGGGATACTGGCCACGCAACTGCAGCGATCAGGAAACCGACACCACCGGAGACCGCAAAGCCCCCGCCCAGACCGATCTCCGACGCCAGTCCGAACGCGAGCCCGACGAGCAGAAGAACGAGCGCGACAAGGCAGAGAAGCAGAACGATCAGCATCGCGGCTGATTCAAAGCCCACACGTTTGGCGGACCGTGCAGCGACTTGTGTCTCGAACCGGATTGTTTCGCGCACCATCGCAACGAAACCGGCCTTCAGCGATCCGGGTGCAGCAGTCGCACTTCGCTTGCGATCAGTGGCGACGACCGAGAAGAACCCCGAGGAGAGCGCCGCCAGCAAACGCGGCAGCAACACTTGCGAACGGGTGCTCGGTGACCGTGTCTTCTGCTTTGTGCGCGGCTTCGCGCCCGAACTCGGCGCTGCGTTCGGCGGCGTGATGTGCAGCGGACTTGACGCTGTCGGTCGCCGATTCCACGCCCCGTTTTCCTGTGCGGACCGCTTCGCCAACCACGCCCCGAAAGTCCTCGCGTATCACCGCGAGGTCCTCTCGCAACTGGGCGACTTCGGCGCGGAGTTCCGATTCGGTCTTCGCATCATCTATTGCGGTTCGATTAGCCATTGCGTGATCTCCTTTGTGAAAATCGGGGAATTTCAAACAAAGGAAGCATGCGGCCGCGTGCTGAGCACCGAGTGAACGCGACATGAATGCCGACTCATCGACATGGATTTCGCGCGGGGGGCCCGCTCTCAGCTGACGCTGCTCTCTACGCCGCCGATCGAATCTCGGTCTGCCGGGAAACGAGCGGCAGCGTGATCGCGAAGCAGGAACCCACCCCTCTTTGCGAGCGGAGGGCGATGGAACCGCCGGCCTGTTCGACAAGGCGCTTGCACACCGTGAGACCCAAGCCGCTGCCGCCCTGCTGCTCTACGCGATGGGCGGGGCGCTTTGAGCTGATCAGCGGCTCGAAGACACGATCCAGCATGTCGGGATCGACACCGGGCCCCGTGTCGATCACGCGGAGTTCGAGCAGTCCGCTACGGCCTTGCGCTTTGCTGTTTGCATTTTGTTTGCACTTGCTCGCTGTGACGATGATGCTTCCCGGCCCGGGCTGCATAGCCTCGCAGGCATTGAGGAGCAGGTTGAGCAGGGCGTGCTGGAGCGCCGCCGGCGAGATCGCCGCGACCAGGTCTTCGGGGACATCCAGGATAAGCTCGATCCCACTTGCCTCGGGTGGACGGACCATCATGCTGATCGCGTCTTCAACGGTCGTGCGAACAACGCAGTGAGTCTCGCCCTGACGTTCATCGGGCAGGCGGACTGTCCTGAGAAGCGAGTCAACGACGTCGCGGGCTCGTTCGGCGGTCTGCATCGTCTTCTGGAGGGCTCGACGGCCCAACTCCCCATCCTCCGGGTTCGCGAGCGCGAAACCGGCATAACTTAGGAGGGGGGTCAACAGGTTGTTGATCTCGTGGGCGACCGCCCCACTCATCGCGCCGAGGGTCGCGAGCCGATCGGCTCGGGACAACTCTGCTTCGAGATCCGCGATCTCTCGACGGAGCCCCGCGATGATCACCTCTGCTCCATCCAGGGCGACGGGCTCGTTCGAAGCCGGTGAGAAATGATGCTGGCAGGCGGCCATGTCCGGAATCTCCGTTCCTACACGCTCGACCGACAAGAACTTGCGGGCTCAGGCGTCGTCTCCACCCGCTGTATCGACGTGTGCACGCCGCAGATACAGGGAAAAATGACCGGATTGTGCCGATTGTTCCACGTGGAACAACATGACAGAACGGCCAGAGCGAGCGATCTGATCAGCCTGTGCGACTCAGCCATGCCGGATGATCAAGTCCGGACGAGCCGCTCATCAGCCATGCCTTCATGGACGCTGGACGCAGATCGACCTCGCCAAGTGCCGCGGCCTCGACCCAGACAAACTCGATGTGATCTTCCAGCGAGGCGACTATCGGCGGCTCGTCGTCTCGACCGGAAGCGGATCCGAGCGGCAGGGGGGTCCCGTCCGAGAGGAGACAGCGTTCCACGTGGAACACGAAATTGACCTCGTGACGCGGCTGACCGTTCTGCTGAAACCGTTGCTCGGTAACCAGAGCGCAGCTTCCCACGGAGATCTCGCGCAACCCCGCCTCTTCGTCCAGCTCGCGCGCGACCGCTTCCGATGCCGCCTCTCCGGGCTCGACATGCCCGCCCGGCAGGTAGCAGTACCCCCCACCGCGATCGCGACAGAGCAGCACGCGCCCGCCACGTTGCAACACGCCGCGTGCGATGACCTCGATGCGCTTTGGAGCCCTGGGACCCCGATCTGCTTCATTGCTCATGCATGGATGCTATCGAAACAGCACTTTTCGCGCCAGATTTCCCGCATGCCCCGGTTCGGGTCACTCAAGCGGCATTTGGCTTGATACGCTGATCGCTCGAACCAATTCGTCATGGAGGACTTCTCGATGCCGCGAAACACAAAGCCACGTCTCGGTAGGGGGCTGAGCAGCCTGATGAGCGAACCGGTTCCGGTGCGCGAACCCGAAGCAACTTCGCCGGAGTCGATGGCGACCACCACGAGCCCGCATCCCGAGCAGCCCTCCGCGCAGATCGAAGCGAAGCCGGATGCCGAACCGGAAGCGCGCGATCAAGCCAATGAAACGCGAGTCGTTCGCGTCCCGCTGGCGTCGATTGTGCCAAACAAATACCAACCTCGCTCACCGATCAAAGAGGAAGATTTGGAAGGCCTTGCTTCTTCGATCCGCGAAACCGGGCTGATGCAGCCCATCGCCGTTCGCACACTCCCGGCGGTGAGCGCAGGAGATGGCGAGGCGAAGTTCGAACTGATCGCTGGCGAGCGACGCTGGCGGGCTGCCCGCCTGGCCGGGCTCGACCGTATCCCAGCGATCATCCACGAAATCGACGATCGACGCTCCGCCGAGTGGGCAATCATCGAGAACGTGCAGCGGGAAGACCTGAACCCTATCGATCGAGGTCAGGCGTACGCCAACCTCGCCAAACGGTTTGGCCTGACCCAGTCAGAGATCGCCGAGCGAGTCGGCATCAACCGTTCGACGGTCGCGAACCTGATCCGGGTGCTCGAACTCGAGCCGGAGATTCGAGACCTGATCAGTTCAGGTGCGCTTTCCACGGGACACGCCAAAGCCCTTCTCTCTATGCCTTCGGGACCTGATCGGGTGAGCGTCGCGCGCGAGGCCGTCGAACGCTCTCAAACCGTGCGCGCGCTCGAAGCCATCTGTTCCTCTCACGGCGAGGGCAGCGGGGCGGTATCGCCAACGCCCAAACAGGGCAATGAGCGCAAACCCGAGATCGCCGCGGCGATCGAGGATCTTGCCAAGGGCATCGGTGAGCACCTCGGGACGCGCGTTCGCATCCGTACCAAAGACGGCAAGAAGGGATCGCTCGAGATCGAGTTCTATGATCTCGACCACTT
This sequence comes from bacterium, assembly GCA_024743075.1. Classification (GTDB taxonomy): domain Bacteria; phylum Planctomycetota; class Phycisphaerae; order Phycisphaerales; family UBA1924; genus JANSXG01. The sequence goes on along the minus strand of JANSXG010000080.1, from coordinate 4,509 downwards.
CGATGGACTGATGCAGCGGATCGGCTTCCACTCGGGCGCGTGATGTCGCGACACCGTCATCTGGCTGATCGAGCCCGGCTTTCCGGGTAAACCCGGTACGGAGCGGTCGCCTGCGAATTGCGGCCGGGCTCGTGCGAACTTAGAATCGCGCTCCGTTTTGGCTTCTTATATATTCGGGCACCTGGCGGATCTTTGGTCCGCGTGTACTCGATCAACTACAGAAGACAATTCCATTCTTCAACGGGGGCTGAACGCCCCGATGAGCTGAACAAGGAAAGCGAACATCATGGCAAAGTCCAGTCTCAACGACATGAGCATCGCCGCGCTGCAGAGCGAGATCAAGCGGCGTGAGAAGCACGCGAATTCACTGCAGAAGCGGCGTGAGAAGCTCGTGAAGCAGCTCGCGGAGATCGACGCCGAGATCGCCGAACTCGGCGGCGTGCCCGGTCGCGGCAAGGGCGGGCGCCGGCCTCGGAACGAGTCGAACCTTCCGGACGCGCTGGCCGATGTGCTCTACCAGAAAGAAATGTCGGTCACCGAAGCGGCCGACGCCGTCCGTGCGAACGGTTACATCACCACATCGCCGAACTTCCGCACGATCGTCAACCAGGCCCTCATTCGAGACGCGCGTTTCAAGCGGGTCGGTCGGGGTCTCTACACTGCGACGAGCAAGAACGCCTCCAAGTCTTCGACGAAGTCCACTCGCAAGAAGACCACCAAGAAGAAGTCGCGCAAGACCACCAAGAAGTCGTAGACGTCCGGGTTGGTCATGCGTCTTTGGGCTCGGCAATGCCGAGCTCGCGCATGTCGCGGAGCAGTCTGGCGAACAGAAACGCGCCGACCGTGCCGCTCCCGGAGAACACAAGGAACGTCCATGTCCCGATGCCGCCGGTGAGAACCGGCGGCATGTTGTTTTTATCGAGCCCTGTCCAAGCCGGGATGGTGAGCCCCGCATACAGCACCACACCGATGAACGGCCCGAGGGCGCCGCGCACGCCCGTCAGTGTCGCGTGGATGCCCATGTACACCGATGCCAATTCGCGCCGGGCGAAATCGTGGTGTCCGAGGTTCCAGGCGAGGACGCCGCCCCCGAACGCGACGCCGAGGATCACGCGGGCGATCGTCAGCACCGCGAGGCTCTCCATCGCGAACCCGATCGCCATCATCGCGTTGGCGACGATGAAGAACCACGAGTGGTAGGTGCGGAACTGCACGATGTGCATGCCATCGAGCACCTTCGCCCAGAACGGGATCACAAGGACCGGGAGCAGGACCGGGATCACGTGCGTGAGCAGCAGGGCGGATGTGTAGCTCAGTTCGAAGCGCTCGTTGAGCGCGATGATGAAGACCGGCATCGCCGCGATGTTGGAGATGCCCAGCAGGAACATCGCGCCCATGTAGCGCCGGTACATCAGGTCATCGCGGAGCACGCCGTACATCGCGAGCGGGCCGGCGGTGTTCTCTTTCGATTCCCGCTGCCGGAACTCGGTCTTCGCCTGCGCGCGTCCGCCGCGCCAGCGGACATGGGAGAAGGCCCAGATGCCGATGAGACCCGCGAGAATCGCGAACACGTAGAAGATACGGAACGCGCTGTCGGTGTCGGTGGGGTCGATGCCCAGCAGCCCGAGCACCGGCCTCGCGAGACTCTGTACGGCCGCGGGTGCCTGCTCGAGGTCCATGACCAATCCGATGAGGAGGCCCGAGAGACCGATGATGAGCGTCATCATCATGGAGAGGTTCCCCGCGGCGCGCGACCGTGACACCCGTGTGTAATTCGCGCGCCAGACATCGGAGCGTGCGACGATGATCCCCGCCATCGCGAACCGAGCGGCGAGGACGGCGAACACGATCATCCACACGCCGAGCGGGGAGATCGGCGCCATCGCGATCACCCCCACGCAACTCAGGATAATCGCCTGAAGCACCAGAATCGCTCGGACGCGATTGCGCCCGTGGAACGCGCGCGTCCAGAGAAACGACGCGATGTTCGACAGCGCCGGCGCCGCGGCGAGGATCGCGATGACCAGATCGCTCGCCTCGAAGGCCTTCTTCGCGATCGTCCCGATCACGCCTCCCTCGACGCACGCCAGCGCGAAGGGAAGGAAGCAGGCGCTGCGCAGCTCCCACGCGTACGCCCGCCTGCTCATCATGGGGAACGCGCTCGCGCTGAACCGCGCGGCAATCTTTCCGAATGTCGGGAAGGCGGTGGTGGACATCGATAGCGACCGGAACGAAAGGGAGAAGCCGGCTGATCAGCGCAGAAAAAGATCGGCCGGCTGAGCCGACCGATCGGGCGATACTAGGCAACGTGCGTCCGGCGAGCGGCCCCGCCTCGCTGATCAGTAGGGGATCGGGTACCCGCCACGCATCGGGCGGTCCATGAAGAACAGCTTGTTGATCTCGTGGTTGAACCGACGCCCGTTGGTGTCGAGCGTGATGGCCGACCGGTTGTCGATCTCGGCCTGGTTCAGCGCGAAGGTCTGGAGGTCCGGGGTCGGGTTGCCGAGGAATTCCGCGTGGCGGGAATCGGCACCGCTCATGCAACCGACGAGCGAAAGAGACATCGCGCAGAGACCGGCGGCGATGGAGACACGAACGAACGAAGACGATTTCCGCATGACATACTCCTGAACGGTTCACAAGGTTGTAGCGACGACCGGGCCAACCGTCAAAGGTGTTTCGGACAAATCCCGAACTCGGTCAGAGCGCCTTGATGCCCCGACACCACATCGGACTCCCCGGACGCCCGAGAGTTCCACGGATTGCTCGAATTCCTCGGCACAAGGGGCTTTTCGGCTCCGAAAATTGGCTGGAATTCCCGGCGTCCGTTCGCTCGATCCGATGTTCGGTGCTAGTCTGCCAGCGACCGATTCGACTCCGGAGCGGGTCGGGCTCGGACCGATTCCGGGCCGACTGTGGACCCAATGCTTTTCCCTTGTAGTGCATCCGGGAGCCCTGTAAACGAATCGTCCGGGCGAAGGTCAGGCCTCCGACGAGTGGAAGGCCGGGATCCGGGCAAGGGCACCCACGTGGTTCTTTAGGGACCATCGCATTGCTTTCTCCACAGTCGGCCCGGCGGCCCGGGTCTGACCCGACGCCCCCCGATCAGCCGATCTTCCAGATATGACAGCGACCGACCACAACCAGACCCCTCCCGGCCCCGATTCGTCGGGCCGACCGATGCAGGACGCCGAACTCGTGCGGCGTCTCACCGACTCGATCCTCTCCGAACCGCGAACCCGCCACCTCCAGCGAACCCATCTGCCTGACCGGGACACGGTCTCTGAACTTGTTGAGGACCTCCGGGACCTAATGTTCCCAGGCTTCTACCGGCGCCGGGGCCTGACCGCCGAGAACATCGATCTGCATGTCCAGGAACTGGTCGCCCGCATCCGCCTCGCCGTCGAGCAGCAGGTCCGAGCGGTCCTCCGCTACGTCAAGCACATCGATACCGACACCGCCGACAGCCCGGACTCGCTCGAGTGCGACCGGACGGCCAAGGACTGCGCCGCTCAGTTCGTCAACGAACTCCCTGAGATCCGGCGGATGCTCGCTTTGGACGTCCAGGCGGCTTTCGACGGCGACCCGGCCGCCCTGCACACCGACGAGACAATCTTCTGCTATCCCGGCGTCGACGCGATCTTTTCGCACCGCATCGCCCACGCGCTCTACCGACTGCGCGTGCCGCTGCTCCCTCGGATTATCCAGGAACTCGCCCACTCGAGGACCGGAATCGATATCCACCCCGGCGCGAAGATCGCCGAGTCGTTCTTCGTCGATCACGGGGCCGGCGTGGTCATCGGCCAGACGAGCGAGATCGGCAAGCACGTGCGGATCTACCAGGGTGTCACCATCGGGGCGACGAGCTTCGAGCTGGACACCGATGGGCAACTGAAACGGACCGGCGACACGAAGCGTCACCCGACCATCGGCAACCGGGTCACCATTTATGCCGGCGCGGTGATCCTCGGCGGCGATACCGTGATCGGCGACGACTGTGTCATCGCCGGCTCGGTGTTCGTCACCGAGAGCGTGCCGCCGGGGTGCCTCGTCCGTCAGGAGAAGCCCGAACTTGTGCTCCGGAGCGTTCGCAACCGATGAGGTGGTAGGCGACATGCCTCGCCGAACCTGATCGGAGTTGGAATGACTCGGCGCATCCCGGCAGACCGTTCGAAGACGCTCGCGCTCGGCCTCGCCGCGCTCTCCGTGATACTCCCTGCACTCGTCGGGTGCTCGCAGGAGCAGCAGACGGTCACCGAGATTAAAAGGGCCTTCGCTCGGCGTGCGATCGCCGGGGAGGTCGAAATCGGTTCTTCGGGACGGCTGGCGGCGGGGGACATCGATCGAACATCCCTCGAACTGCTCGATGTCCGCTTCGACATCGGCGGGCAGGACAGTAACGATCTGCTGATGCACGCCGAGCGGGCAGAGATCGTCGTCAACACCACGGAAGACACGATGCTGATCCGATTCCACAACGTTACCGCTGCGGCAACAGACGGGGGTCTG
>JANSXG010000262.1 GCA_024743075.1 bacterium | reverse complement strand
GAGCGGGTGGTTGATGAGGAGGTACTCCATGACCGCCTTCTGGTTCTGGATGGCCTTGGGCGAGTCGGTGTAGACGACCTGGCCCTCGCCGGCGGGGGTCTGGCAGGTGGGCAGGAGCTTGGGGATGGGCTCGAGCTTGTTGTCGTTGCGCGGGTTGGGCGCCCAGACCTCAGCGAGGCAGATGCGACAGGAAGCGACGATCGACAGGCCGTCGTGGTAGCAGTACTGGGGGATCTCGATCCCGTTGGCGTTGGCGATCTGGAGGATCGTCTGACCCTGCTCGAAGTCGCAGACTTTGCCGTCGATGGTGATCGTGGGCATGGGCGCAGCCAAACTCTATGCAAAAAGGGAAATTGAACCGGAATGGCCTGTCAGGCCGGGGCTCAATAGTAGCGGCGATCGTCGCCGACGTGCGCCGAACGCGGGTTTTCGGGCGTTGAACAGGGAATCGCTTGCCCTCGGAGTGTCGCCGGGTAGGGTGTGGGAGGAGGAGAGACAACATGAGAACGGGTTGCGTGCTGGCCGGCATCGTGTTCAGCGGGGCTTTGTTGGCGGGAGCCGAGCCGATCGTGGAGGATTTCGATGCGGGCGCATCGGGGTGGCAGGTCGCCGACATGGCCTGCGGCGGGTCGTACCTGAATCCGATCGGGGCGTACGCGGTCGACTGGAACGAATCGGGCGGCGACCTCGGGGCGTACATCTCGCGCCTGGACCCGTCGAGCAACTGCTTCTACTTCGAGGCCTCGGAGGTCTTCACCGGCGATCTCTCGGCGTATTCCGGCGGCAGACTCGGTTACAGCGTCCTGACGGATCTCGATAACTACAGCCTCGAGCGCGGCGTGATCCTGATCGGAGCCGACGGCACCGTGCTCTACGGCGAACTGCCGATGCCGGCGACCGGCACGTGGGGGCGTCGATGCCTGCTCCTGCAGCCGGACGCGTTCCGGATTGGCAACCGCAACGGACCGGTCGCGACGCCCGATCAGTTCAACGGCGTGATGGCGGGAGTTTCGAAGCTGTACCTGCCCGCGGAGTTCGGTTCGATCGTCGCGGAGACGGTCGGGATCGACCGCGTGGAACTGAGCGGGCCGTGCCTTGCGGACCTCAACCTCAGCGGGGCGGTCGACCTCGGCGACCTGAACCTGATTCTGGGCAATTTCGGGAGCAACCTCGGCGAGGGTGATCTCAACTGCGACGGCATCGTCGACCTGACGGACCTGAACGCCGTCCTGGGAGCCTTTGGAACGGTCTGCGACTGAGTCCGCATCGGCGCGGTGCTGCGACTATGAGAACGAGAGGAACGGAAATGAACACGCGAATGATGATCGGGATGCTCGCTGCGGCGTGTGTCGGGGTAGTCGCGCCAGCTGCGAGCGCGCAGGTGCAGCAGTTGGTCGTCGACTTCGAAGGGTTCCCTGAAGGGACCGAGATTTCGGATCAGTACGCGAAACTCGGGCTGACCTTTTCGATCGACGGCAAGCCCGGTCTGCAGCCGATCTTCGGCGAGCGCGGTGTGCCGCGGGTCGGGTTCAGCGGCGGCAACAGCGACGCGCCGCTCGCTTCTGGCGACGGCTTCATGGCCGACCCGGTGATCGGGAACGACGAGTTGGAGCCGAACAACATCGCGATTGACATTGATCCGCCGGCGATCTCGCTGCGGATTTTCGTGCACGACATCGAGTCTCCCGAGGAAACCACCACGATGCGGGCGTTCTACCAGGGGGTCGAGGTCGACAGCATGACCATCGCGGATGGCGATCCCGGGACCGGAAACGGATCGATCCTGCCGCTGTCGGTTTCCGCCGAAGCGATTGACCGAGTCGTGCTCGAAGTCGTCGGGCCGAGACCGGTCGGGACGGGGTACGACTTCCTCACGATCAACCGCAACTGCGTGACATCGGCCTGCGGCGGGGCGTTCGAGGTTGCGCAGGAGTCATCGCCGGGCGCGGGTGACTTTGACGACAATGTGGTCGGGCTCATATTGCCCTTCGAGACCAACGCGACCGCCGCGGAGTTCTACGCCTACAACGTTCCCGAGGGCGATTCCTGGAACGGTCCCAACCTTGTGCCCGAGGCGGACCGGTCGCACCTGCTGCTGTCGCGCGGGCCGGAGGGTGTGGGCGTGTTCATCGTGCACGACCGCGCCGTGCCGGACGACCCCGACGGCGGTGAGGCGGAGGTGATCTTCGAATTGATCGGCGATCCCGACGGCGCGATGCGTGCCGTGGAAGACGACCCGGAGAATCAGGAAGGCGGCATCGCGTATGTCGGCGAACCCGGGGACTCGGTGTTCATGTCCAGCCACGGCTGGCTGCAGTGTTGCAGCGACGGTGTGGCCTACACGGGCGTCGACATCGGCGCGACCGGCTACTTCTCCTTTTCGGATGTGAACAACACCAACGACACGATCGTCGGCCTGACCGAGTGGGTGGCGTACTCGG
>JANSXG010000183.1 GCA_024743075.1 bacterium | reverse complement strand
AGGGCAACCCGTCGCCGCGATGCTCAGTCGCGAACCACCTTCCCGTCCACCAGGCGCACGATCCGGTCGGCCCGGTCGGCGGTTGCGGTGTCGTGGGTGACGATCACCATGGTCTGGTTCGTCTCGGTGCGCAGGGCCATCATCGCGTCGAGGATCTCCGCGCCGGTGGTCTGGTCGAGGTTGCCGGTGGGTTCGTCGGCCAGCAGCAGGTCGGGCGTGTTCATGAGGGCCCGGGCGATGGCGACGCGCTGGCGCTCCCCGCCGGAGAGCTCGACCGAGCGGTGCTTGAGGCGGTGCAGCAACCCGAAGCGCTCGAGCAGCATCTCGGCACGCTGGGTGCAGGCGGCTTTCTCCTTCGCCCAAGAGATCCGGTTTTTTCCGACCATGGCCGAGACGAGCGTGTTCTCGAGCACGTTCAGTTCGGGGAGCAGGTGGTAGAACTGGAAGACAAAGCCGACGCTCGTCGTCCGGTAGCGGTCGAGTTCGCTCGATGAGAAGTCGCGGAGCTTGCGCCCGCGAAAGCGGATGCCGGACTCGGCGTCCGTTTTGTCGGGTCGGTCCAGCCCGCCGAGCAGGTGCAGCAGCGTCGACTTGCCCGAGCCCGAAGCGCCGAGCACCGCGACGCACTCGCCCTCGTCCACGCCGATGTCCACGCCGCGCAGGACCGGCACATCGACTCGCCCGAGGCGGTAGGTCTTGTGCACCGCGCGGGCCTCGACGATCGGTCCGGTGGCCGTGGGGGCACCAGGTCGGGATGGGGCCGCGGCGTTACTCAAAGCGCAGGGCCCTCACCGGATCCATGTTCGCCGCCCGGACCGCCGGGATCAGCGCGCCGAGCACGGAACAGAGCACCGCCGACACGAGCACGATCGCGGCCTTGCCGGGCTCCACCTCGTCGGGGATGCGCGAGAACAGGTAGAACGCCGGGTCCCAGATCGCGCGCCCGGTCACGTGCGTGAGCCACTCGTGGATCGGGTTGATGTTGCGGATGATGATGTACGCGAGCGTGCCGCCGATCGCCGCGCCGAGCACACCGATGATCAGGCCGTAGCGCAGGAACAGCCACGCGATACCCATCTTCGAGCCGCCGATGGAGCGCAGGATGCCGACGTCCTTGGTCTTCTCGCTGACCATCGCCCAGAAGATCGCGAAGATCAGCACCACCGCGACCATGGAGATGATCGCGAACAGGAACAGGATCAGCACCGTCTCGCTCTCGACCTGCCGGATGAACTCGGCGAGGCCCGGTTTCTTCTTCCAGGTGTAGATGCCGTTCTCGCGCATCCACTCGGCATCGGGTGCGGAGTCCATAGTCCCCGGCGGGCGCAGCGCGGCGAACTCGGTGTAGATGTCTTTGACGATCGGCTCGATCTCGTCGGCCGTCACGCCCTCGCGCGCCTTGACGAGCACGCTCGTGACGCGCGCCGGCGATGTGCCGATGACCTCCGGCGTTCGGATGACCAGTTCTCCGTTGACGAAGTCCGCGCCGGGCGTGAAGTTCGGATCGACGCGCTCGGTGGCGTCCATCCGCAGCATCTGCTGCAGATCGGCCAGCGGCACGATGATCCACTTGGAATCCACCTGGAACAGACCCGACACGAACTCGTTGGCGACCGGGAACTCGCGATCGACCGTGCCGGCGGTGGTGAATCCGCCGCGACGGTTGAAGGGCACGACGCGGATGGTGATCGAGCGATCGGGCATGAACGCGCCGGGGAACCGGGGGTAAAAGAACCCGTCCTCGGAGGTGGCGTTGAACGGCGAGACGCGCAGGCCCATGACCGCGGCGGACTCCCAGCCGGCCCCGGCGGGGGCGTCGGGGTCGCCGACGAGCAGGCGCTCGCCGAAGATCTCGAAGCCCTCCGGCAGGTCGAGGCGGAAGTCAGCGGGGGGCAATTCCGAGAAGTCCGCCCCGTTTTCGACGGCCTGCTGAACCGCCTCGCGCCGGAGCTCGTCGTCTTCGGTGGCCTCACGTGAGCGCCAGTACAGCCGGTCGGAGTACCCGGTCACCGCGTCGTAGCCCTCCGGCTCGACGCCGACGATGACCACATCCTTGCTCTCGCCGAACGGCAGGCTGACGAGCCCGAGCGTCTCGATGGTCGGGGTCGTCTCGTCGATGTCAGGGTGCTCCTCCAGCATCTCCATGAGCTGCTGATAGTGGGGGATGCCCTCCCGCCCGTAGGCGATCGTGACATCGCCGATCATCTGGCGACCCGACGCAAGGAAGCTGTTGAGGAACCCGCCCATGACCGACCAGACGATCAGCACCATCGCGGCGCACAACGCGACCGCCACGACCGCGAGTAGCGGCATGAGCTTGCTGGTGAGATAGCGTCTGGTGAGGAGTGGCTGGTACACGATAGAGGTCAGATACTACCGGACCAGCGGGGGGCGGGTTCGCAGTTCGCGGGGCACGCCGATCGCAGCGGTATCATGCACCCGTGATCGCTCCCGGACACACCAATTCCCACATCGGCCAGCCGCTGACCATCCCCAGCGCCGCCGGCGGCCTCACGCTCTCCACGAACCTGCTGCTCGCGCCGGTCGCCAACTACTGCGACCTCGCGTTTAGGATCGTCTGTCGCGAGCAGGGGGGGCTCGGCCTCGCGTGCACCGACCTGCTCTCGCCCCAGGGCCTGCTCCGGGGCACCGCGCGATCGCTCGATCTCGCCGCGACCAACGAGGCCGACTCGCCGGTCTGCATGCAGCTCTACGGCGGCGACCCGGACATCCTCGCCGAGGGCGCGATCTGGGCGGTCGAGCACGGCGCCGATGTCATCGACATCAACATGGGCTGCCCGGTGGACAAGGTCACCAAGAAGGACGGCGGCTCCATGCTGCTGTGCACGCCCGACCGGACCGTGAAGATCGCCGAGCGCATCGCGATGGCCGTCGAGAAGCAGACGAAGGGGCGCGTGCCGGTGACGGCCAAGGTCCGCCTCGGCTGGGACCCGTCCTGCATCGTCGCGCCGGATCTGGCCAGGCGTCTGGAGAAGGTCGGCATCCGCCAGGTCACCGTTCACGGGAGAACGACCGAGCAGCGCTTCAAGGGCGAAGTCGATCACGCGGGCATCCGCGAGGTCGTCGAGGCAGTCGAGAACATCCCGGTCATCGGCAACGGCGATGTGACCACGCACGGGGGCGTCGTCGAGATGATGGAAAAGACGGGCTGCGCCGGCGTGATGATCGGCCGCGGCAGCTTCTCCTCGCCGTGGATCTTCAACCAGGGCTGGAACATACAGACCACCGGCGACCCCGGCCCGGAGCCGGACGAGGCAGCAAAGGTAGAGATCATCCGGCGGTACTTCGAGCTGATGCGCGAGTACCGCGACGATTCGTACGCCCTGACCCACCTCAGCCGGCGGATCAGCTGGTTCGGCAAGAAAATGGGCCCATGCAAGCCGCTGAAAGAAGCGATCCGGCTGGCGAAGTGCCCGGACACCGTGCACCGGGCGCTCGATGAGTTCCTCGCGGGCGGGCTGCGCCTGTGGGCGGAGGTGGATGAGGGCTCCGGGGTGTTGGCGGGTTAGTCGCCGCGCATGATAGATTCCTGCTCCGCCGCCGCATCTTGAATGAGCCCGACGAGTTCGTTGAATCGATCGACATCCTCGTCGCGCTCGAAGAGCAAGCCATCTACTTCGTCGAGTTCCCAAGCCCCCCAAGAGCGGAGCAGGAGTTCCGCACATTCCCTGGTGTTGGTGAGAATCTCGATGTCCAGTTCCTGAACTCTCAGCGCGCCGCTCGAATACATGCCCGACCGCGCCGACGCTGCGACGCGATCGATCTCGCGCTTTCTGAATCCGGCGGTCTCAAGTTCCGCGCGAATGAACGAGGAATAGCCCTTCAGCGATTCCAGCCGTGCTTCTGTCAGCGCGATGAGGTCGGCCAGAGTCTGAATGTGCTCTCGGAGTTCTGATTGGGAAGAAACCAGAGCCGGCTCGAATGCCCCGGTCCGCTCGGCCTGGGTCAGGAGGTCCAAGTGGGCTTCGATCTGCGGCCGGTTCTCACGCAGGAACTTTGCGACGGCTCTCGCGACGTAATCGACGACCGTCTGCCCCGTCGCGACGCGTTCGACTCTCGCGATGGATTCGTTAAGAACTTTGCGCGAAGCTTCGGCATACTCCTCGCCCGAATTCGTCGAGAAGTACGCCTGTCGGACATCTTCCTGGCACTGCAACATCGCTGCCTCGACTCGTTCCAGTCGCTGCTCCTGAGCTGGTGACGGCGTGCGGATGTCCTTCAGCACACGACCGACAACGTTGCTTAGGACGCACATCGTCAGAAGCGTCACGATCGCGACCGTGAGCAGTCTTCCCGCAGAGGTCCTGCGCACCTGCTTTGGTGGTTTGGCGTTCGGGTCGGTGTAATAGACCGGGTCGAAGTCAGTCATGCTTAATCTGCTCTGCGCTACCGTTGATCGATTCGGAAAACTAATTCTCGGATGCCCGCATCGCGGCCGGCGGGCAGCTCGACTCGGGCATCATCAGCAGCGACGGTTCCGTCCGGCGTGCTGGCTCACCCGCCGCCCATGATCCGAGCCTGCCGAGAGATGACGCGGTTCATCTCCATAGCGATCGCGTTGAAGCGGTCCACATCCCGGTCGTTCTGAAAGACCACCTCGCCGCTCTGGACCGACCAGCGTCCCCACGAATCTCTGAGCAGCACCATGCTGTCGCGCGACAGTTCGAGGATCCTGGTTTCCAATCGCATCGCTTCCACCGCACCGGAGCCCGAGAATCCGCGAACAAACTCCGTCATCAGACGATCGATCTGCTGCCTGCTCGCGCCGGCTCGCCCGAGCTCAGACCGGACATCCCCCGGAAAACGCTCGGTCGCGTCGGCCATTCGTTTCGAGATGCGGATCATTTCCTCGACCCCGCCGATGCGTCGCTGGAGTTCCTGAGCGGACCGCGCGTTCGTGCCGTCGAGCGCGTTTGTCCGCTCTGCCGCGCTGGCGAGCTCCGTGTACCGTGCCTCGTCCTCTCGCGTGCGTTCGTTCAGGTCGATCAGCGCCCGTCCGAGGATGTCCATCGGGCTGTCGCCGGTCGCGATCTTGGCGATCTCCTCGAGCGTCTCCGCCCTCGAACGCTGCACCCTCTCGGCGTACGCGGTGCCGCCGCCGGATTGGCGGTAGGCGTCGAGACGCTCGCGCTCGAGCCGCTCAAGCAGCGAGACGATCTGCTGGCTCCGCGATCGATCGCCGAAGACCTCCCGAGCACCGATGAACACGATCGGCGCGAAAACGAGCAGCGCGACGACCAGCAGCCAGGGGCGGATCATCCCGCTGCGCGCGCCGGGCGAGCGGGGACGAGAACGACGGGAAACGGCGACGGCCATGGTGCACTCCAACAAACCGTGTTTGTACGGGCCCGCGTCACACTCGGACGCGTCGAGCCAGCGAATATACCCGTTGCCGGTCCCCGCTCAAGATCAAATTCGAAGAATCGCGCGGGTTGGAACTCGGTGCCGCCCTACGCGTCTGGCCCCTCCGCCTTCGCCTCTTCCTGGGCGATCTCGGCGTCT
>JANSXG010000033.1 GCA_024743075.1 bacterium | reverse complement strand
GCGCTGTTCGTTATGGACGAGCGCCAGCATTGCGTCTTCATGAACCCCGCGGCCGAGGCCATGACCGGCTTCGAACTCGCCGAAACGGTCGGCCGCCCTCTGCACGATGTTCTCCACCATACCCGGCCCGACGGCTCACCCTACCCTCTCTCCGAATGCCCGATCGATCAGGCGTTCCCGGAGAACGACCGCGAAAGCGGCGAAGAAGTATTCGTCCACAAGGACGGACACTTCTACCCGGTCGCCTTCATGGCCAGCCCCATCCGTGACGAGACGGGCAAGCCCGTCGGCACGGTGATCGAGGCCCGCGACCTCACAGAAGAGAAGGCCACCGAGCGGGCGCTGCTCGAGAGCGAGCGCCGGTTCCTCAACATGGCCGACGCGGCACCGGCCATGCTCTGGATCACCGACCCCGGCGGCGCCGCGACCTTCCTCTCGCGCGGCTGGTACGACTACACCGGACAGCGCGAACAAGAGGCGCTCGGACTCGGTTGGCTGGACGCGGTTCACCCCGACGACCGCGACGAATCCGGACGCATCTTCCTCGAAGCGAACGAAAGCCACGAAGCGTTTTCGCTCGACTATCGTCTCCGGCGGGCCGACGGCCAGTACCGTTGGTGCATCGACGCGGGCAAGCCCAGTTTCGACGAGGACGGCAACTTCCTCGGCTTTGTCGGCTCGGTGTTCGACGTCCACGAGCGCAAGCAGGCGGAAACCGCCCTGCGCCACAGCGAAGAGCGGCTCCGCGGAATCTTCGATCAGACCATCGCCGGCATCGCCCACACCGACCTCACCGGACGATTCCTCCTCGTCAACCAGCGATACAGCGACATCGTCGGCCGAAGCCCGCGCGACCTGTACAAGCTCCGCATGCAGGACATCACCCACCCCGATGACCTGTCACGAAACATCCCGCTCTTCGAAAAGCTGGTAACCGAGGGAGAACCGTTCCGGATCGACAAGCGGTACATCCGCCCGAACGGCTCCGAGGTGTGGGTCAGCAACAGCGTCTCCGCCGTCAAGGACGCGGACGGCCAGGCTCAGGGTGTGGTGGCCGCGAGCGTTGACATCACCCAGCAGGTTCACGCCGAACAGGCCAGGCGCGAGAGCGAAGAGCGCTTCCGGACGCTGTTCGAGTCGATGGACGAGGGCTACTGCGTGGTCGAAGTGGATTTCGACGCCGCCGATCGCCCCGTCGACTATCGGTTCATCGAGATGAACCCCGCGTTCGAAAAGCACACGGGGCTCAAGGGAATGCTCAACAAATCGATGCGCGAGGCCGTCCCGGATCTCGAGGATTTCTGGTTCGAGACCTACGGCCGCGTCGCAAAGACCGGCAAGCCGACGCGTTTCGTGCACCAGGCCAAACCCGTGGGCAACCGCTGGTTCGATGTCTACGCCTTCCGACTCGGCGGCAGCGGCAGCAACAAGGTCGCCATCCTTTTCAGCGATATCACCGAACGGAAGATCGCCGAGCAGGCCCTGCGCGAAGCGCACGAGCGCACCAAACGCGCCCGGGACTACGCCGAGGCCACGCTCCGGACTTCTCCGGTCCCGCTGCTGGTCCTCGAGAGGGACCTCCGCGTGCACAGCGCGAACGAAGCCTTCTACGAGACCTTCGCGGTTGACCCCGCTCAAACCGAAGGACGGTTCGTCTACCAGCTCGGCGACCGCCAGTGGGACATCCCGCAGCTCCGAGCGCATCTTGAGGGCATTCTCACCAGCAAGAGCGAGTTGAGAAATTTCGAGGTAAAGCACGAGTTCGACACAATCGGCACGCGGTTCATGCTTCTCAGCGCACGGCAGATGGAAAACGAGGATGGCGAGCCCGATCGCATCGTCCTCGTCATCGAAGACATCACCGAACGCAGGCAGCATGAGAAGCGCATGGCGACCGTGATGGCCGAGCTGAACCATCGCGTCAAGAACACTCTGGCCGTGGTCGACGCGATCGCCAGCCAAACGCTGCGTCGCGCAAACAGTCTGAAGTCGTTCAAGTCAAGCTTCGGGGAGCGGCTCCGTGCCATCGCGAATGTCCACAGCCTCCTGACCGGCACCGACTGGACGGGATGCTCTCTCGAAGAGATCGTGCGGAGCGAGATCGACCCACGCCTCGCCACGCCGAAGCAGGCCTCGATCGGCGGCCCCCAGCTCACACTCTCGCCGAAGCAGTGCCTGGCACTGCACATGGTCATCCACGAACTGGCCACCAATGCCATGAAGTACGGCGCGCTCAAGTGCGAGGCCGGACACCTGGAAATCGCGTGGGAAACGCAAAGCCGCGACGGGGTCCCTTGGCTCAATTTCGAGTGGCAGGAGCGATGCGAAGGGAAACTCAACGCCAGCAGCGAACCGGGCTACGGCAGCAGCCTGATCGAGCAGACCGTAAGCTATGAACTGCGAGGCGAACTGCAAAGGGAACTCGCTCCGAGCGGACTGAGTTGCGCCATCAGCTTCCCGCTCTCCGCACGTGAAGTCCCAGCTCCTGAAAATCCGTCCAGAGCAGCACTCCAGACTGATTCCACCGGATCGAAACCGCGCGTGCTGGTCGTCGAAGACAATGGGACGATCGCGCAGGTGCTGGTCGATGAGCTGGAAGAGATGGGTGTCGACGTCGTCGGCCCGGCCAACACGCTCGAAAAGGCGATGCAACTGGTCGAAGGGAAGCCC
This sequence comes from bacterium, assembly GCA_024743075.1. Classification (GTDB taxonomy): domain Bacteria; phylum Planctomycetota; class Phycisphaerae; order Phycisphaerales; family UBA1924; genus JANSXG01. The sequence continues at coordinate 21,357 of JANSXG010000033.1, read as the reverse complement.
CCCGCCGCCGCGCTCCTCGATGTCGACCTCGACGGAACGAAGGTATATCCCCTGGCCCGCCTGCTGCGAGAACGCCAGGTGCGTTTCCTTCTACTCACCGGCTACGACAAGGCGGACCTCCCCGAAGACCTTCGGGCGTCGGCGATCCTCGGCAAACCAATCTGTCCCGACGAACTAAAGGCCATGCTCGGCCAAATCGGGCTGCACTCGCGGTGAGAGCCCCGCCCACCGAGAGCCGATGATCCTTTGGCTCGCCTTGGTACGCTGACGGGATGGAGCCCCTGCGATGCTACGACTACCTGTTGGCCTCTCGCGACCGCGTTTTCGTGTGGCTCCGCGAGTTGAACGACGACGCGTACAGGTCGGTGCACCCGATCGGCCTCGGATCGATTGCCCGCACGATGCACCACCTCCGGGGCGCTGAGTGGGCCTACATGCACCGGATTCGCGGCGTCACCGGGCTCCCTCCGAAGCCCACGCCGGACCTCGACCCCGATTGCGACCACCAGACCGCCCTCCCATTCCCGCGCCTCGAAGCGGCGTGGCGCGACCAGAGCGAGCGTGTCCGCACCGATCTTGAGTCCGTCTCGGACTGGTCGACACCGATGGTCTGCGAAACGAAGTCGGAGGGCGATCCGTACTTCTACCGCGCCTCTCGCAGCGATTTTTTTACGCAGCTTGTCATCCACGAAGCGCACCATCGCGCTCAAGTCATGCACATGCTCAAACGCCTCGGCGTGGAGACCGACGAGATCGACTTCAACGCGCTGATGTGGGAGCGTGTCGAGCCATAGGGACTCATCTCGCAAACCGGAGCACAGGACAGCTCGCTACCGAACCACACGCAGTTCCGTCTGGCGACCGTCGATGTACTCCACGCGACCATCCTCAAAGATCGCGTCCTCCTCGAGCATGATCCGCACTTCCTGACCGCCCCATTCCGGCACCGTCTCGACAATGCTTAGTTCGATCGCGTACGCCGTGTTCGCCCGGATCGGGTACTCCCCCGTCCCCGGCACGCCGTCCTGCTTGTCCCACATGCCGATCGCCGGACCCGCCGCGTGTCCGTGCAGGCCCACCGGGTGGCTGTACACCATCGCGTTGATCCCGCGTGACTCCGCCTCGTCCAGCGCGAGCTTGAGCACCTCGTTGCCCGTCCGCCCCTCCTTGAAATGCGAGGTCAGGATGTCCTGCATCTCGTTGCCACGCGCAAACGCGCGGCGGAGCCCCGCCGGCGCCTCCGTCTCGCCGCGCTTCAGCACATACGCCATCTGCTGCGTGTCCGTGTGCAAACGCAGATAGCGGATCCCAAGGTCCAGATGGATCAGATCGCCGCGTCGGATGACCTGCTCACCACCCGCCATCATGGCCATGAAATCACCTTCCGCCGACGCACGCTGCACCGACACGATCGGGTGGAACCAGTCCTCCAGCCCCAGCTCGTTCACCCGCTCCCGGCACCACCACTTCACATCATCCGTCGTCGTCACCCCCGGCTGGATCACCCGCTCCGACAGCGCCTCGCCGATGATCTCGTGCGCAATGCGACACACCGAAGCGTAAACATCCAGTTCGCTCGGCAAGCGTGTTTCGAGCCAGCCCACCGCGAGCCGCTCGGCCGACACCAGCCGCTCCCGGTACTCGGGCGACAACGCCCGATGCAGCGCCTCGTACTGCGAATGCGCCAGCCCGTCGGCGTGCCCCCACGTCTCGGAGATGTTCAGCCCGATCCGCTCCGGGTCACGCTCCTCGATGATCTCCACCAGACGCGCCCACTGATCCGGCTGCTCGCCCGGATCCCACGACGACGCAAACAGGTCCCCCACTGCGTACCGCGACACCGCCAGACGCTCGATCTCCCCAGGAGCACCAGGGTCATGGAACACCAGGATCGTCCGTCGACGCGCCGAGTGCCACGTCGCCGGTAGCATCGTCTTCAGTACCGGATCCTCGTTGTACTCCCGCCCAAGCACGATCCACAGGTCCACTTCGTGCTCGCGCATCAGTTCCGGAACGATCCGGTCCAGACGCTCACGCAGCAGCCCGTCGACCACCGCCGCACGCTCGCGCATCGGCAGGATCACGCCGGGCTCCGCAGCGAGCACGGTGGTTGCCGCGATCAGACTCGCGGCAGCGGTAGTTCGGATCATCAGCAGTCTCCTTTTGCCGGGCGCTCGACGTGGTTCAATGCACCGGTCGTACGCAGTTGCGGATTCGCGATGGTAGTTCTCAGCGGGGCTGTCGGGCATCGCTCGTCGGCAGACCTCCCGGACCGGCCACAATCCGGCATCGCCCACCCCGGATGCTCAGCCGCGTTGGCCGGTGACCCCCTGCAGAATGCCCGGCGGAGAAGTTCCTATCAACAAAGCACTTAGAGAATTTCCGGCATCAATCCGCAAAGGCCCGCTTGACATATAACTGATTGGTTATATATTTCCCGCATGGAAGCCGTCTACAAAGCCATCTCTGATCCGAACCGCCGAGCGGTGCTCGATCTCCTGATGCTCGGCGATCAAACCGTCAGCGAGTTACTCGGTCACTTCAACTTCAGCCAACCCGCCCTGTCCAAGCACCTGCGCGTGCTCCGCGAGGCGGGCTTAGTGACCGCGCGATCCGATGGCAGGTCGCGCCGTTACGCACTCAAGCCGGAAAGGCTGCGCACCGTGGCTGAGTGGGTGCGTCACTATGAGCGGTTCTGGAACGAGCGCCTCGATGGCCTCGGCGCGCTGCTCGACGAGGAGACCAAGCCGTGAGTTCGATCCGCGTCGAACGTACCTACCCGCACCCTCGCGGCACCGTCTGGCGAGCGTTGACCGACTCGGAGCTGCTCGCTCGCTGGCTTATGCCGAACGACTTCGAGCCGCGGCTCGGGCACCGGTTCACGTTCCAGACAGAGCCCGCCCCCGGCTTCGACGGCGTCGTGCACTGCGAAGTCAAGGAGATTACAGACCAGCAGTCGCTGGTGCTCTCCTGGCGAGGCGGCCCAGTCGACACAATCGTTCGTTTCACGCTCGAAGACGTCGAAGGTGGCACACGTATGGTCATGGAGCAGTCGGGCTTCCAAGGCGTCAAGGCCTGGCTCGTCAGCCGGATGCTCAAGGCTGGCTGCCGCACGATCTACGGAAAACGGTTGCCGCAGGTGCTTGCCGAGATCGATCGATCGTCGACCGATGCGTCCGAACCGTCCAGCACGCCTCCATCGGAGGAGGCTTGCATGACTCCGGGCCAGGGCGTCATCAAAGCCCTGCTGCGCATCATCAACAAGTAACAAAAGCGCCGACTCGAATCGATACCGAGCGGCAATACCACATCGGAACCAGGAGGACTTCGCCATGCATACCAAGCCAAGATCAGAACGAGGGAACTCGATGGATCGCATCTTGACTCTCCACCCCAAAGGAAAGTGCGGTGTGAATATCGAGAACGGCAAGTACCGGACAATGCGTTCCGCCATTTTGCGGGTCGTCCCCCAAAGTCGAGAGGGCGTTCCGTTCAAGCAGCTGGAGTCACTCGTGACGCCGCACCTCGATGCCGAGGCGTTCGATGGCAGCGCGAGCGTGGCTTGGTATCTCGTGACGGTGAAACAGGACCTGGAAGCGCGTGGACTGATCGAGAAAGTCCCGTACGCGCGGCCACAGCGGGTCCGCCGCTTGTCCGGAGGTTCGTCATGATGAAGCCACGACACCTGCTGGCTGTCCCGTGCTGCATGCTCATCAACGCTGCAATCGTGACACTGGGCCCCTACTCCCGCGTAAACGCTCTGCTTGACGGACGAGCACCGTTCGAAGAGTCCCCCGCGTCCTCGCCTGATGAGGCCCGTGAAGTCCTCAGCTCGATCGGTTCTGCCGGACGAGCTCTTTACATGCAGTATCAGGCCTGGGACGTACTCTTCATCCTCTCGACCGCGATTCCGCTCTATCTACTCCTGCGATTCGCGTCCGAGCGCTTGTTCGGCCGACCCGCCGGCATCATCGCGCTGGCCGCGACCGTACCCGCCGTCCTTGACCTCGCCGAAAACATCGCTCTTTGGCGGCTACTTGCCAGCGGCGGCGAGTCGCGATTCTGGTGGCAGCTCTCGTCCGCAGCCACTCCGACAAAGCTCGTTGCCTTCGCAGCAATAGCGTTGGTGATTGTGGTGGTCTGGTTGGGGCTCGGTATCCGTGCGATCGGACGGCGCACTTTGCCGGCCGCTACGGCTTCTACCGCGGCCGCGTAGCGCGGAGTCCATCACAGGCAGCGCTCGACTCGCTCCGCTTGACCACTACGCGTCCGCACGGATCACCATCGCATCCGAAATCAGACAAAGCCCCCCGTACCGCTTCAGCAGCGGCTCGATCGCCGCCGCGATCGCATCCACCTGGTCCACGCGGCAGGTCGTCAGAACACAACAATTCACCTGCGCGTCCGACAACTCCCCCCCGCTGCGCTCGCCGCGATCGCCGTATCCCGCGGTCGCTTCGAACACAGTCAGACCCGGCACATCGAGGCCCTCCAGCACCCGACGCACCTTACGCACATGCGGCTTGTCAATCACGATCTCGATTCGCTTCACGGTGTGCACGAGTGTCGCTCCGATCGGTCAGCCGCCGATGCCCATTACCCCGATGAGCAGGTGGTACATGGGGATGCCAAGAATGATGTTGAACGGGAACGTGATCGCCAGCGCGAGCGTGACGTAAATCGAAGGGTTCGCCTCCGGCACCGCAAGACGCATCGCCGCCGGCACCGCGATGTACGACGCCGAACCGAACAGGATCGCCAGCAACAAAGCATCGCCCGCGCTCAACCCCAGCCCCCAGGCCACAAGCACACCGACCAGGCCCTGGACCACCGCCCCGATCACACTGAAACCGATCAGGAACCAGCCCGCCTCACGGATATCACCGATCCGCCGGGCAGCAACCAGTCCCATGTCCAGCAGAAAGAGGCACAGCACGCCCTTGAACGGGTCGTACATGAACGGCTCGATCGCTCGCCAACCCTCTTCACCGGAAACAATGCCGATCAGCAGAGAGCCCACAAGCACCAGAACCGCCCCATTCAGCAGCGACTCACGCCACACGCCGCCGCCATCGTCCGCACCGGCGGTCTGGTCTGGTCCGGTGCGTGACCGGTCGCCCTCCATCGTCAGCCGAGCCAGCAGGACGCCGGACACCACCGCCGGTGACTCCATCAGCGCCATCGACGCGACCATGTACCCGGAGTACGCGATCTCTTCCCGGTCCAGAAACGCGATCGCGGTGATGAAAGTCACCGCCGAAATCGAACCGAAGCACGCCGCCACCGCCGCGGCATCCGGCCCGGTCAATCTCCGGCGAAGCACCGCGAACGTCGCAAAGGGCATCGCGAACGACGCCACAACCGAAGCACCCATCGTCGCCCACGCCCGAGCGTCCAGCCCGCCCAGTGACAGCTTGTAGCCGCCGTATGTGCCGATCGCCATCAGCAGATAAAGCGAGAGCAGACGCACCACCGGTTTGGGCACATCCAGATCGCTGCCGACGAGAGACGCAAACCCGCCGAGCACAAAGAACAGGATCGGAGGGCTCAGCAGAAGATCCACGCGGTGCGCTTCCTCCCAGATGCGGCTACCGAAGGTACTCCACCACCCCGCCGGAGTCGAGTCTGGCCCGGTGACAGCGAGCGCCGCGTGCCCGTCCGTTCGCCGCCGCGCCCGCCCTGAGCTCTCCCCAGTCCACGTCGTGGGCATACAAAAACCGGCGCCCCCTCGGGGACGCCGGTCCATCCATTCAATCCATTGATCGTCGATCAGCGACGACGACGAACCGCCGCGAGACCCGCGAGACCGAGCAGACCGGCGGCACCCGGCGTCGGGATGATCACCGCGTATGTCCCGAGTACCTGCGCCGACGAAAGGTCATCGACCGTATCAGCCGGGAAGTACAGGTTGCCACCCGCCGGAGCGTTCAGCATGTCCGCGTACTCGTTCGGATCGAGCGTCCAGGTGCCCGAACCGGTAAAAGCGAGCGATCCCGCGGTAAAAGTGACGGTGATGTCCGTCGACCAGCTCCACATGTTCAGGCCGGGATCGGTCCCCCCACCGCCACGGAAGAGAGCCGGGCTGTTGTCGGCCGGGTTCTCCGCGTTCGTGATGTCACCCGCGACGAGAGGCGCCGAAAGCGCGCTGCCCGCTCCGCCGTAGAAGTTCTCAAAGTACACACCAGTGGTATCGCTGCCCGACGCATCAACCAGAGATACCCCGTTCGTTGCGGTGATCGTGACCTGGTTGGGAACCGATAGGTCCACGGTCAACAAGTGATCTGCATGGGCTACGCCCGCGAGCATCGACAACGAACCACCGGCGCAGAGCGCCAACTTCCAAGAAGTCTTCGACATTTCCTTCTCCTCTTTCCTGACTCCGTGTAGCCGCTGTGCAGGCGGCGGCGAACCCCGCAAAGTCGCGGATCGCCTCATGCAAACTACTCCGAAGCCTGTTCCGATCGAAACAAGATCTCGAAAGAATCTGCGAATCCTGCAGTTGAAGCACGACCGACTTAGGCATTCATACTTGCTCTCCACCCCGTTTCGGGCAGCCCGAGTCGATGCGCGCTCGCCGCACCCGCCATCGCCAACCGCGCCAACCGCGCCAGCTCCGCCATCCGCCACGCCGAGCGCACAATGGCAATCCCGGTCATCGCAGGAATGCATTCGGGGTCCGCACGCTGGCAGTCAACAGTTCCGGTACTTGTCGTGCAGCCCGATCCCCGCCTCGATCATCGGCAGGATCTTTTCGATCCGGCTCTGCTTCGTCGCGTCGCGTTTCGCCTCCGCGATGTAGTTCGAGTATTCCCGCTGCTTGCCCGGCGTCAGCGCGTCGTACCCCTTCTTCGCCTTCGCCCGCTTTTTCAGCGCCGCCGCAAGCTCCGGCGGCAAATCCACCGACCCCTTGGTCACCGGCCGTTTCGGCTTGATCTCCTTACCGGCCTCCTGCAGCGCCATCGCCTCCTTGGCGTACGCCGAGATCGCCTTCGCCTTGATGTCCCGTTTAGACTCCATACGCCATTGGCGCAGTGCCCTGGTCTTCCCTTCCTGCGCATTCGTCAGCACGCCCTCCGGATCGCTGAGCAGCGCGCCCTGAAAGAACCACAGCCCGAAGTGCTCCTTAAACGCCCCGATGCCAACGAGGTTCTTCCCCCCGTGCGTGTACACCGGAGCCCCCCACTTCACCGCCTCTTCCATTCCGGTCCTCAGCAGGATCTCGCGCAGACGCGCGACCTCTTCCCCGAACCGGTCCTGACGCTCGATGTACTCATCCACGGTCTTTGGTGCAGCCATACCGACATCATGCCGCGCTTCCGGCCAGACTCCAAGCGCCACAATCCATCCAAACGCATCACCCCCGCTCGATCACCGCCATCGCCATCCGCTTCGCCAGGCGGGCATACACCCCCGGATCGGAACCGCCGCCCTCGACCTGACCGACCACCCGCGCTGCGACAATCGAACCCTCGAGAAGGATGTTGAGCTGCTCGGCCAAATCGACGGGATCAGTCAGACTCGCCGCGACGCACAGCTCGCGCAAGTACCGAACGATCTCCTGCTTGTGCTCCGATGCCAGCCGGCGCGGCGCCGAGTCCGCAACGGAGAACTCCGCCGCCGCGTTGATGAACATGCATCCGCAGAACTCCTCGCCGGAGAACCACTGCTCGTGAAAGTCGAAGACCGCCGCGATCCGTTCACGCGGCTCCTTCGAAGCCGACTCGACAAACTTCATCAGCCGGTTCCGAAAGATCTCATCCCGACGACGCATCGCCGCCAGGATCAGTTCGTCCTTTGACTTGAAGTGGTTGTACAGCGTCATCCGGCTGATCCCGCCCTCTTTCTGGATGTCGTCCAGACTCGAGGCGTGGAAACCGCAGCGGTAAAACACTCGCATGGCTGCGTCGATCAATTCATCCCGGCGACTGGGGGGCATACAGACTCCTGACTGAGAAACTACATACGGACCAGTCAGTATAGCATTCGTCGCAATCCGGTGCCAGCTTCGGCACGCCGAGACGACGAGAAACAGACGGATTGACGCTGTTTCAGGAGCAAAGGCGAGTATTTTGAGAAAAAGCATTGAAACCGCTTGACCTATACTTACTGGTCAGTATACTTGCCACAAAGAGCATCGGGTTCCGGATCAGATCCAGCCCCCCGCTCACCACAACCCGCGCCGTTCGCACTCGGCGATCGTTTCGCCCGAGCAGGATGTCGCATCGCCTTCCCAAAGGAGAACCCCATGTCCCGTTTCCCGATCCACACCGCCGAATCCGCCCCCGAAGCAAAGCCGCTCATCGAGGGTGCCGAGAAGGCGTTCGGTTTCGTGCCGAACCTGCTCGGCATCATGGCCGCAGCGCCGGCCCTGCTCGAGGGCTACATGACCCTCGCGTCCATCTTCGACAAGACCGATCTCTCGCCCACCGAGCGCCAGATTGTCTTGATGGTCAACAACCGCCTCAACGGCTGCACCTACTGCATGGCCGCCCACACGGCGATCGCAAGGTCCCAGAGCGTGTCCGATGAGGTCATCGAAACGCTCCGCAACGGCTCGGAACTCGCCGACCCCAAGCTCGAAGCCCTCCGAACCTTCGCCATCCGCATCAACGAAACCCGCGGCTGGCCAGACCAACAGGACATCGACGCTCTCCTGAGCGCCGGCTACACCCAGCGCACCGTCCTCGAGGTCGTCCTCGGAACGTCGCTCAAGGTCATGTCCAACTACACCAACCACATCGCGGGCACGCCGCTCGACAGCGCCTTCAAGGCCGTCGAGTGGACCGATGCCGATCTCGCCTGCCCCGCTCGCTAACCGCACGCCCGGCGCTGCTCGCACACTCCGGCGCCGAAGCAAGGAACCCAACCATGAAACCCGAAACCTGCCCGGCGACCCCGCGGGCCGCGCGATCGCCGCGCCCGCCCGTGCCGCCGTTCACCACCGAAACCGCCCTCGCCAAAGTCCGCGCTGCGGAGGACGCCTGGAACAGCCGCGATCCCGATCGTGTCGCGCTGGCCTACTCCCCCGACAGCGAATGGCGAAACCGCGACACGTTCATCCAGGGACGCGACCAGATCCGCGCCTTTCTTCAGAACAAGTGGAACCGCGAGCTCGACTACCGACTCGCCAAGTCCCTCTGGGGCTTCCGCGAGAACCGCATCGCCGTCCGCTTCCAGTACGAGTGGCGCGATGCCGACCGCAACTGGTTCCGCAGCTACGGCAACGAACTCTGGGAGTTCGACGAGGACGGCCTGATGCGCCGGCGCGAAGCCAGCATCAACGATGTACCCATCGCCGCCGACGATCGACGCTTCCGCTGGCCCGCACCCGGGCCACGCCCCACCGACCACGAGGGCATCGCAAACGTCTTCTGAAACACACCCGGCCGCGGCCAAAGCGACCTACGCACAAACAGCACCTTCTCCAAAGGAGCAATCCATGAACACCATCATCTTCTCAATCTTGGCCTACTCCCTGTTTGCCGTTTGGGCGTTGGCGTCGATCGGCACAGTCGGGCTATGGCTCTGGCTGCAACTCGCCCAGTCCTACCGATCGCGAACCATCAACGTGCGCCGCTTCGTGCACGAACTCGGCTGCGGCCCACTCCGCTCGCTCCAACGCGGCGCCGCCGCACAGACCTGCGAATGCTGCTGCTGATCGATCAGTCGCGACACACACGATCCATCCGAAAACGATCACTCTCACACCAAGGAAAGAGAACATTCCAATGCAACGCTTCACACTCATCGCTCTGACCGCACTCATCGCCACACCCCTCGGCGCACTCGCCGTCCACGGCGAACACGACGGCCACGATCACACCCGCACCCCCACCGTCCACTACATCGACGGCCCGCGCGCCGACGCACCCATCCCTCGCCCCGGCGTCGAACTCACCAGAGGCGACTACGCCCTGCTGGTCATCGACCCGCAGAACGACTTTCTCAGCCCCGACGGCGTCGCCTGGGGCGTCGTCGGCGAAAGCGTCACCGAGAACGGGACCGTCGAGAACATCGAACGACTCTTCAAGGCCAGCAAGGACGCCGGCGCTCAGGTCTTCGTCAGCCCGCACTACTACTACCCGCACGACCACGACTGGCAGTTCGAGGGCGCACTCGAACGGCTCATGCACGACATCGGCATGTTCGACCGCCAGGGCCCCCTCAGCGTCGGCTCGCTCGAGGGTTCCGGTGCGGACTGGCTCGACCGCTACAAGCCTTATATCAACGACGGCAAGACCATCGTCGTCAGCCCCCACAAGGTCTACGGTCCCGAATCCAACGACCTCACCCTCCAGCTCCGAAAGGCCGGCATCAGCAAAGTCGTCGTCGCCGGCATGTCCGCCAACCTCTGCGTCGAGTCGCACATGCGCGACCTCATCGAAGAGGGCTTCGAGGTCGCGATTGTCTCCGACGCCACCGCCGCGGCCAAACTCCCCGGCTACGACGGATTCGAGGCCGCCTTCGTCAACTATCGCATGATCGCCAGCGACGTCTGGAGCACCGATGAAGCCGTCGCCAAGATCGCCGGCGCCAAGGGCAACCTCGTAAACGTTTCCGGTGCCAGCAACATCGGCCTCGACGGCTTCGACCCCGTCAGCTTCTTCACCGACGATACGCCACGGAACGGCTCACCCATGATCCGCGCCGAACACGCCGGAGCCACCTACCTCTTCGCTACAGAGGCCAACCGGGACGCGTTCGCCGCCAACCCCGAACGCTACGCCCCGCAGTACGGCGGTTACTGCGCCTTCGGCGTCTCCATCAACATCCTCCTCCCCGTCGACATCACCACCGCCCAGGTGCGAAACGGCAGGCTCTACCTCAACGTGAACTCCGAGATCCTCAACAAGTTCAACGCCGACTTTGAAGGCAGCGTCGAGCGGGCCAACTCCAACTGGCCCGGCCTGTTCGACGAACACGCCGAATAGCCCCCTGCTCTCTCCCTTTCCGGCCGTCGGGGTGGACACACTCCGCCGGCCGATTCGCAGAAGCGCGACCGCCCCACCTGCCCGCGCTCGACCCGTCCACCAAGGCACGAAGGAGATCCCCATGACTGTCCTGCTGCGTATCGATGCGAGCGCTCGCCTCAACGGCTCGATCACCCGAGAAATGGCCGACCGGTTCATCGACGGTTGGCGCAAAACCGATCCGAACGCGAAGACCCTGTCCAGAGACGTCGGCCGCGAGCCTCCGTCGATCGTGAGTGAAGCATCGATCAGGGCCGGGTTTACCCCTCCCGACCAGCGCACCGCCGAAATGAACGACGCCCTCGCGGAATCCATGACCCTCATCGACGAGTTGCGCCAAGCCCACGTGCTCGTGATCGCGGCGCCGCTCTACAACTACGGCCTGCCGGCATCCCTGAAAGCGTGGATCGATCAGATCGTCCGGCCCGGTGAAACCTTCTCGTTCGACCTGAAGCGAGGAGACTTCCCGATCCGAAGCACGCTCAGCGGGAAGTCACTGGTTGTGCTCTCCTCCCGAGGCGAGTTCGGCTTCGAGCCCGGCGGCATCCGTGATGGCTGGAACCACCTGAACCCGAACCTGCGAACAGTAGCCACACGCCTGCTCGGCATCGCCCCGGATGACATCTACGAGATCGCCTCGGAGTATCAGGAGTTCGGCGACGAACGGCACGATCGCTCGCGTGAGATCGCCCTCCGCGATGCGTCCGAACTCGGATCACGCCTCGCCGCCGCCAGACGATCCCCGTGCAGCAACGAAAAAGTCCCGGCCTGATCGCGAGGCGGATTCGCGAGCAGCCCTCATCTCCGACGCTCTCTCCCTGGCCGCCCGCCCCGGCCCCTCCCCGGCGGGCGGCTTCTTCGTGCGCAGCGCGCAAAAGAGCGGGCCGCGAAAGGCCCGCCGAACACAAGGCCAAGTCTCACCCCGGCCTCAACGCCTGCGTCGCGCAAGCGCCAGACCGCCGAGCCCCAGCAGCGCCGTCGCGCCCGGAGCCGGGACCAGCGTCATCCGGTACGCGCGGATCTCGCCGTCGATCAGCGCCGTGCCGACGATCGTGCCGTCCTCGGCGATGCCGAGCGCCGACGAACTCGTGTTCAGCGAGATGTCCCACCCGCTGTCGGCGGGGATCAGGTCCTGCAGGCGATACGTCTGATCACCGTCGTACAGGAACGGCACCGCGAACTGGCCGCTCCCGATGCCGACCACCCAGCCGTCGGAGTTCACACCCCGCGCGATCGCGCTCGAGGCGCCCGCCGGCAGCGGGATCTCCTGGCTCGCACCGCGATCGGCGCTCCAGATGAACGGCGTCGAGCCGGACTGGTTGAACGAGCTCGAACCGACCACGAAGCCGTTCTCGCTGATGTCGAACGCGATCGTGCCGTTGTCGCCGGGCAGCGCCGGCACCTCGGTCAGCGTGCCGTTGTTGATGTTGTAGAGCAGGCCCACATTGCGCGAGAGCATGTTCGGATCGGTGCCGTTGCCGACCGCGAAGCCCGCATTGTTCACCCGGAAAGCCGTCGTCATCGAGGCGCCGCCCGCGGTGGTCGCCGTGATGCGGTTGACCGCGCCGTTGTTCCAGTACGCCGCGACCTCAAGACTGCCCCCGCCGAGCGAGCCGACCACAAAGCCGCCGTCGTTCACATCGTTGGCGCGTCCAACGCCCAGCCCGTCCATCGAGAGCTGCGTCAGCGAACCGTTCGTCCACTGCAGCGGGATCGCCCCCGAGCCGAAGAAGGTGTCCGCGCCGACGCCGACCACCACGCCCCCGTCGTTCGCACCGTTCGCCACGCCGTACGGCTTGCCCGCGGCGTTTGGGAGCGCCGTCAGCGCCGACCCGGGGTTCGCGAAGAAAGGCGTGTTGGTCGTGCCCGCCCCCCGCCCGAACGCCACCCCGCCCGGCGAAACCCCGAATCCCTGCGACGCAAAGTCTCCGCTCTGCACCAACCCCAGATCCTCGATCTGATACATCGGAGCCGCCATCGCCGCCGAAGCACCCAGCCCCGTGGCAAACAAAACTGCAAACCAATTCCTGATCATGCTTCAATCCCTCTCTCGCGATGCGTGAACCGACGCGCTGACGCCGAAACCCGGCATCCAAAGAAACCCTACACCTGATCCGCCCGAGCGTAGGCCTCGGCTTTCCGTTCCAACAAAAAACCGAGGATGGGCCAAAGATTGGACGCGGGCGATCGTTCGGTTCGCGCACGAAAAAGGCAGGCGATCTGCCTGCCCGCACCGAGCCATCCAGTCCCCCTCGGTCGCCTACCGCCCCACAAACTCCAACTCCAAAAACCGCGCGATGTAGTCCACCAGGCTCATCGCCTCCGGGATCTGCGGGTTCGAAGTCGCGCCCATCGGTTCGAAGCGCATCCCCTTGAAACGAACCACCGCGTCCTCCACCGTCAGCCCGTACTGCAGAGCCAGGCTCATCGCGCGACAGTACGCCTGGCACATGCCGCTGATCGTCGAGCCCTCCTTGCTCATCTTCAGGAACAGCTCCCCCGGCTTGCCGTCCTCGTGCAGACCGATCGTCAGGTAGCCCTCGTGCTTGCCGATCGAGAACTTGTGCGTGATCGATCGACGGGTCTGCGGCAGCGAGCGACGCGTGGTCTCAGGGGCGACGGTGGTCATCGACAAGGGTCTCCTCGGAAGCGTTGGCGAAGGCCCCGAGTCTACACACCGGGTCCGAGAAAAACATCGGCAACGCCGCCCAGAGCCGCCCAGAATTCACTCCGTGCAGGCCGCCGGGGCTCCAGTCACCCCGCGCCCAGCCACATCCACAAGGCCTGCGCGAGCGCGACGACGCCGATCATCGACGCCATCGCGATCCGTCGCGCCCGGCCGGCGGCCGGATCCAACCCCAGCACCGCCAGCAGCACGCCGATGATCAGCAGCATCACATCCGGGAGCAACGCGCCGAAACCGGGCACGTACGGACGCCCCGCGAGTTCGAGCGCAATTGCCTGCGAACGCTGGCCGCCGTCCCATTCCGGCTGAGCCATCGCCCCTCCGATGATCCGCGTAATGTTCGCGCAGCCGATGGCGATCCCGGTCGCAATAACCGCGCCGGTCGCCACTGTCGCGACATCGCGCTGGCGCAGCGCCCAGACGATCAGGTGCGCCGTGACCAGCCATAGCGCGAACAGCGCCGAGGCCCCGTCCAGCACCGACCAGCCGATGCAAGCGCCCGATACAACGCCGAGCAGACCGACCAAGGCATCCGAGCCAGTGCGCGGGGCATCACCCGATCGGCGAGCGCGGTCCTCTTCGCTGTTGACCACCCACCACACCGCGAGCGCGAGCAGAAGGAGCAGCTGCCCGTTGAGGGCGTCGATGCGACCGACCAGACCCGCGCCGCCGAGGATAGCGACCAACCCGGCCAGCACGCCGACGCCGAGGCGTCCACCGGTGACCGCGCTCTTCGCGAGCGCGACCAGCAGCGCCAACACCATCGGCGCGACGATCAACTCCGAAGCACCGATCGGGACGGCGCCCTCACCGATGCTCAGAGCCGCCGCGCACGAGGCGGAAACGCCGAGCACGACAATCGGCGCGCCGCTGCTGCGTACCGATGCACCAGCGCGCTGGGACACCGCGGCGAAAACGAGCGTCGTCAGGATGGCCAGAGAAGCCGAAAGCACGAGCCCACGAGTGTATCCGGCTGCCGGACCACGCGGACCCGGCTCTACTCGCGCCCCGCGAAACCCAGCGCGTCATCCAGCCAGTCATCGCCCTTGAGCACCTCGCGCCGGCGCGAGTAGGCGATCGCCTCGGCCCGGCGCTGGGCCGATCGCTGCACCAGCGTGACCAACCGCTGGCCCGCCCCGGTGCGAGCCAGCTTTGCCAGCACCGTACGCAGGCGCGGGAAGAAGCGGCGAGCCAGTTCGTCGTCCAGACTCGAGAAGATCACCACTTCTCCCGGATCGCCCTGACGCCCACATCGCCCGAAAAGCTGGCGATCGATCCGCGCCGAAAGCGCTCGCCCGGTGGCGATGACGCACAGCCCGCCGCGCTCAACACTTTCGGGCGCGAGCCGGATGTCCGTGCCGCGACCGGCCATGTTTGTTGCGACGGTGACCCGCCCGGGTTCACCGGCCCGCGCAACGATCGACGCTTCCTCCTCGTGGCGCACCGCGTTGAGCACTTGGTGCTCGACGCCCCGCTCGCGAAGCAGCACGCTCAGTCGCTCGCTCTCAGCAACGCTCGACGAACCGATCAGGACCGGCTGGCCGGCCGAAGCGCGGCGGGCGGCTTCGGCGGCGGTCGCCTCATCACGCTCGATCGCGCCGGTAAACGCGCGGTCCTTCACCACGCGACGGCGCGAGGGCCGGTGCGTCGGCATCGGCACCACCGGCGAGCGGTAGATCCGCACGAACTCGCGCCGCGATTCGAGCGCGGTGCCGGACATGCCCGCAAGGTGCGGGTACATGCGGAAGAATCGCTGGAAACTGATCCGTGCAACCGTCCGCTTGGCGCTGCGCACCTCCAGCCGCTCCTTGGCCTCGACCGCCTGGTGCATGCCGTCGCGCCAGGTCCGGTCGGGCATCGTCCGTCCGGTACTCTCGTCGACGATGACCACCGCGCCGTCGCGGACGATGTAGTGCTGGTCGCGCGTGTACAGGTGCTCGGCGCTCAGGGCTTGCCGGATCATCGCGTCCCGGTCACGCGGCAGCCGCGCTCCCAGCGCGCCGCCCGAGGCAAGGCGATCGATCTCGCCGTTCGCGCGGGCAAGGAGCCGGATCTCTCGGTGCGCGCGATCGACGCTGAAGTGTTCTCCCTCCGTCAGTTCGAGCGCGATCCGACGGGCCTGCTCGTAACTCTCTGCCCCGGGGGCCGAGCCGTCATCGGCGGAGATCAGCAGCGGCGTGACGGCGTCGTCGATGAGCACGAAGTCGGCCTCGTCCACGATCGCGCGGTGCAGGCCTCGCTGCAGCGGTTGGGCGACCGCGCGGGGACCGGCGATGAGCACGCGCAGAGCATGCGAACCGACGGCGCGGACCTCCCCGAGCGCGAGGCGGTCGCGCAGGAAGTCCGCGGCGAGTTCGCGGCTGGTGGAGTAGGTGACATCGGCCGAGTACGCTCGCCGGCGAGCATCGGTTCCTGATTCGCCGGTGATGGCTTCGACGCCGAACCCCAGTCGCTCCAGACACGACCGGGTCCAGTCGGCGTCGCGCGAGGCGAGGTAGTCGTTCGCCGTCACGACGTGACAGCCCTTCCGCGCCGCGGCGAGCAGCGGCGACGCCAGCAGCGCGCTGAGCGTCTTACCCTCACCCGTGGCCATTTCGACCACGCAGCCGTCGACCATCGCCAGCGCCGAAGCGATTTGCTCGCGGTGCGCCAGCAGCCCGGTTGTGCGCCGGGCGACTTCGGTCACGAGCGCGAGTGCGGCGACCCGCTCGTCTACCGGTGCGTCGGCGACGCGAGCGGTCAGTGTCGACCGGGCGCGCGTGTCGAGGTCGGCGTCGCCCAGATGCGCCATCGCCTCGCGCTCGCGGAGCACGCGCTCGCCGAGTGCGAGGTAGCGACGGGTCCGCGGCAAGCGGCTGCGCACGATCGCGCCGGCTTCGCGCGCGAGAAAATCCAGTCCCTCCGGCTCGCGAACCGGCTCGATGGGCGATCCGAGCGCCCGCCACGTGGCATCCATCGCGCGGGTCATCGCGGCGCACCGAAGCGTTGCTGGAACTCCTGGCGCACCGCGCGGAGCAGCTGAGCGCCCAGCGGCTTGGGATCTCGCACGAGTCTCACCTGCACACGCTGGCCGACGAACAGACCGTCCGACGACTTCGGGTCGAGGATGATCTCGAAGATCGGTTCCTTGGAGGCCGTGCCGCGCTCGTCGGTCGGGTCGGTTTCCAGCGAGCCGCCGGCGTTCAGCCCGAGTGACGAGGACGGCAGGTCGCGCCGTCCTGCTTCGCTGATGGAGACAACGCTGCCTGTCAGCTGCTGAGCCGGTCGCATGACGGGGCGGATTTCGACGGGTCGGTCCAGCGCCTCGACGGTCAGCGATGCGGCGGACGCTTGCGTGACCACCGCGCGGATGCGCAGGTCGGCCGGGTCCACGATCTGACCGAGTTTCTCGCCGCGGGTGACGTACGCGCCCAGTGCGCGGTCGCCCACCGGTGAGACCCAAAGCCCGTCGAAGGGCGCGACGGTCGTAAGTCGTTCGAGTTCATCGGTCGTTTGTTTGTACTGGCGTTCGAGGACGCGTTCACGCTGAGCCATGATCGAGGCGGCGGCGGGGTCGTCGAGACTCGCAAGGCGCCCGGTGCGCGTGGCCTCGAGCCGGGCTGCGACCTGGATCAGCACGGCTCGGGTCTCGTCGTTGGACTGTTCCAGCAGCGCCTGTCCGGCCTCGACGGGCGTCGCGTCGGCCTCGATCCAGTCCACGAAGCCGTCTGCCCCAGCGAAGACATCGGCGGCGCGACGGGCATCCACCACGCCGTCGATCCGGACGCGGTCGGGCACAGGGATGGCCAGAACGAACAGGGCGATCGCAGCGAACGCGCCGCCGGTGATCAGCACCGCGCGCGGGCGGGTCCGGGCGATCTCGCCGGCGTTCGCGAGGTACTTGACGAGCTGGGCGATTGGCGCGGAGAACAGGATGACGGCGGCGACGAGCGCGAGGACCAGCCCGAGCGCGAACAGCTGGCCGGCGACGAAGCGGATGATGACCAGCAGCACGACCACTCGGTAGACCGCCGACGACACGCCGTAGAGCGCGAGCCAGTTGCGGGCCCGGGTTGAGCGCGCCGGGTCCTTCGGTTCACGGGCCTTGAAGGCGTGCTTCTTGACGTAATAGTAGATCGCCTCGCGGCTGCGCTGGTACAGGTTCGGCGCTTCGAAAAGATCGGAGAGGATGTAGTAGCCGTCGTAGCGCAGCAGCGGGTTGGCGTTGAACAAGATCGTCGTCACGCCCGCCAGCAGGACGGCGTTGTACGCGAGCGTGTTGACCTGCGAGCCCACGCCGGTCGAGGCCCAGACCAGAGCGGCGACCGAGGCGATCGCCACTTCGAAGTACATGCCCGCGCCGTTGACGATGATCCGGCGCCAGCGGCTGCGCAGCGTCCACGACGAGGAGGCATCCACATACGGGATCGGGAGCAGCACGATCAGCAGCACGCCGAGTTCGTGGCACTCGCCGGCGGCGCCGGTCGATCGCTCGCGCTTGCCGAGGACCTTGCAGGCGAAGCCGTGGCCGAGTTCGTGCGCGAGCTTGATGAGAATGAAGGTGCCGATGAGCCAGCCGAGGTTGGCCGGCGCGAGCACCTGCGTGGACGCTTCGACGAACTCGCCGGCTCGGCGTCCGACGGCGAGCAGCGCGGTGATGAGCAGGACGAGCCAGGCCATCGTGCCCCAGCGCGTGAACAGCGGCGACGCGAGCCAGGCCCAGCGATCGAGAAAACCGTCGGGGTCGACGAGCGGGAGCTGCACGAACAGGAAGCTGCGCAGGCGTCCCTTGATCTCGCGCACGCTGCGGCGCCTGCCGCGTCGGAGCAGTGCCTCGGCGTCGGCGGGCGCATCGGCGCTGAGCAGGTTGTTGGCGTAGAGCTGGCCGAGGACCCGCACCGCCTCGCCGCGCGTCGGGGCGTGGTCACCGATGGCGCGCTCGCACTCGGCGAGGGCGTCCTCGACGGTGCGCGAGCCGTCGAGCAGTCCGACGAACCGGTAGGCGCTCTCGGAGATGCGGAAGTACTGGCTGGACGCGGCGTCCTCGATGACGAACCACAGCCGGCCGCGGAAGCGCTGGCGGGTGACATCAACGCCGACCCGAAGGCGCGGTTTGAGCGGGGCGAGTCGGTACCATGAGTCGTGCGATGTGCGTCGTTCGGTCGTCATCGCTACCACCACAGACGCATGCGCAGCCAGTCGGCGAGGTCGCGGAAGAGCACGCCGCCGAGGTTCGTTCGACCGGTGACGATGCGGGCCTCGCCTCCCATGCCGGGGCGGAGCCACGCGGGCGGATCGATCAGGCGGACGCGGACACGGAACACGTTGCGACCATCGACGACCTCGGCGACCGGCGTGATCCGGTCGACTTCGAAGGCGATCCGCCGGTCGGGGTACGACGCGGTGGCGAGCCGACCGGTCTGCCCGACCTCGACATCGGCGATGCGTGATTCGGGCACGCCGACCTCGGCGTAGAGGCGCGAAAGGTCGGCGATCTCGAAGAGCAGCTGCCCGGTCTGGACCGGTGCGCCGACGAGGCGGTCGATGTCGCCGGAGATGACGGTGCCGGAGATCGGTGCGACGAGGCGGGCGCGGTTGAGTTGCTGCTCGAGCAGCGCGACTGTGGCCTCGGTCTCTTCGGCGCGCTTCTGGGCGATGGCGGCTTCGGCGAGTTTGCCTTCCGCGCGGGCCTTGTTGGCCTCGGTGCGCGCGGACGCGGCTGCGGCTTCGTTCGCTGCGAGTTGCAACGCGATCTGCTCGGTGGACAGGGTCGCGAGGACGGACTCGCCGGCCTCGACGGGCTGATCGACGCGCACGCCGACGGACTCGATGAAGCCGTCGAAGGGCGCAGGCACGACTTGACGCTGGACCGGGGCGATGCTGAACGCGCCTTTGGCGCGCTCCGGGGCGGGCACGACGATCAGGGCCAGCACGGTCAGAGCAAGGGCCGCGGCCGCGAGCTTGATCCAGGTGTGGGTGGGCCCGAGCACGCCTGCGAGGGTGCGGCGCGCGCTGTCGGCGATCTTCGCGCCGATCCAGCGGTCGCGCTCCCGGGCGTCCAGCAGGCGCGGTGTCACGAGTTCACAGAGGACGCGCAGGCCGGCGACCTCGTGGTCCTGAAACGGGCGCTCGGCATCGCGTTCGACGAGAAGCACTCCCACGACCCGTCCGGCGCTGCGCAGCGGGAGCAGAGTCGCGGCCATGGGGCCCGAGTGCTCGGCGTGGGCGCGGAGGGCGCGGGCGATGACCGGCTGCTCGGAGTCGAGGGGCCAGCGCAACTCCGTGTCCTGATCGAAGCACTCTTCCATCGCGCTGACGATGTCCTGCACGAGACGCATGCGCGTCGAAACCTTCTCGGTTCCTGAGAGCGCCGCGAGTCTGATGTACGACCCGCGCGAGGCATCGACACCGTCGGCGGTCTGATCATCACCTTGGGTCGCGACCTGCGGGGCGATGTCGATCATGCCAAGCGCGACGCGGTCGAGGTTCAGACGCGAAGCGAGATCGTTGACGATTCGGTACGCGATCGAGCGGAAGCGGTGCAGGGGCGAGACCGCGGTCGCGATGTCGAGGGCCGCGGTGAGGCGCTCGGTGCGTGCCTGCTCGGCGCGCTCCGCCCGCCGGGACTGGCGCAGAGCGGGGACGAGCGTGAGCAGTTCGAAGCGGTCGCGGAGGGCGCGCGCGGCTGCGGGCTCGACGTACGGGAGCAGGGCTGCGAGGTAGAGGTTGCCGGGCGCTTCGGGGAGTGGCGCGGCGACGACGGTCGCGCGCATCGGGCCTTGGGCGGTGTCGAGGTTGAGGTCGCGTTTGAACCACTCGCTGTTGCCGGTGTGGAGTTCGATGGCGGCTTCAGCGGCCCGGTCGGCCCACGCCGCGGCGGTCGCGGCCTCGGGCCAGATGGCGATGACGTCCGCGCCTCGGGCATCGGGATTGACGCGGACGACGGCGACAGCGGATGCGCCGCAGGTGCGGGCGGCGAGCGAGGCGAGTTGGTTGAAGTAGGCGTTCGGCGCGCCCTCGAAGTCGACCAGTCGCTGCACATCTTCGGGCAGTTGATCGGCGGTCTGGGATGGGGTGTGGTACTGGCTCATGGGATCACGGGGCGGGACGCCCGGCGTGTACCAGTATCGACTACTCGGGGCTGATTATCCGAGCGCGAGAGCCGGAATGCCCGGTTTGCGGGCAAAAAGACCGGTCTGAGAGCGGTTGGGGCGATCAGGCGGCCTGCAGGCCGACGCTGTCGCGGAGGATCCGAACCGCTTCGTCGTGGTGGCGCTCGACCTGCTCGGCGGTCATGTCGACGGCACCGGCGATCTCGGCGTCGGTCATCTGCTCGGCGTAGCGGAGCAGGATGATGAGTCGTTGCACTCCGCTGAGCGACTTGAGCATCGCGTTTCGGAGCAGTTGCGTCGGTTCGGCACCGGTTGAGGCGTGCTCGACGGATGGCGGTGAGTGTGGGGCCATGGGCCTGGTCCTTCCGTGACCGCTTTGGATGTGCGTGCCGCTGAATCCATTCCGCGGCGTCGGTACGATACCAGCCCCGATAACTCACGCAAGTGTTTTCGTTCTGCCCACCGCTTGCCCACTTTTTGCGCCTTTGCACACCCCCCGAAACCGGGCGCGCTTCGCACGAACCGAACCTCAGGAGACCGCATGGCCCGCACGCCCTCGACCATGGCCGAACTCGGCACGCCCGCCAACCACTTCAACCTGACGGACACG
>JANSXG010000240.1 GCA_024743075.1 bacterium | reverse complement strand
GGCCGGATCGACCTTTCCCGCCCTGGCAGCCTGCTCGATGGTCTCGGCTGACAGCACGCGATCAAATCGGCGCTCGTCCTGACGCTGATTGAACTGGTGAACCTGGCACCGGACGACGTGGGCGATCAAGTCGCGGAGCAGGAGCTCTCCATCGTCGCGCAGATCCGGCGGCGGCGGGACATCGAAGTCACCGAGAACAGGTTTGCGTCTTCCAATGGATCGGGTCGAGATTGTGAGCGGCAAGGATCTTCTCCCGAGGCAGAGCGTAACAGCGGATCGCCGCCCAACCAAGATAAATCCGGACGGCCGTGGAGCCGGTCCCAGGTCCGAGAACGAAGGTGGTGAATGGACGCCCCGAGCTCATCTCTCGCTGAGCATAGTGCTGATGGTTCCGGACTGAGCAGCGGTGTGGCTCTTCATCGAACGCGTCCGAAGCAACTGCAATGTTTGCCTTCCAACGAGCCTCATACCGCTTCATGATCCAGATGAACTCGACCGCGTGCCCCGGCTTCAGGCCGAGGAGCGGCCTGCGAATCACTCATCTACATCGACTTCGAGGGAGAAGCCGACAAACCGAGCAAGCGAGAGCACGAGCGGGTCCAGCACCCCACCCTGCTCGGTGCCCGGATGCCGAACCTGAGGGCGGCAAGCCGCTCTATGAAGTCTGGCTGTTCGAGGAGGTGGTCGAGGCCATCCGCGAGCACATGAGAACCCTCGGCAACAGCAAGCGAGCGAAACTCGACTTCAGATACCTGTGCACATCGCTTTCGGAGATGGGGTGCCACCAAGACTTGCTCCGGGAGGCGATGTGGGTGGTTGCGTGAGTTTCGGCTGCGTCACACGGCAGCGGTCTCGATCGCTTTTGAGGTGTTCCCCAAACACCTCAAGGAGCGTGTCATGTCCGGCCTCAGCACCCAGACGCTTCTCAATCAATCCTGCCCCGCTACCCGTCAGACCCGAGACAAGACCGCCACATCGTCCCGCCGTCGTCCCGAGCGATGTCGCGCTCCAGTGTGGCGACTCGCCGCCGGATACCGGCTGATGGCGTGGCGGGCGCTGCGGCGGGGAGATCTCGTTGACGCTCACATGTACGCCGAGTCAAGCCGGGCACTAATCGCCACCATGCCCCGCTGACATCGTCCAACAAAACGCGTCTCCACTCCTGCGTCCCCTCCTCGGACCATCGCGTCCGGGGAGGGGGTTCGCGTTTTGTCGTCCGCTCACCCCGTCCGCCCCCAACTCTCCGGCGAGGCACACGACGCGGATATGTCACACAAGCGATCCGTCAATCACTCCTCCGGTGAGCGTGCGTCTTGACTCCGATCGCTTCGGACGACCACGCGGCATCCGGCGCAGCCAAAGAGGCCCGCCCAAGACAGGAGGTCCCGTCATGTCACAGAGCACCATCAGCACCGTTCTGGATCGCGTCGCGCCGAGCACCGACGCGATCGTTGAACCACGCCCCAACGTCGGCACAGGCGGCCCGAGTCAGCCTTCGGGCCGTAACGGCAATGCCAACGGACCGCGCGGTTGGCGTACGCCGCTCGTCGTCGCCGCCACCGCGTGCCCGATCCTCGCGGCCACCGTTGCCTTGTCTGTCCACACCGAGAACCGCCACGACCGGGCCATGGAGCTTGCGTACGCTGAGATCGATGCGAACAAGAACGCGACCATCGATCGCATCCAGCAACTCGAGTCGTCGTTCAGCGCGAACTACCAAAACCTCGATCAGTCCGTCGCGGGTCTCAAGTCGGGGTTGGCCGAGGTGACTGATCTCACCCGCGACCGCCTCTCCGAAGCGATGGACGGCGCGGCGGACTCGGTATGGCTGCTGGGCGTCACTGACGGGCAAGGCACCTTCGCGCCGATCGGAACGGGCTGGGTCATCGCAGACGGCAAGATCGCCACGAACGCGCACGTGCTCAAGCAGATGGCCGATGTCGGTGACCTGTTCGAGTCGCCAGCGTTCGTCGGGCGGAACGAAGGACGAGAGATCGCCTTGTCAGATGACTTCGCGATCCACCCGGCGTATGAGCGCTGGGGCGGGACGAGCGGGCCGCTGATCCACCAGTTCCAGGGCGATGCCGCCAACGCGCTCGTCCCGATGCAGCTGATCCTCCCCGGCGATGTGGGCCTGATCGATGTCGTTTCCGGCAGCGCGGGTTCCCCGCTCCCGCTGTCCGGGACTCCGGATGTAGCCGCCAACTCGGCGGTGGGCTACGTGGGCTTCCCGATGGAGAATGTCGCCGGTCTGCCGATCCAGCAGGCGCTTTCCGGCCGCGTGACGGCTTCGACCGACTTCTTGTTCGGCGAAGACCCCATCGGCGAGAACCTGCTCATCCATTACGACGCGGTGACCGTCGGTGGGTCCAGCGGCTCCCCGCTTTTCAACGACCGCGGCGAGGTGATCGGGATCGTGTGCGCTGCGAGCTCTGCGCAGATGGCGTTCGGTGGCCGTGCTCCGGTCGGCATCAACTACGCCCAGGATGTACGCCTGGCCTCGGAGCTCCTCAACGGCACAGCGGATAGTGCGCAGCGTGAACGCGACAGCCGCTGGGTCCAGCGGCTGCAAGAGGCCGCGCTCTCGCCCGCAGACGTTCTCGATGGGCTCGCGGCAGCCACTCTCGAAATTGATTACGAGCAGACGCAGCCGATCGTCTCGCTCGATCTGGAACTGGATACGCGATCCGACAGTTCGTCCCGGCAATGGACGCTCTCGGTTGAGCCTGGATACCGGTACGTGGTCGTCGCCGTGGCCCACGACTGGACCGACATCGACCTCTTTGTGCTGAGCGGCAACGAGGTAGTGGCCCGTGACCGGAGCTTCGACTGGTTCCCCATCGCGCGGATCGCTCCCCAGTCCGAGCCCACCGAGCTGACGGTCCAGTTGTCGGCCCCGGGCCCCGACCTGAGCGAAGACGCAACGCCCATCACGCTCAAGATCTTCAGAGTGCGGGAGCCTGGCAGCTAGTCGCGGACGGCGAGCCACGGTGCTCCTGCTGACCCGCCGTGGATCTCGATCCGCGGCGGGT
>JANSXG010000260.1 GCA_024743075.1 bacterium | reverse complement strand
AGCGAGACATCGACGAGATCGCCCAAGTGCTCGGTCGTGCGTTCGAGTCTTCGATGCGCAACCTCAAGCGTCATGCCGCCGTACGGTCCGTGGTAGCCCATCGTTGGCGCTACGCACTGGCGACCCAGCGTGCGTCGGAGACCCACGAAGCTCTCGCCGATGTGGCTCAGCGTCTGTATGTCTGCGGTGACTGGGTATGCGAAACGAGGCGGGAGTACGGGATTCAGGGAGCGCTGCTCAGCGGCATGGCCGCGGCGGGGCGCCTGCTCGGGCAGCCGGGGCCGGTGCACGAGGGAGCACCCGACGGGCTGTTCAGGGAGGCGGCATCGTGAGCGGGTCGAACAGCAATCACAACCCGCACAACCTGCCGACCAAGCCCTGCGTTGAGTGCGGGCGAGCGATCACGTGGCGGAAGAAATGGCAGCGCGACTGGGACAGCGTGAAGTTCTGCTCAGAGGCGTGTCGGAAGCGATCGAAGTCGCGCGAAACCGGGCGAAAGTAACCGGAGTTCGCGCGGATAACCGGTCCGTGGACAGGGGCCCGGGCGGCAATCGCGGCGTGTTCGCACGGGCTGCGTCGTATGCGGGGTTGTTGCTTTCGGCGCAAGAGGGCCTCAACAGCGGCTCCGGATGGTCGATGACAACTCGGGAGCGAGGCGTTGACGCGACACGGAGGATGCCGACATGACGACCGAGGAGAGCGCTCGCTTCGAGCGCGTGTTTCAGTCCCACAGCCGCACGCTCATCACCGTTGGTGATGTGGTTCGCCTCGATATCCCCGGCAACGAACCGCAGCTTGTGATGACGGTGGTGGAGGTGGTGCGCTCGCGAGGGCGGGCACTCTGTGTGTGGCAGAGCGCGGGCGGCGCCCCGCAGCGGGCGATGTTCGATGTGCTCCAACTCGAGATCGTCCATCGCGCCCCGGAGCGGATTGACGGTTCGCTCGAGTTCCATCCGGATATCGCGTCGGTCCTGCAGCATCCGGCGATAGGGGCGAGACTGCGCTCCGGGGGACGGGCGATGTCGGCGCTGGTTCGCTTCGATCTTCCCGACACGGAGGAGTACGACGACCAACGACTGCTCGATCTCGCCGTTGAGTGCTCCTGGCACGACGACGACGGCCTGCTCTGGGTGGAGCAGTACCCGCTCGTGGCGCTGACCGGCATGGCCGCGTAAAACGCCCGATGGTCGCACTCCCCGCGGGTCTCGCTGATCGTGCCGGTCTCGCTTACCGGACGCGTGCGAAACGGCTCTCGGGCCCTATCCGCGTCGCGTTCGCGTCGATTGCACGCAATGTTGGAGCACCGCTGGGGTGGGTCGCCCGCTGGGGCCGACAAAACGGTCAGGCCCGGCGAATCAGGGTCAACCAACGACGGGAGCTTCCGATGGGCGCCACGATCCTGATTGCCGACGATGACCACCTGCACCTGAAGTGCCTGACGCACCACCTCGAGAAGGCGGGCTACTCGGTTATTCAGGCGACCGATTCGTTCCACGCGCTGCGGCTGGCCGGTCAGCTCAAACCGAGTCTGATCATTCTCGATATCAACATGCCCGCCGGCGACGGATTCAGCGTGAAGGAACGCCTCGACAAGCAGGGCCTCATCGGAAACACGCCGGTCATCTTCCTGACCGCCGAGCGTTCGGATCGAGTCGCCGAACTCGCCGCGGCGTCCGAAGCGTACGCTCTGCTCCATAAGCCCTGCCATTTCAACGAGCTGCTCTGCACGGTTCGCGAGTCGCTGGAACATGCCGGGCTGCGCGAGGCCGCCTGAAGTCAACCCGCGTTGACGCACAATGGCGCGGTCGTTGCTCATTGGGAACAACGATCGGCGGATCGCCGGTCACCCGGAGCGTCGAAACGCGGAAATCATGTCGATTGCCCCGCGGAGGTTGAACCGATCCGGATCAGCGATGGGGGGCACGTCATCGGGCTGGCGATCTACGGGAGCGAGCCCAAGACACCGTTCGTCTGGACCGAGGCCGACGGCTTCACGTTCCTCGCCGCCCCCGAAGGCGCGAACTACGGCTACATCCGTCCGACCGCGGTGAACATCCACGGCGTCATCGTCGGCGAGGCGCTGGACGAGAACGCCGGAGGCCCGATCGGCGACTGGCGCACGGTCATCTGGCTGACGCCCGACAACCCGCAGTACCTCTACGAGTTCGTCACCGACCTGCCGCCGGAGTTCCTGATCGACCGGGTCTACGCGATCAATGACAACGGCTGGATCACCGGCTCGGGCCACTTCGGCCCCGGCTGGGCGACGCAGCGCGGCGTGGTGCTCAAGCCCCTCGCGCCGGGCCTGCCCGGCGATGTCGATCAGAGCGGCACCGTCGATCTCGCCGACCTGAACATAGTTCTGGCGAATTTCGGCACGACCGGCGAGCAGGGGGACGCGACCGGCGACGGCTTGGTGGACCTTGCGGATCTGAACCTCGTGCTGGCGAACTTTGGGATGGGGGCTGGCTAAGTGGGACGTGTCCGCGAATCAGCGGGTTTGGTCTTCTGAACCGCAGCGTCTTCGGCTAGTCTGGGCGTCGAAGGAGGCGTCCATGACCACCAACGAGTTCATCAAGCTGGCGATCAGAGCCGGGCTGTTCTTGGTGGTTT
>JANSXG010000074.1 GCA_024743075.1 bacterium | reverse complement strand
GGCCATGCCACCCTGCTCACGGGCAGTCGGTGCCGAAGTCGCTGAGCACGCGGTTGAGGTCGGCGAGGTCGACGACACCGTCGGAGTTGGTGTCGCCGATCGACGTGGCTTGGCCGAAATTGCCAAGGACGATGTTGAGGTCTGCAAGGTCGACGGTGTTGTCGTCGTTGACGTCGGCGAAGCAGGGGGTGAGGTCGAAGACGTATGAGCGGCCGTAGTCCAGGACGGTCCCTCCACCCCTGGGGGCACCCACGAACGCACGGGTTCCGAGGACGGCGACGGAGGTACCGAATGCGTCGACGAAGTTCTCCCCGTCGGAGGAGAAGAGGCGGAAGAGCTCCTGACCCGTCTGCGCGTCGAAGACGAAAGCGGCGCCGCCGCCGTCGGCATCCGCGAAGCGATCCCGCGCGCCGACGACGATGAAGTTGCCGCTGATCGCGACGCTCTCTCCGAAGCGATCGAACTTGACCTGTTTGTTGGGAGACAACCTGTGCAACTGCTGCCCGCTGCCGGCATCGAACACGTAGGCCCAGCCGCTGGATAAGCTGTCGTTGCCTCCGGCGGAGCCGACGACGACGAGGTTCCCGCTGATCGCGACGGATGTTCCGAAGCCGGCGCCGAACTGCTGGTCGTCCGGTGTGAGTTTATGGATCAGTTCACCGGTCGTGACATCGAACAGATGGGCCGATCCCGCACCGAGCAAGCCGCCCGGCTTGTCGTCGTTCGGCGCACCGACTACCGCCAGGTTGCCGCTCAAAGCGACCGAACTGCCAAAGGCGTCGAAGGCCCTCGGGTCGCTCGCGAACAGTTTATGCAGCTGCTGGCCCGAAGCCAGATCGTAGATGTACGCCGCGCCCGCGTTCTGGCCGGCTTGATCATCGATTCTGGCTCCGACGATGAGACGCCCCCCGCTGGCGCTCACGCTGTGTCCGAACTCGGCGAAGGACGCGGCGTCGGAGGCTGTGAGTTTGCCTGTCTGCTCGCCGGTCTGGATGTTGAAGAGGTACACGGCGCCGCATTCGTTTTGCGGGCCGTTCGCCCCTGGTGCGCCGACGATCGCCCGTTGGCCCGTCGCCGCGACGCTGGCTCCGAACTCGGCGAAGGGCGACGGGTCGTCGGGCAGGAGCCGGAAGAGTTGCTGGCCGGTGTTGGTGACGTGCACATACGCTGCGCCGGAATCGTTGCCGTTGTATTCAGCGAGCGGCGTTCCTGTGACGGTTCGTGTGAGGCTCGCGGCGATCGAGAACCCGAAAGAGCCGTTCTGGCCGATGTTCAACGGGATCAGCGTACGCGACTCGGTCAGGTCGTCGCTCGCGATAGCGATCGGCGCAAGAATTATTGCACAGGCGATGGGAATCCGGATGGTGGTCTTCATGCGGGTGGTCCGTACGTCTCGGGAATCTGTTCACGGGCAGTCGGTGCCGAACTCGTTGAGCACGCGGTTGAGGTCAGCGAGGTCGACGACGCCGTCGAAGTTGGTGTCGCCGTTGGTCGTGGTGTTGCCGAAGTTGCCGAGGATGATGTTGAGGTCCGTCAGGTCGACGGTGTTGTCGTTGTTCAGGTCAGCGAAGCAGGGGGTGACATCGAAGACGTAGGCCGTGCCGGTGCCGTTGTGGTTGAGTGCGCTGCAGACAGTGCGGTTGCCGATCACCGCGACCTGGTACCCGAGGGCGTCGCCGTTCTCGCCATCTGAAGCGATAAGTTTGTAGAGCTCCTGACCTGTCTCGGCGTCAAAAACATAGGCCGATCCCGGACTGGCGGAAGACCCGCTGCCGACCACAACGAGGTTGCCACTGATCGCTACCGAGTCGCCAAACCCATCACCTTCGCTTGCGTCTGAGGCGGTCAGCTTGTGCAACTGCTCTCCCGTCGCGGCGTCGAACACATAGGCGGATCCGGAGATCGATCCGGCGTCGTCGTCTCTGGGAGAGCCAACGACCGCGAGTGATCCGCTGATGGCGACCGCGAAACCGAACCAATCCTGCGGTGCTCCGTCGTTCGGCACGAGCTTCTGGAGCTGCTGCCCGCTGGTTGCGCTGAACACGTAGGCGGCCCCCGACGAACTGCCGAGCGGATCGGCGAAGGGGGCGCCGACGACGGCGAGCGAGCCGCTGACCGCGACATCGGTCCCGAATCGATCGCTGGCCGTGCCGTCAGAAGCGGTGAGTTTGAAGAGTTGCTGGTTCGTGCCGGCGTTGAAGACGTACGCGGAGCCTGCTTCTTCCGCCGGCGTGTTGTCGGTCGGCGCACCGATGAGCAGGCGCGAACCGCTCGCGGCGATGCTCAGCCCGAACCCGTCGCCCTCCGCGATGTCGGAGCCCACGAGCTCGCCGAGTTGCTGCCCGGTGAAGAGGTTGAAGACGTAAACGGAGCCGGTCTCGTTGGAGCCGAACCCACTGTTCAGGGCACTGACGAACAGTCGCTGGCCGGTCCCCGCGACGTCCCAACCGAAGAAATCGTTCGGCTGAATGTCGGCGGGGGTCACGCGCATGAGTTCCTGGCCGGTGACATAGTCGAAGACGTAAGCCGCACCGGCGCTGTCGCCATCGCCGTCGTTGGTTGGCGCACCGATGAGCGCGTAGGAAAGCGTCATGCTGAGCGATCGGCTGAACTGGTCGCCGAACGCGGTATCCGCGGCGATGAGTTTGTCGATCTGCGTATTCGTGTCGGTGCCGGCCGCGGTCACCGCCACGGCGCAGAACAGGGCGATAGCGGTGCGCATCCTGTGTCCTCCTCCGTCGGCTGCGTGCTTCGTGAGGGTTCAACATACCTGCAGGCGTCGGTTCGACGACCAGTAATCCTGCGGATCCGGCGGAACTGCGGGGTTTTCTGCTGCCCAGAGCGCCCAGATTGACGTGGTGTCAGTTTCCGACTTCGGCGATCATGCAGCGGACGCTCCCGCCGCCGATGTGCTCGATGGTGTCGATGGCTGGGGCGACGATGCGTCCGTGCCGGGCGAGGGCGGCGCGCTGGTCGTCGTCGAAGGCCTCCCAGGCGGTGCGGCTCATCGCGATGACGCGATCGGTGCCGCTGGCGGTGCCCGAGGCGTCGCGCAGCTGGATGATGTTGCCGGCGAAGCGCATCGCCTGATCGAGCGAGATGCGGATGGTTTCCTTGCCGGCGTCCTGAAGCGAGCCGATGAGCGCAGCCCGTTCGCCCTCGTCGCGGACCGCTTCGTCGCAGACCACGGCGAAGCTCTCCTGCACGGCCATGATGACGTTGGTGTGGTAGACCGGGACGCCCGAGGCGTCCACGCCGTCGAAGGGGTGGACGTCGAAGCCGAGCACCTGGCCGACTTCGCGCACGAGCGACTCATCGGTGCGGGCCGAGCGACAGGCGTAGATCCGGCGGCCCTGGCGGTCGATGACCATGCTCCCGGTGGATTCGAGGAAGCGACCGTTCTCGGCTTCGTGGTCGAGGCGGACGATGTGTTCGAGGGTGACGCCGAGTTGGTCGGCCACCTGCTCGATCCACTCGGCGCGGATCTCGCGTCGGCGACTGGGCGCGAGCATGGGATACAGGATGACCGTGGCGCGCCCGGGGCTGGTCGTGTGCCAACTGAACCAGTTGTTGGGGAACACGCTGTCGGGCAGGCCCCGGTCGTCGTCGAAAGCGAAGACGCTGACGCCCGCGGCTCGGAGACGCGCGACCACGCCGTCGAACTCCAGTGTGGCGCGCGCGCCGATGGACTCCGGGTCGTCGAATTCGGAATCGACGAAGGCGTTCGTGGCCTGTGTTTCGGCGTTGAGGCCGAAGGCGGTGGGGCGGACCATGAGCACGTGCGAGGCGACAAGGGCGTCGCGCTGCGCGGCCTCGGCGCGCAGCGGGTCGATGTCGCCGGGCGAGAGGTTCGACAGGTGGTCGTGGGGGGAGTCGTGCATGCCTACCGGCATCGTCGGTCAGGTGACGGGGGCGGATCAACCTTGATCGAGACTCGGCCTGCTATTGCCCCAGTTTGGTCAGGAGGATCGCGCGGACGGCCTTGGCGTCGGCCTGGCCTCCGGATTTGCTCATGACCGAGCCGATGAGGCGACCGATGGCCTGCTGTTTTCCGGACTTCACATCGGCGACCGAGGCGGCGTTGGCGGGGTCGGCGAGGGCTTCGTCGCACCACTTTTCCAGGGCGGACTCGTCGGTGACCTGGAGCAGGCCGAGGGATTCCGCCGCGGCTTGGGCATCGTCGTCGGTGCCCGAGAGGTGGGCGAGCAGTTGGGGGACGGCCGACGCGCTGATGGCGTTGTCCATCCGGAGCTTCACGATGCCCGCGGCCTGCTGCGCGCTGAAGCCGAGGGCGTCGAGGGCGGGTGCCTCGTCGTCGGCCGATCGCTCATTGGCCAGCTGGCGACCGGCCTGCAGGAGCAGGTTTGCGCTCTGGCGTGCGGCTTCCTGTCGATCGCTGCCGCCGGCGTCGCCGACGAGGTGGGTGATGATGGCTTCGAAGAGGTCGGACTCGCCCCGTTCGGCGCTGAGGGCGCTCGCGTCGGCTTCGCTCAGTCCGTAGCCATCGCGATAGCGCTCGGCGCGCCGGTGGGGGAGCTCGGGCAGGGCGGCGCGGATGGTGCTGACCCAGTCGGGATCGATGGGCGTGGGGAGCAGGTCGGGGTCGGGGAAGTAGCGGTAGTCGTGGGCGTCTTCCTTTTCGCGCTGGACGAAGGTGGTGTTCTTCGCGTCGTCCCAGCCGCGGGTGACCTTTTCGCCGGGGCCCATCTCGCGCCCGTCTTCGCGCCAGCGCTCGGGCTGGGCGGCGAGTTCGGAGCGGATGGCCATCTCGAGCGATCGGAAGGAGTTGAGGTTCTTGATCTCGGTGATGGGCGTGGTGACCGTGCGCCCGTCGTCCATCTCGAGAACGCAGTTGATGTTCGGCTCGAAGCGGATGTGGCCCTTCTGCATCACGCAGCGGCTCGCGCCGACGAAGCGGCAGACGGTGCGGAGCGTGCGCGCGAAGTTCACGACCTGCTCGGGCGTGGTGAAGTCGGGCTGGGTGACGATCTCGAGCAGGGGCGTGCCGGCGCGGTTGAGGTCGACGATGGAGTGGTCGATCGGGCGCCCGCCGGGGGCCTCGTGGAGGAGTTTGCCCGCGTCCTCCTCGAGGTGGGCGCGGACGATGCCGATGCGCTTCTCGGAGCCGTCGGCCTCGACGGGCCAGTCCACCGAGCCGTCGAAGCACAGGGGCAGGGCGTACTGCGAGATCTGGTAGCCCTTGGGCAGGTCCGGGTAGAAGTAGCTCTTGCGGTCCCATCGCGTGAGTTCGGCGATGGAGCAGCCGAGCGCGAGGCCGACGCGGATGGACAGCTCGATCGCCCGCTCGTTGAGCACAGGCAGCGCGCCGGGCAGCGCGAGCACGACCGGGTCGATCAGCGTGTTGGGCGCGGCCCCCTCGAACTCGGCGCTGGCGGGGTTGCCGGCGCGCGTGAACATCTTGGTGCGCGTGTCGAGCTCGACGTGGACCTCGAGGCCGACCTTGAGTCGGGTGGCGACGATGTTGGCGCGGGCTCGGTCTTCAGGGGGCCAGGGCATGGGGGGATGGTAGGGGACGGCGCGTCGAAGGTGCGACGGGTGGTCAGGAAGACCACAATGGGAGCGTGCAACTGATCTTGTACATCTGGGCTTCACCGGCGACGCTGCTCGGGCTGGTTGTCGGGCTCCTCGGTCTGGCAAGCGGCGGATCCGGGCGTCGGGTCGGACGGACGCTTGAGTTCCACGGCGGCTTCGTCAGTTGGTTGCTCGCTCGTTGCCCGGCGCAGCCGTTTGCGCTCACGCTCGGGCACGTCGTGCTTGGCCGAACGGCGGCGGCGCTCGACGTGGCGCGGAGTCACGAATTAGTCCACGTCCGCCAGTACGAGCGGTGGGGGCCGCTGTTCATCCCGGCGTACCTGCTCTGCTCGCTCGTGCTCTTCATCCGGCGTCGAGACCCGTATCGGGACAACCCGTTTGAAAAAGAGGCGTATCGAGAGGTGCCGTAAGCTGGCGGGGTCTTCGCCTGCGTCTCAGGTACCGGCGCGACCAGGGATTCCGTTTCCCCCCGGACCCCCGGAAAGCGGATCAGTCAGAAAGAATCCCTGATCGAAGCCCACATGATCGAAGCCCAAGATTTTCTTTCTGACTGAAGTACATACATAGCAGTCAGAAAGAAATAACCGCCGAAACACCGCCCCGGCGCGCGCAGGGGCGTTGATCCACTCGGGCTCCGGCCCCGATCGTTACGGGCAGGCCTCTCCAAATCCCGCGAGCACAGAGTTCAGGTCGGTCAGGTCGACGACGCCATCACCGTTCGTGTCGCCGGTTGAAGTGGTTTGTCCGAAGTTTGCGAGCACGGCGTTGAGGTCACCGAGGTCGACGGTACCGGAACCATCCACATCCCCAGGGCAGTTCGGCACGTTGCTCGCGAGGCGGAAGCCGTAGAAATTAATCTGGGCCACGGGGTCGTTGAGGCTCCGTGTCGCCGCTTGAAGGGTTTCCTCGGTGCTGTTGTACGAGCCGCCGCGCAGGCCTCGTGACGAGGAATCTTCGATCAGCGACTCGTTCCATTCCCAGACATTGCCGTTCATGTCGTATGCGCCGTAGTAGCTGGTGCTGCCCGCCGAACCGACCGTGGTCAGGTTGCCGTTCAGCCCGTTCCAATCGGCGCCGAACGCGTAGTTCACGACGTCCTGACCGGGTGCGGAGACATCGCCGTTGGGCGCAGCCTCAGCGATGGTTGGCACCTCGTTGCTCTGTGTGGCGTACAGCCAGTAGTCGTCGGCATCGCCGCCCTGACTCGCCGGCTGGTGGTAGGCGGCTTTGTACCACTCGTCTTCGGTCGGGATGAAGACCTGATTGGGGTTGGACAGGTCGCGCGTGATGGCGCTGATCGAATCGGTGCCGTCGAAGTTGTACACGCCCGTCTCGGTGTCGCCGGAACTCCCGTTGAGGCCCTGCCCGTTGGTCATCCAGTTGGCCATGCGTGCGGCGTCGTACCAGGACACGTAGTTGACGGGTTTGTCGCCCATGTTGCCGCGGACGAAGTAGGTGTAGCTGCCGTTGGATCCGGAGCGTCCGATGCCGCCTCGCGAGTTCGAGCCCATGTTGGTGTTGTAGAGCCCGTTGGGATCGCTGGCGGCGACGCTGTTGAGGAACGCCGCGTACTGGCTGTTGGTCACCTCGTAGGTCGAGATGCGGTACTCGTAGGCGACCGAGCCGAAACCGTCCTTGTTCGGGGCGTTATCCGGGTTGCCGACGGTGGACCAGTCCAGAGCGACCTGGGCGTGGGTCGCCGACGCGGCGAACAGCGATGCGGCGAACGCCGCGATGGTCAGGTGCTTCATGGGGTGTCTTTCCTCTCTCGTGCCCGCGCGGGATTCCGCGCGTCCAAGAAGAGGGTACTGGCTCCCCCATTCGATGCAAGAGATTGAGCGCGGAAAGGGCGTATCCGCGTGTTTGCGGGCACGGCGGCAGCCCGGGTTCCGCGCATCGCTACAATCGGCCCATGCCCAGACGTGTCGTCATTACCGGGATCGGAGCCGTCACCCCGTTCGGCGTCGGGATCGATGCGCTGTGGGAGGGGTTGTGCTCCGGGAAGTCGGCTCTGGGGCCGATCGAGTCGTTCGATGCGACGGGGTTCCGCTCGTCGCTGGGGGCGGAGGTCAAGGACTTCAAGGGGCGTGATTTCGTGCCCAAGACCTACCGGAAGGCGGTCAAGGTCATGGCGCGGGATACCAAACTGGCGGTCGCCGCGGCCCAGTGCGCGACCGAGGAGGCCGGACTGGTGACGCAGGGGAGCAGCGCCCACGCCGACGACGGGGCGGCGCTGACCTACACCCCGGATCGGGTAGGGTGCCAGATCGGGGCGGGGCTGATCGCGGCGGAGGTGCCCGAGCTGGCGATGGCGATGGCCACGGCGACCGAGGACGGCGAGTTCAGTTACGCGCGCTGGGGCACCGACGACGAGACCGGCGCGGGGATGGACAACCTGACGCCGCTGTGGATGCTCAAGTACCTGCCGAACATGCTCGCGTGCCATGTGACGATCATCCACGATGCGCAGGGGCCTTCGAACACGATCACCTGCTGCGAGGCGTCGGGGCCGTTGAGCATCGGCGAGTCGCTGCGCGTGATCGAGCGGGGCGATGCGGATGTGTGCTTCTCGGGCGGTGTGGAATCGAAGTTGAACCCGATGGGGCTGCTGCGCCTGGACCTCACCGGCGTGCTGGCGCACACGAACCCGGGCGATGAGGCGTCGTCGCTGGTGCGCCCATACGACGAAAACGCAACCGGCACGCTGGTCGGCGAGGGCGGCGGGATCCTGATCGTGGAGGGTGCCGAGGCGGCGAAAGCGCGCGGGGCGCGCGCCATCTGCGCGATCGAGGGCTTCGGCGCGGGGCATACGCCCGCGAGCACAGATCCCGAGCGGCGCGCGGTCGGGCTGGAAGTCGCGATCGAGGCGGCGCTGAAGGAAGCGGAGATCGGCCCGGAGAAGATTGATGCGATCGTGCCGCAGGGCGCGGGGCATCGGCACGCGGACGCGACGGAGGAAGCGGCGCTGCGGCGCGTGTTCGGCGATCGACTGCGGGATATCCCGCTGGTGACGGTGACGCCCCAGATCGGAACGCTGGCGGCGGGCGCGGGCGCGATCGGCGTGTGCGTCGGCGCGAAGTGCCTTGAGCAGCAGAAACTGCCTGCGCGCCTGCACGCGGGGACTCCCGTGGACGGTTTGGACGCGGGGGCTGCGGATGCGCGCGATGCGGATCTCGAGTACGTGCTGGTGTGCACGGGCGCGATCGGCGGCCAGAACGCCGCGATCGTGCTGAAACGCAGCGCCGGCTGATCGCCGGGCCTACCCGGGTTCCGGTATGGTGTAGGCCTACTTCATGACGCTCCGACCGCGTCGAATTCTCCCCGACCGAGTCTTGAGGAATGCATTGCATGACCAGCCATGACGCCCGACGACGACCGACCCTGCGGAACGATGAACTGGACCCGGCGCTCACCGAGGTGAGCCGCAAGGTCATCGGCTGCGCGATCGACATCCACAAGGCGCTGGGGCCGGGCTTCGACGCCTCGGTGTACGAACGAGCGCTGTCGATCGAGCTGAAGGACTGCGGCGTCGACCACGACCTGCACTACAGCTTCCCGATCCACTACGGCGGGCAGGACATCGGCCACCACTCGGTGAGTCTGTTCGTGGATGAGCGGTTCGTGGTGCAGGTGATGGCCAGCGACTGCGAGGTCTCGGGCTACGACCGGACGGTGCTGCGTTCGCAGCTGCGCGCAGCGGACCTGGAGCTGGGGCTGATCATCAACTTCTCTCGTCGGCGCCTGAAGGACGGCGGGCTGGTGCGGGTGCTGAACCCGGACAAGCTGGAAGCACTGCGCGGCGATGAGGACGAGGACTACGAGGACGAGCGTTGAACGCACCGGGCGTCTCCAATGTGGGCCGGCAGCGCCGGGTGGTCATCACCGGCATGGGGTGGGTGACGCCCCTGGGCTTTGATGTCGATTCGGTGTGGACGAAGCTGTTGTCGGGCGCCAGCGCGATCGGGCCGGTGACGCATTTCCCGGCCGAGACGTTCCGGACGAACTTCGCGGCGGAGGTGAAGGGCTTTGATCTGGCGAACTTCTTCGCCGAGCCGGAGCCGTTCCGTCACGCGCAGCGGAATAGCGCGTACGCGCTCGCGGCGGCGGCGATGGCCTGGAAGCAGGCCGGGCTGGGCGACGCGGGCAAACCGGGCCAGATCAACGCGGGGTTCACCAAGGGGGCCGGTTTCGACGAGCGTCGGGTGGGTATCTACCTCGGCGCGGGCGAGGGCATCCTGAACTTCGACGGGTACGCGAAGGCGAACCTGGAGGCGTGGGACTCGGATTCGCGCTCGGTGGACTTCAAGCGCTGGGCGGAGGAGGCGTACAAGCGGTTCGACGCGCACGGTGAGACGGAGCAGGAGCCGAACATGCCGGTGACGCACCTGGCCGAGGCGTTCGGCGCGTGCGGCCCGGCGTTCAACTGCATGACGGCGTGCGCGGCGTCGACGCAGTCGGTGGGTGAGGCGTTCGAGATCCTGTCGCGCGGGGACGCGGACATCATGCTCGCCGGCGGTGCGCACTCGATGATCCACCCGCTGGGCATGACCGGGTTCATCCGGCTGACGGCGATGAGCACGCGGCGGGACGAGCCGTCGTCGGCGAGCCGGCCCTTCGACCAGACGCGCGACGGATTCGTGATGGGCGAGGGCGCGGGCATCCTGGTGCTCGAAGACCTGGAGCACGCGCTCGCTCGCGGGGCGACGCCCGTAGCGGAAGTTTGCGGCTACGGGTCGTCGGCGGACGCCTACCGGATCACTGATATTCAGCCCGACGGCAAGGGCGCGATCGCGGCGATGGGTGAGGCGCTCGAGCAGGCGGGCATCGACCCGGGAGCGACGGACGAGAACGGTCGCCCGCTGGTGCACTACATCTCGGCGCACGGGACGGGGACGAAGGAGAACGACTCGATCGAGACTAAGGCGGTGAAGGGTCTGTTCGGCGACAACGCGGGCAGGATCCCGTTCTCGTCGGTGAAGTCGATGATGGGTCACCTGATCCAGGCGGCGGGGGCGGTGGAACTGATCACCTGCGTGCAGGCGATCCGGACGGGCTTTGTGCCGCCGACGATGAACCTGCGCACGCCTGACCCGGTGTGCGATCTGGACTATGTGCCGAATCAGGCGCGGGATCTGGCGGATGCGGGCGGCGTGGAAGTGGCGATGTCGAACAGTTTCGGCTTCGGCGGGCAGAACGACACGCTGGTTGTGCGGCGCTACCGGGGATAACGCTGATGGCTCGCGGCTCACGCGCCAGCAAGGGACGCGGGCCGACGCGCCGAGAGCGTCGCGAGGCGGCAGCACGGGCCAAACGGGGGGGGCGCAACCAGGAAACCGAAGAAGCGCCGAAGAAGCTGACGACCCGGCGCGAGCGTGCCGCGGCCCGGCTTGCCAAGTCCGGTCGCACCGATCGGTCGTCGCGATCGCGCAGGCGCGGGGTACGCGGGCTGCTCGCGACCGAGGCGCGCCGGCGGGTTTTGTATTCCGGTGTTGTGGTGCTGGCGGCGGTGTTGACGCTGGCGATCGGCGTGGGCTGGTGGCTGGCGTCGCGTCCGCCGGGGTGGTGGGCGGAGGTGAACACGAGCGAGCCCTCTGTAATTTCGACCTCGCGCGCGGTCGAGAACTGGGCGGTTTCGACAATGACGCGACAGCACCCGCACGAGCAGCGGTGGGCGGTGACGATCACCGAGGACGACGCGAACGCGTGGCTGGCGGTGCGCCTGCCCTTGTGGGTGGAGAGCGAGTACGGGCGATGGCCGGAGGGAATCCGGAGCGTGCGTGTGCGGTTCCACGAGGGGCGGGTGATCGTCGGCGCGGACATCCGTGAGCCCGGGGCGGAGGACGCGCGGGTCGTCGCGGCGGCGCTGGAGGTTGATATCGGTGAAGACGGCAGCGCGCGGGCGGGGATCGGTTGGACGCAGATCAACCGGCTGAAACTGCCCGGGGTGATCGGGTTGAACCGGCTGAGCGAGTGGATCGACAGCGCGGGCGAGGGAGAGATCGCCGAGCGGCTGGGCGAACTGGTGCGCGGGGAACTGAACGCCGAGACGCTC
This sequence comes from bacterium, assembly GCA_024743075.1. Taxonomy (GTDB): domain Bacteria; phylum Planctomycetota; class Phycisphaerae; order Phycisphaerales; family UBA1924; genus JANSXG01. The sequence goes on along the minus strand of JANSXG010000074.1, from coordinate 4,477 downwards.
GACTGGCGTCTGGAGGACGGGCGGCGCGTGACGGTGCACGGCATCCGCAGCGAGGGGGGCGAACTGAGTCTCGTGTGCTCGACGAGCGCTGCACCGGTGCGGACGCGGCGCTGACGCCGGCTTATTTGACCTTGCGCAGGTATTCCATGATGCGGTCGGCGACACCTTTGCCGACGCACTGCACATAGAGGCGGTCCGGGGGCAGGACATCGACGACGAGAGCCGTGCCGCCGGAAGCAAGGACGCTGATGCTCTGGGCGGGTTTCTCGGCGTTGGTGAGCAGCGAGCGGACCATGGTCTCCAGGGTTTCGTGCTCGTCGCGCGAGACGAAGAGCGGGTCGCGGCTGTTCTGGTGCAGGGAGGCCTCGGCGTCGATGTCGAGCCAGCGCTCGACGGTGGCCATGTCGAAGGCGGTGAGGTCGAGCACTTCCCTCCAGCTCGTGCGCGGGACGAGGGCGACCTCGTTGATGTTGAGTGCGTGGAAGACCTCGTCGCACATGCGCGGCAGGCTTTCGGTGCTCGCGTCGAGGGTGCGGTCCGCTTGTTCAGAATCCGGCGGGTTCGCTCCGATGTTCAGCGTGCAGGAGCGATCGTCCACGATCGTGAATTGCACCATCCCGTCTTGCTCGTCGGCTTCGACGCCGAGTTTCTCGATGACGGGAAGGGCTTTCGCGTAGGCGAGGAAATCCACCGGTCCTCCAGGGGTTGGGCGCGGGCCTCGGCCGGCGCGGTTGTGTTGGGTCGCACGACTCTGGCTTCAGCCGGGCCGTCGGCGACATCAATCTATCGACCGACGCGGAGGGGGATCAAGAGTCAGCGGGCCGATCTCCCACGCGCCGGGTCGAATTGCGATTCCGGTACACTAGGCACGGTGGGATCGGTTACCAGCAACAGCCCGAAAACGCTTACGGTTCGGGAGGCCGCCGAAGCGGTCCGCGCGGACCGACTGGTGGTCGTGCCGACGGAGACGGTCTTCGGGATCGCTGCTGCGGCGTCTTCGAAGGGGGCGGTGGACTCGCTGTGGTCGCTTGGCACCGAATCGAGTCGGCTGGCGCTGGCGTGGCACATCGAGTCGGGCACGCGCCTGGCCGAGACGCTGGAGGGGGCGGAGCACCGGCTTTCGGCGGTGCAGCGTCGGCTGGTCGAGAAACTGTGCCCCGGCCCGCTGCTGCTCGCGATCGAACTCGGTGACGACGCGATCGAGAGGGTGCGATCGGCGCTCGGTGTCGAGCCGGGTGTGCTCGACGACGACGGGGTGCTGCTGGTCCGGATCGTCGCGAACCCCCAGACGCAGCGGGCTATCAGCGAGGTGGGCGGTCCGGTGATCGTTCGATCGATCCCTGGCGGCGGCAACGCACGCACCGGCGATGAGATCACCCGCGCGATCGATCGCATGGGGGCAGCGCATCTGGTCGCCGGCGTGCTCGCGAGCGATTCCCGCCCGCTGGGCAAGGGGTCGACGCTCGTACGATTCCTGACTTCGGGCGGCTATCGTGTTGATCGCGAGGGCGCGTACGCCGAACGCTACATTGATAAGCAGATTATGCGAACCATTCTCTTCGTTTGTACCGGGAACACATGCCGCTCACCGATGGCGGCTGCGATCGCGCGGGAGTTGATCGCGCGCGAGCCGCTGGAGTTGCCGACGACCGTCCGCAGCGCGGGCGCGTTCACGTCGGGCGGGATGCCCGCGACTCCTGAGGCGGCGACGGCGGTCGAGTCGCTCGGGTACACGATGGGGGGGCATCAGTCATCGGTGCTGACGCGCGAGATGATCGCACAGGCGGACGAGATCTACGGGCTCACTTCGTCGCACGTGGACGCGATCCGCGCGATCGACCCGAACGCGGGCGACAAGGTGAAACTGCTCGATCCGGACGGCCAGGACGTGACCGACCCGATCGGGCAGTCGCAGCCGGTCTACGATGCCACGGCGAAGCGACTGCGCGAGTTGATCGAGAAGCGTCTGGGGGCGATGCGGTCGGCGGAGAAGGGCGGGGCGTCGCGATGAAACTCGCAATCGGTTCGGATCATCGCGGGCGCGACGCGGCGCTTCACCTTGAGAAGCGCCTGCGCGATGCGGGTCATGAGATCGTCGCGATGGCGGTGCTCGGCGAGGGCGAGATCGGCGACTACCCCGACGCGGCGTCGGTCGTGGGACGCTCGGTCGCGTCCGGCGAGGCCGCACGCGGGATCCTCATCTGCGGCACCGGGCTGGGGATGGCGATCGCCGCGAACAAGATTCAGGGCGTGCGAGCGGCGACCGCGCACGACGAAATCACCGCGGAGCTCTCGCGGAGTCACCTCGACGCGAACGTGTGCTGCCTTTCGGCGGACCTGCTGGGCCTGCGCCTGATCGAGAAGATCGTGGACCGTTGGCTGACGATCGAGTTCGAAGGCGGACGACACCAGCGCCGCATCGAGAAGATCAACGCGATCGAGGCCGGCGAGGGCGACTGACCGGCTCGGGAACGGATCAGTCCGAACCGATGACAACGGACGCGATGGCGTCGATGCGCTCGCAGATGTCGGGGTGGGCGCGCCAGCTCGGCTGAAGGCGGAGGCGACGGATCTCGCGGGCGATGGCGGGCGTGCGGCTGCCGTCGGCGTTCTGGCGACTCAGGATCTCGAGCATGCGCATCGAAGCGTGCCAGTAGGCGCGGGCCGAGCGGTCCTCGGGCGCTGTGGCGCCGACGATGGTGCGGAACTTGCCGAAGGCGTCGGCGTCGTCGCCGCTTCGCAGGGCCGCCTCGGCGCCGATGATGGAGAGCCAGACACGGTCCGCGGGTTCTTTCACGCGTGCGAGCGCTTCCGTAGCGGCGGTGGCAGCTTTGCGGAGCGTGTCGGCGTCGTCCGTGCGTAACGCGGCGGAGAGCGACCGGATGGCGAGGCGCGTGTAGATGCCGCTTCGGTGCGAAAGCGCGGCGCCAGCGGCGGCGGCGGTGTCGGCCAGCGCGAAATCGGGCTGGGAACCCGGTATCGCGGCGCGGATGTCGGCGCCATCGGGCAGGTCGCGCTGGGCGAACAGCGCTGCGCCGAAGATTCTGTTGTCGGTGACCGGTCCGGTCAGCGACTCGCCGGCGAGGAGGGCCGCGCGGGTGGTGAGAACCTCGACGATCCAGTCCGGATCGAGCTCGATGGTCTGCAATGTCCGGAACGCGGCCTCTGGTTCAGCAAGGCCGGCGACACGCATGGTGGCGATCAGGGCGGGATCACCCTCAGCACGTTCGAGCGGGTCGGCGAGCCGGCCGAGCAGCTCTATGGCGTGCTGCTCCTTTTCGCGGAAGATGATGGGCTCGTCGATGAGCGAGGAGACCTGACTTCTGACGAGCAGGTCGAGCAGCCGCGTTGCGGAGGCGGCGAGCGCGACCTGTGCGTCGCGGTCGGTGAGATCGTTTTGGGTGGTGCGTTCGAGAAGCCGCTGGGCACGCTCGAACGCGTCGCCTTCGGTTGGGATCGCCAGCAGATCGAGGTTCGACCGGGACGATCCCGGTCGGGCGATGAGCGCGTCGACGAGTTCGGCGATGTCTGCGTCGGTCGCGTCGTCCCAGATCTCCGGGTGATCGGGAGTCGCGAGGCACACACGCAGCAGGTACGCGACCCACTCCAGCGCGGATTCGCCGAGGGGCGTGCCCGAAGCCAGTGTGTCAAAGCCGATGCCAAGTTCTGCGAGGTGCTTCACTCGGATGAGTTCCGGAGCATCGGGATCGAGTTGGCCCGCCTGCAGCGCCAGCGCGAGCACGGTCAGCGGACCGACTTCTGCGTCGCGGAGGACGGTGCGTGGGTCTTCGGCACGCGAGGCTTCGGCGATGAGCAGCGTTGCCTCTGCGGTCTGGCCCAAGGTCTCGGCGTTCGCGTTCGAGAGGAGTGCCTCGCAGCGGAGGATGGGCGGCAGCCAAGAGAGGTCATCCCAGGCATGCGCCCGCGCGAGGTCGAGGGCTTGGCCGGCGAGGCGATCCGTTTCGGCTGCGAGCAGTCGCGAGCGCTGGTCGACGGTCGACGCCTGTGACGCGCTGATGGACGCGAGGCGAAGACGCAGTCGTTCGGCGTCTCCGGGATCCTCGGGCATCGACCCGCGCGCCTCGATGGGTGAACGGGCGATCGCGACCAACAGCGTCTCGGCGGCGCGGAGACTCGCGAGCGTGCCGGGGGCGGTTTCGACGAGGTCGCGGTCCTCGCGGAACGCGTCGCGGATCGACCGTATCGCTTCGACGGCGCGCTCGGTGTCGCGGAGCCGCAGCGAGGCGAGGGCGATGATGAGCTCGCGCTCGGCATCGGACCAGGCGGAAACGGATTCGGCGCGCTCGGCGGTGCGCCGGGCTTCTTCGAAGGCCCGGCGCGACTCGTCGCTCGTCCCGACGGCGGGCTCGACGGCGACGCCGTAGACGAGCAGGCCACGTGCCCGGGCGAGCGGCAGCAGGACGGTGCTGAGCTGGACCGCTTCCTCGATGCCGTCTTCGTTGGCGGCGTCGGCTTC
>JANSXG010000039.1 GCA_024743075.1 bacterium | reverse complement strand
GCGGCGCGGACGCTCGGCGTCCGGACCCGAAGCGGGACGATCGCTTCCGCGCGAGGCGTCGACGCGTTCCAGCGTCGAGTTGATCATGTTGAACAGGCGATCCTGCTGCTCCGGAGTCAGGCGCTGGATGCGTTGAAAGAGTTGCGCCCAGCGCCGCATGCTCGGATCGGCACGATCGGTCTGGCGGTCGACGGGGCGATCGGCCTGCGGGCCACGCGGACGGTCGCCTTCCGCGCCGGGCCCCATGTCGGTATCTCGCCGATCGCGCGCATCGGGCCGGCGGTCGGTGGGACGGTCCGCACCCGGACGCATCGGATCGCCGCCCTCGGCCCCGGGGCGATCGGGACGCTGCGCTCCCGTGCCCCGGTTGGCCCGATCGCGCTCCATCTGCCGGTCACGCATCATCTCATCGGTGCGCTCCTCGATCTGTGCCTTCACGAATCGTTGCTGTGGCTGCGAGAGGACCTCCCACATCTTCGCCTCGGCCTTGTCGCTCTTGGGCGCATTCGCACGGATCTCCTCGGCGCGGGCACGGGCCTTTTCCATGATCTCCTGAACCGCTTCGCGATCGTCTCCCGCCTGCTCACGGGCCTTCTGGATGCGCTGGCGAAGGTTCTGGGTCTGCTCTCGTGCCTCGGACATGTACTCGCGGAGCTGCTTCTCGTAGCCCTCGCGGATGCTGGCGAGCTTCTCGCTCTGTTCGGCGGTCAGACGCAGGCGCTGGTTCTCGTGGTCCGCCAGATCTCCGATCGTGCCGACGAGGACGCGATAGTTCAGCATGCCGGCGTCTCGACGACGACCCTCCATCATCGAGTCGCCGAAGCGCTCGTTGCGGGGCATGGCGCGGTCGTTGACCGAGGGGCCTCTCAGCGCATCGCTCGGTCCGCGTCGTGGACCGTCCTGTGCGAGGACGGAGCCCGAGAGGAGCATGACCGCCGCGGCCGAAGCGAGATATCCGAATGAGTTGCGTGTGTTCTTGCGGGCCATATGGGTTGCCTTTCGTTGATGCCTGGGGAACACGGGCTCAACGCTTCGGACCGATGCGTATTGCCGGCGGTCGACCGCCTTTGGCTGCATCGACGCTTCCCTACCGCCTATCATCCTGTTCCGGGTTGCTCGCCCGGTACTTTTTTCGCCTCGGATCGGGAGAAACGGACGCGATGGGCCTGAACAAACAGCATGTTCTGGACGCACTGGCTTCCCTTCAGGACGCTACCACGACCGAAAACCTCGTTTCCCTTGGCCTCGTGCGGAAGGTCGCGGCGTGCGACGACTACGTCGCCCTGACCGTTGCTGCTCCAGAGGACGAGGAACTACGCCGACGCCTGAAGACGGATATCCGAAGCGTTCTCAATGAGGCGGCCGGGCAGCTCGGCACCGAGGTGAAGCAACTGACCGTGGACTTCGTGGTTCCGACCGGCGATGAGACGCCAGAACCCGAGCAACAGGCCGACGGCCGCAAGTATGTGGACCAGCCGAAGACCATCCCGCTCAAGCAGGCCGCCAGCAGCCAGACGACGACTTCGGGCAAGGCAACAACCGGCGCGCCGTCGATGCCCGGCGTGAAGAATGTGATCGCGGTCGGCGCGGGCAAGGGTGGCGTCGGCAAAAGCACCGTCAGCGTGAACCTCGCGGTCGGACTGGCCCGCAAGGGCTACGCCGTGGGGATTCTCGATGCCGACATCTACGGCCCCTCCATGCCGACCCTCCTTGGCCTCGACGACCTCGATGTTCAGCTCCACGACAACATGCTCCAGGTCATGTATGTCCACGGGGTGAAAGCCATGACCATCGGGAAGCTCGTCGACCCCGAAAAACCGCTGATCTGGCGAGGTCCGATGGCCCACGGGGCTTTCAAGCAGCTCGCCGAACAAACGGAGTGGGGGGAACTCGATTACCTGATCGTGGACCTGCCGCCCGGCACCGGCGATGTGCCCCTGACGATGAGCCAGATGCTGAGCGTTACGGGTGCGGTGGTCGTCTGCACGCCCCAGAAGGTGGCTCAGGACGATGCCGTCCGCGCGGTCCGGATGTTCCAGCAACTCAAGATCGAGGTGCTCGGCATTGTCGAGAACATGAGCTACTTCATCGGCGACGACGGCAAGGAGTACGACATCTTCGGTCGCGGCGGAGCCGAGATAATGGCCCAGCGCCTCGGGCTGCCCTTCCTCGGTGCGATCCCGCTCAACATGGCGGTGCGCCAGTTCTCCGATGCCGGGACCCCTCGCAGGAACTTCACCGACGCCGGAGAGACCATGCAGCGGAGCCTCGAGAAGTTCACCGACCAGGTCGAGGTGCAGGCGACGCTCGCCGGGAACCGGATGGGCTCCAGCCGACCGACGCTCAACGTGACCTGACCCGACCGTCCGATCGACCAACTCCAAAACGCAGCCACCCGCGAGGCCGGTCAGGCCGTCGCGGGTGGTCGTTGTAGAGCTATGTAGATAGCGGGAGGCCCGGAAGCGGGGGAGGAGGGGTTTCCCGCCCGGGAAGCCGCCGACGCCGGTTTCCCGGCGCGGGCGGTTGGAGGAGGAGGACATGAAGGGTCTGCCTGTGCATCAGACCGTTTTGTCCGTTCGGCCCCGTGGGGCCTTGAGTGTGATTGGGAGGTCAACACACCCGATTGCGATATTATTCACCAACCGGTGACATTCGCAAATCAATCGCGACTTGATTTTTTGTTTGCTTTTTGTTTGGACTCCTCTTGACCCCGCGTATGCTGCGTGGAGGGCATGCCGCCCGACTGAGGAGGACTCCGAACGATGGCTGATACCGCAACGCCGACCACGACCGGTTCAGGAACCGGTGCCACCCCGGCCGAGATCGGCGCGGATGTCGCCGCGATGCTGCGAAGCAAGACCAAGGACCGCGAGATCTGGGACAAGTGGTGGGATGACCAGCGGATTACGTCCATTGAGGGTGATGGGAGCACGTGGACCGGGCGTGACGCCCTCAACGCCAAGAATCAGGCATGGGAAGCCGAGAACGAGATCCTGGAGTTCCGGATCAAGGGGCCGTTCGTCGGCGCGACCGGGTTCTCACTGCATTTCGACGTGAGTCTCAAGAACCGCCACAGCGGCGACACGATGCGGATGACCGAATTGGCGGTGTACACCGTCGAGAACGGCAAGGTGGTGCGCGAGGAATTCATGTACTCGCACGAGTGAGCCGAGCCACTCGCCTCAGACCGACGAGGACTGCTCCGACGCGGGCGAGATACCGCGCCATTTCAGGCGCGGGCGATCCGGGCGCGCGCTGCCGAACCGGACCCCGCCGCGGCTGCGCGGGATGATCAGGTCCACCCGGCGGGTGATGGAGAGTTCCAGCTTCGAAGCGTTCTCTGGAATCGCAAGACGCACCCGCGTGCCCGGGAGCAGCGCCACGGCAAGGTCTGTCGCGTGGCTCTCGCCAACCAGTTTCGCGAGCACGATCGGCTCCGCCCCCGTGCAGGAAATGGTCATGTGCTGATCGTCGCGATCTACAGAGAACGCCGCGTGCGGCGTCGGGTGAGCGAGGTCGACGGTGTGTTCTTCGATCGGGCCCGTCTCGGTGCTGTAGAGCGCGATGTAGCGCGAACTGTATTCGACGAGGTGCCCCGGCAATTCGATAGGATCCGCTCCGGAAGGGTGAAGCATTCGCGTCACGACGGGCGCGCCGATGTGCCGTTCGAGCAGGGGCTCGTAGGAGTTCCCGGCCATGCCCACGACTGTCTTGCCGAGTGCCGCGACATCGCCTTGCTGGTCGCGGACCGCCGTGCCGACACTCCCGGTCCGGGTGACACGCCCAACGACCATCGCGAAGGTTCGAGAGATCGCATCGCTCACGGTGTTGATGGCGTTGCGGACCCAGCGCATCGAGCGACGGAGCAGATTCGGATTGATGCTCCGACGCAATTGACGCTCGCGATCGCGCATCTCCTGGTCATTCAGGCCGAGGAACGGGCGACACAGCGCGATCGCGTCGTTGAGTTCTTCGGCGTAAACGAGCGCGCTCGTCTTCGAGAGTCCGCGCCGGGTGAGGTATTCGGCGTCGAAAATAACCTCGACGCCCTCGCTCGTGACGCAGAGGTCGCCCCAGATCGGGTCGGCCTTCGTGGAGAGCACGGTCACGTGGAAGTCGTTGAAGAGTTTCACGCAGCGGTCGCGCTGACGGCGCCGAATGAACGCGCTGATGATCGTGATCATGAAGATCACGCCCACGCTGAGCCAGAACGCGTTATCCAGTGTGATGAGCGGCTGCGAGGAGGTGGGTGGAGAGGCGGCGGTGCCAAACGCGGCTCGGGTGATCAAAGGACTCACAGCTGGCCTTCCGCTTCCGGGAGCGATCGCAGCTGACTGGAGGTTGTCTCGATCGGGTCCGGCCCTGACAGGCTTTTCTCGGAGCGAGCCCCGGCTTCCTCGAACTTTCGCAGCGTCGGCATCAGGCGGCTGTCCACCGAGCCGACGAACCGGTTGTAGGTCTGCACCGCTCGATCGAGCGACTCGCCGAGTTTGCTCGCGTGTCCCAGCGCGACGGCGGTGCGGTCGTGCAGTTCCTTGCCGAGTTCGAAGAGCTGTTCGGCCGATTCTGAAAGCTGCTTCTCGCGCCAGCCAACCGCGACGGCACGGAGCAGACCGATGAGCGTCGAGGGACTGGCGAGCAAGATGTTCGCCTCGGCCGCAAGGTCGAGCAGTTTCGGCTCCCGCTCCAGCGCGGCGTCGACGAACTGATCGCCCGGGACGAACATCACGGTGAACTCGGGACTTCCCTTGTAGTCCTTCCAGTACTTCTTCGACCCGAGCGACCTTGCCTGATCGAGCATGTGACGCGCGAATCGCTTCAGATGAGCTTCTGCATCGTCGGGCGTCTTGGCTTCGAGCGCGTCGAGGTAGGCCTCGATGTTGGTCTTGGCATCGATGACGATCTCACGACCGTTCGGCAGCGACACGACCATGTCCGGGCGAAGCAGGTTGCCGTCGGAGTCGCGTACGCTCGACTGCGTGGTGAAATCACAGTAACTGGTCATCCCGGCCAGTTCGGCGACCCGTTCGAGCTGGATCTCGCCGTACTGCCCGCGCACCTGCGGCTTGCGGAGCGCGCTGACGAGCTTGCTTGTCTCTTCCACCAGCCCCTGGCTGCCGAGTTTGAGCGCTTCAACCTGTTCGGACAGACGCACGTAGGCCTCGCTGCGCCGACGCTCGAGCTCCTTGATCTGCTCGTCGGTCTTCTTGAGCGTCTCGCCGATGGGAGAGACCAACTTGCCGAGCATCTCGCTGGCTTCCTGGTGGCGCTTGGAGAAGTTCTGATCGGCCAGCTCGAGGAACCGCTTGTTGGTGCGATCGAGCGCCTCGGCGGCGGTCGCGTTGAAGCGGTCGTGGAACTGCTTCTGGATCTGCTCGATGCGCTGCTCGAGTTCCTTTCGGTGCGACTCGGTCGCTTCGCGCAGGGCCTCATTCTTCTGCTCGTACAGGCGACCCTGCGATTCCAGGCGCTCTTCGAGCCGACTGCGATCGAGTTGTGCTTCGTCGCGTTGAGCGGTCAGCCGCTCGATCAGATCGCGCTGCTCGACGATCGTGGCGTTCAGGTGTTCGGCGTCCTCGCGAGCGTCGCGCTCTGACGCCTCCGCCAGCGCGACCGTCGAGGCCCGCTTCGAGCGATCGACGAGCAACCAGACTGTTCCGGCGACGCCGCCGAGGGCGAGCAGGGCCAGAACCACCACCAGTATGACCATCTCCGTCGGCATGCACCGAGTGTATCCGCCCGGCGATCAGTCGCGTCGCGACACGACCGTGATCTCGAACGATCGCTGCGGCACGGCGTAGCGCGTGAGCGCGTCCCGCACGTCGTCGGGCGTCACCGACTTGGCGGCCTCGCTGCGACCCTGCAGGACGAGCAGGGCGTCGCCCCCGAGCCCGGCGTTCCGGGAGAGTGCCTCGGCCCACGAACGCGGCGATCGCAGCCGCCTCTCTGCTCGATCCGCGATCGATCGGCGTGCCCGTTCGGTCTCTTCGAGCGACGGTCCGGCCTGCGCGAGGCGATTCAGCTCTAAAGCCATGGACTCGCGGATCCGCTCGGCGTCCGTCGGGATCACGAGCGCACGAGCCCAGAATCGACCGCTCCCCGGGTAGTACTCACCATCGAGGTTCCAGACCGAAACCGAGGCGGCGAGCGTCGGATCGCTGTCGATCCGACGCCGAAGCCGTGCCTCGAGCACGCCCGCGGCGATATCCAGGCTCACCGCGTCCCCGATCGCGTCGCGGTCAGCCGTTCGGAATCCCACGACGACGGCGCTGGTCGCCTCCGGGAGCGGTGCTTCGCTGCGCATTCGGAGCATCTGGTCGGGGTATCGCATCGCCCGAGCGAGGCGCGATCTGCTCGACGAAGCAGCCGGTCGGTCCGGAAGGGTGCCGAACGCCCCCGCACCGAGGCGCAACGCTTCGTTCCGCTCGACATCGCCAACGATCGACGCGGTCAGCGAACCGGACGAGGTCAGCCGCTTCAGCCAGCCGTTGACCCGATCGGCGTTCATCTCCTTCAGTTCGGATTCGGACAGCGACCGGCTGTGCTTGTACAGATCCGGGGTGATCTGTCGCTCGAACAGACCGAGAGCGACGCGCGCCGGCTCGGTCCGCGCCGCGGCAGCGTCTTGCGTCGCGAATACCCGCCAGCGCTCGAACGCAGCGGACTCGATCACGCCGTCGGCGATCAGGATGTGCAGGAGCTGCAGCGCGGTCTCGACATCTTCCTCGTGTGTCGAGACCTCGAATGTGACCGACTCCGGGTGGACTTCGACACGGAAGTCGATGTCGCGTCCTCCGATGGACGCGGCGATCTCGGAACCGGTGAGCGAACGCGTCGCGGGCTGCCATTCCAGCGCTTCGATCGCGTCGGTCAGCCCGATCGACTCCGCGCACTGCTCGGACAGCCCGCCCAGTATCGAAACGACAATCTCGACGCGCCCGGCCCGCTCGGGGTCAGTCATCCTTCGATGGTGCAAGCGGACCCCGTTCGAGAGTGTCGCCGATGTCACTTCCGACGCGGGGTCGTGTGTCAGTTCGACAACCTCTCCGCCATCGAGCGGGGCCTCGGTGAGCGGTCGCGCGTTCGGCAGGGGCGTCGCGCGTGCGACCGCCGCCGGGTCGATGCGCAGCGCGGCCCCGATCTGGTGGCGCACCTGCTGCTGCGTCGGCGGCTCGTCGGCGGTCACAATGAGCGTGCTGAATTCAGCGGGATCGAACAGTCGGCCGATCGATTGCGAAAGCTCTTCCGGACGCACGCCCTGGAGCAGGGCGGAGCTCAGACTGCTGGCCTGTTCTGGGCTGATGAGGGTGTCCCGGTGGCGGATCCGACTGGCGATCTCGGAGGCGACGCGCCCGGGTGAACGGTCCGCGGCCGACCGCGTTTCGGATTCGAGCGCCGCCCGCACCCGACCGATCGCGCTCGACGCTTCGGCCTCGGTGAACCCCAGCTCAACCGCACTGTTGATCGAGGCGACCGCCTCACGGGTGAGTCTCGGCCAGTCCCCAGCCCCTCCGGCGATGTTCACCATGCTCATGCGATAGCCGCCGGCATTCGGCTGGCTGAACGCGCCGGCCTGCAGCGCGGCGGTGCCGGCCCGGCGCGACAGGTCCTGCAGGCGTCTGTTCATCGCCTCGATCGCCACGCGCTCGACGAGTCGCGCTCGCATCGCGGCTTCATCGACCACCGGACCGGCTGGCGGCGCGATACGCATCAACTGCACGACATCGCTGGCGACCGCTGGATCGGTCTCGACCAGCACCGACGGAACCGGCTCGCCGATCGCGAGTTCGGGCACGTCGGGATCGCCGCCCTGTTCGAGGCGACCGAACGCGCCCTCGACGGCCCGCTGCACGATCTTCGGCTCGACCGGACCGGCGACGACAAGCGTTGCGGCGGACGGTCGGTACCACGCTTGTGCGAAGCCGCTGACCGCCTCGGGCCCCGTCGAGCGGAGTTTTTCATCGGAGTAAATCGGCACACGCTCGGCGAAAACCGATTCGCCGAACAGGACGGGCAGCGCTCGGGCGGTGATCCGCTGCGACGGTCCGGACCAGTTGGCTTGCTGCGCCACAAGGTCACGCCGAGACCGCTCGAGCTCTGACGGGGGCAATTCGGTGCCGGCCGACTCGAGCAGCTGCGCGAGGAGATCGGCGATCCGACCGATGTCAGCGCTGCTGAGCGCGTCATCGCCTTCCAACGGAACGATCAGCACGAATCGTGTCGTATCGAAGGTCGCGTAGGCGCGCAGGCCGGCGCGGGCGGAGTCGTCAAACGACTCGACCGCGCGCTGGAAGGCCTGAGGGTCCGTCGTGAAGCCGCCGCGGGCAGCGATCTCGGACGCCAGTTTGGCGGCTCCGATCTGGTCGTCGCGCTCAAAGGCGGACCCCGCGTTGATCTGCAGCAGGAAGCTCACCGAGTTCCGATCGCTGTCTCGGCGCGGCAACGGCGCGATGGCGAAGCCGAAGCCGTTGCCGAGGCGTCCTTGAACAATCGACGGATCGGTGGGAAGGGCTGCGCTCGGCGTTTCCTGTGGTCGCTGGGCCGCGCCGAACGGCTCCGCTCCCATGCCGGCCGGTGGCAGGAAGCCAGCCGAGAGGGCGAGAGCGCAGCACAAACCCAGCGTGCGTCCGCCGAGAACGAGCCTGTTGCTGCTGCTGATCAATACCCACTCCGGAAACTGTGTTGCCTCGGGCCAAGCCCGGCCCATGTGATACCCGGTCGGGCCCCCGTCGTTGCTGGGTTCCAGCGGCTACCCTCTACAGCTTATGACGCAAGTTGAGACGCCAACAGAACCCCGCACCGCCCGGCTGAGCGGCGCTGCGCTCGGCGCGTTCGGGATGGTCGTGCTCGCCGTGGTTATCGGCTGCGGGTCGCTCGCGACCAGTGTCTTCGCCGGGTGGAACGTCTGGGTCGGTGTCTTGGTCGCTCCTCTGTTCGCGCTCAACGGCTGCATACTGGCGTTCCTGGCGCTGAAATCGATCGAGCGATCCAACGGGCGTGTCATGGGGCGCCCGCTCGCGCTCGTCGCGCTCTTCTGCGGTGTCGGAGTGACGGCCATCCAAGGCGCTCTGGTTCTGCTGGCCCTGGTCACGCTCAGCGCGTCGTCCACACTCGCGCCCGTTGGTGCCGAACTGGTCGGGTACGCCCAGGCCGATCGCGACCGCCTCGCCCGCGGCCTGCTCGCCGAGGACGTCTCCGAAAGCATGTCCGATGCGGACCTCGACCGTTTCGCCGCCACCGTTCGGGATCGGCTCGGTACGGTGACCGACAGCAGCGCCGGTTTCAGCCTGATCCTCGACGCCCGACGCGTTTTCAGCGAAGCGGGACCGATGGAGGGCTACCAGCCCGACGCCGAGAATCTGCCCCGCCCGATCTACCTCCACTTTGGCGATCGCCGCGTTCTCACCTATGTCTTCACCGACCAGCGAGCGTTGCAGGACAAGAAAATCCGCATCCGCGACATGCTGCTGATTGCGGACGGCGGCTCGGTGATCGTGCTCGCTCCGGACGGTCCGGCGACCGAACTCGCCGGAGCCGCCGGCTGGGAGATCGTGCGGGCCGAAGAGGGCGTTCAGGACTTGATGCTCGAGTAGAGCGCGATGGCCAGCGGGAGCACGATGAGTGCCGGCACGAACGGGCCAAGCCAAGCCGGGAGGCCCGGGAGCGGCAGCGTGGACGCCGCGGCCGCGGCGCCGAGCCCGATCATCGCGATCGGGGCGGCTCGCATCGCCGGTCGGATCATCGGACCGGGCATGCGAAGGAGAAAGCACGGCAGGGTGGCCATGAGGGTGAGGAGCCCCGCCAGCAGCGAGGCGTACCGCCCGAAGCGGATGCGCTCGAGTTCCGACGCCTTGCCGTCGGTCAGGCCGCCGCCGTCAATGATCTCCCCCAGTTGCCGGAAGGAAAGATTCTCCGCGAGACCGGTGAGGTATCGCACCTTGATCCGTTCCGGGCTGAGGCGCGACTCGACCCGGTCGACCACCTCGAGTGTTCGAGTCTCGATAGGGTCGGCACCTTCCTGTTCGGAGCGTCGGTTCACCGGCTCGCGCAAGCCGTTTTCGAGGACCCACGCCTCGCCGTCCCACTGCGCCGAATCGGCCACGATCACAGATCGCACGGAGAACGTGCCGTCGGCGGTCTTCTCACGCTCGTAGATCAGCGGCGCGATCAGGCGCTGCTCGGCGTCGATGAAGCGCGCCGCCGAAAACAGACGCGTCTCGCCGTCGGGCGAAGGCGGGAGGCGGAAGCTCCTGACGGATCGGTCGCCGCTGTCGCTGATGCTGCGCGTGAGCATATGGGCCATCGACGGGACAACGACCTCCATATTGACGATCTGCGCGCCCGTCACGAGCAGCGCGACCACCAGGAACGGGCGTGCGAGCGACTGCAGCGAGACGCCGCTGGCGAGCAGCGCAACGAACTCGCGCCCCCGCACCATTTGCGCGCATGTGAATCCCATCGCGCCGATGAGCACGACGCCGCCGAGGTAGTTGAAGAGTTGGAGCAGTCTCGGCACCCAGATGTCGATGATCAGCAGCACGGTCAGCACCGCCGTGCGGAGCGGGGATTCGTCGGGCGCCCCGCTGGAAGCCTGGTCCGCGAAACGGCGCAGGTTGACGAACACGTCGACGACGACGATGAACCCGAACAGGAACACCAGCAGCGACAGCACATTAATCAGGTACACACGCGCGATGTACCGGTGGATGGTGTTCACGTCCGACTCCGCAGGATGCGCAGTGAAAATTTCAATACGCCAGCAGTGTACGCTCGAACACGCTCAGACACGGACCAGCGTCCGGTACTGCTGCACGACAGCGCCGGCGAGCAGAGCAACGCCGCCCCACAGCAGAATCAGCCCGTGCAGACCGGATTTCTCGGTGATCTGCTGGCCGGTCGAAATCATGACGACCGCCCCGAGGGCGGGGAAGAACGACCACAAGAAAACGACCAGAGGCAAGGCGTCGCGCAGGCGCACCGCCATCACCGAACTGAGCACGCCCATGAGCAAAACAGCGCAAACAAATGCGGCTCGCTCGTTCATCCTCGAAACGATGTCGCGATCCTGGCGCTCCATCCGTTCGCGAAGGAGCCGCGCCTCTCGTTGAACGCCTCGCAGCACATCGCTGCCGGAGTCCGCGCCGCTCGCGAGAGCCCGGTCGGACGCCTCGAGTAATTGAGCGGCGGTCCAATCGTCTTCGGCGAGTCCACCCTGCCCGCTCAGGACGACGCCCGAGTAGGGCAGCGCGTCCTGCTCGGCCCCGAGGGTCGCGGCGTCTCGGGCCGCGTCGGGCCCCGCCGACGCGCTGTCGAGCGTGACGACCTTCTCGAGTTCGAGCGTCAGTGCGATCCGTGGCCCGGCCTCCGCGGCTGCTTCGCCCGCGACGCGTACACCCTCCATGCCATCGCCGCGAGAGCCACCACCCACATCCATCGCGAAACCGGAACCCGAGGACATCGAGTCGACGAAACGGAGCGTCGCGCCCTGCGCAAAGTGCGTGCGTGAGAACCCGCGCTCGCTGGAGTAGACCACGCGGATCAGCGGCTCGTTGAGATCGCCTCGCGTCGAGCGCAAGCGCCAGAACCCGTCCTCGCTCGTGATCTCGTCCGCCTCGATCGAGATGGTCTCACGGTCGCGCGACAGCACCAGGCGGCCGTCGTTTTCCACCCGATCGCGGATCGATTCGGCCACGCGCAGACGACCGAGTTCGATGGCGAGTTGGCGAGCCCGGCGGTCGGTCTTGTCGAGGCGTCGCGGCTCGCGCCTCGCCTCACGCATCTCACGGAATGTCAGCAGCTTCGGGTCGTCGTCGAAGTTCGACGGCAGGATGAGCCGCCCGGTCCCGAGCGTGCCGATGGAGAAACTCACATCGCGGTCGGGCACCAGCCCGACCGGCTCGGTGAAAGCGAGTTGGACCGAGGTCCCCCATTCACCGGTGCCGGTCTCCTCGGGGGTCGCCTCGCTGAGCCACATATCGACTCGCCTCGCGGCGACGAACTGGCGGGTCACGCCGTCCTCGCCGACCTCGGCCCCGACGACACTGAGCAGGATGAGGTGGTCGATCGCCGCCGAGCCCTCAGGCAGATCCGGGCGGTAGATCTGGTCGGCGTACAGATCCCACGCGCCGAGTCGGATAGGCGAGCCGTCTCGGATCGGGCCGATGATCAGCCGCCCGACATCCCGCGCGATGATCTGCTCGGCCGCCTTGTAGAAGCGCGGCATGACGGAATTGGCCAGGACCGCAACGATCAGCGCCAGAACGAGCCCCATGAACACGGAGGGCATCAGAATCGCTCGCTGCGGAATCCCGCTGGCCCGGCAGGCCGTGGCCTCGTTGTCGGACGCGAAGCGATGGTAGACGATCGTGGCGGCGAACCCCGCCGCGAACGGTAAGGCAAACTGCGACATCGGCACAGAGAGCAGGCCCATGAGCTTGATCGCGTCGGCCAGCCCGACATCCCCGCGCGCCAACGGCCGGACCGCCGCCGCGAAACTGACCAACCCAACCAGCGCAACCGCGATGAGCAGCAGCGTGCGCATCAGTTCGCTCGTGAGATACTTCCACAGGATGAACGGAGGGCGGGTCGACGCCATGATCCGCCCATAGTCCCCGGTGGCCCAGTCCGAGGCAAACGCGGGTACCCAGAAAGAAATGAGCCCGCTTTCCCTAGAATGAAGACGGACGACGAGCCTGCCCCACCTTCCGCACGAGCGTTCATTATGGCCGCGACCCATTTTTCATCCCTCTCCCGTCGCACGCGATGCACGATCGCCGGGATCATCGGGTTTGCGCTCCTCGCCGTGACCGGCAGCGCGATCGTCTGGGCCATGCAGGGCCAGGACCCGCCGGACGGGCGGATGAACGGCGCCGAGATCGCCGCCTACCGGGCGGGTGACGAGGTCGAAACCGCGCTGCGTTGGCTGGAGCGACGCGCTTCGGCGGCGAGCGACGAACTGAGCCGCCTCATCGGAGCGAACAGCCCGCACGAACTGCTGCTCGACGCCTCCCAGCGCCTCCAGCAACGGCTCGGGCTCTTCGAGTATCAACCCGGCGACGCCGGTGAAGACTGGAATCGGTTCGATCCGACGAAGTCCGGCGAGCGGCGATCGACGGTCCTGCTCGTCCACGGCCTCGACGAACCGGGCGACCTCTGGGACGAACTCGCCCCGGCTCTCGCCCTTGAGGGACACCGGGTGCTCCGCTTCAACTACGCCAACGATCAGGCCCCGTCCGCTTCGGCGGACGACCTCGCCGCAGCCTTGCGACGGCAGACAGACGCCGGTGGCTTCGACAGAGTTTCGATCGTCGCGCACTCCATGGGCGGCCTCATCTCTCGGGACCTGCTGACTCGCCATATGACCGCTTCCGATTGGGCCGGCCCGCAGGTCGAACGACTGATCACCGTCGGCACGCCCAACGCCGGGTCACCCGTCGCGATGCTCCAGCCGATCGGCGAGGCGCGGGAGGTCGTCGCGCGGGTCTGGGCGTCTCGGTCGCTCGATCCATCGGAGGTCCTCGCGTTCGTGGTCGACGGTTCCGGCGACGCCGCGGCTGACCTGGCTGCCGGGTCAGACTATCTGTCGGACCTCAATTCGCGCTCGCTCCCCGAGACGACCGAGATCACCATCATCGCCGCCCGGGCCACCGCTTCGCAGCGCGAGAAGATCGACGAAATCGCCTCTTCGGCTCCCGTCACGGGCCTGCTCGGTGAAGACGCACGGGACCTGCTGCTTAGCCGGATTGATGCGATGACCGACCAGATCGGCGACGGCGTGGTTCCGGTGTCCTCGACCCCTCTGGAGGGCGTCGAGGACTATCAGATCGTCGAAGCCAACCATCGCAGTGCCCTGCGGACCCTCCCGGTGCTCAGCACCCAGCCGGTGCCCCCGGCGATCCCGATCATCCTGGACCGGCTGCGCGATCGGCTCGAATCGGGAACCGAACCGCCCGAAGTTTCATCGAATTCGCCCGCCGGACCCTGAAGCTGTCCTGCTAGGATCAATTTCGATGCTCCGTCGCCACCACTGCGAACTCGCCTTCGAAGAGCACCTGCGCCGGCTCCGCCTGCCCTATGTCGCGGTCGATGAAGCCAAGCGTTCGCTGCTCCCGGACGGACCGGACGAAGCGTTCGGCGCCGATCCCGGGGCGATCAAGTCCTTCGATTTTCTCGTCTCGACACCCGAGCGCAACCTGCTTGTTGACATCAAGGGACGCAAACTCCGTTGGACCGCCCGATCCCGGATTGGGCGCCTCGAGAACTGGGTGACCCGCGAGGACCTGCGGTCTCTTGAACGATGGGAGTCGCTGTTCGGCGACGGTTTCGAGGCGGTGTTCGTGTTCGCGTACTGGACGGATCGGCAGCCTCCGGACGGCGAGTTTGATCACCTGCTTCGGCATCGGGATCGCTGGTACGCCCTTCGCTGCGTGACACGGGCCGACTACGCCGCGATCGCCAGAACCCGCAGCCTGAAGTGGGAAACAATCGACCTGAGCCCGGACGATTTCGCGCGCGTGGCCTGCGGGCTTACCGGCGCGCGTCGTTCGCGTGCGGCGGACCGTCCGCGACCTGATTTCGGGCGTCGCTTGTGGGCGTCCGAACGCCGGGGTACCGTGATGGCATGAAGACACTCGTCCGCCGAAGCGTGGTTTGTGGTTCCGTTCTCGCCTGCTCTGCGGTCGCTGTGCTCGCTCCCGTCGCCTCCGCGCAGTCGGCGACGCCGCCGCGCGTGCAGGACCTGAGTTCCGGGAGCGCCATCCTGCCCTATCTGATCGGCGGTATTCTCGCGATCGCCGCGGTCGCACTCGCGGCTATGCCCAGCCGACGCGAGCACCAGGACTGATCCGGCCACGCCTCCGGAACACACGGTCCCGGCGGCGCGTCTACAGTCTGAGCACCCCGAGCGTCCCCGCTCTCGAAAGGAGAGTGCTTCCATGAATCGGAAGTCGTACCGAGGACTGATCACGTTGAACGTGCTGCTGATCGTGGCGCTGGTGCTGGTGAGCATCGGCCCAGCCGAGTCGAGCGCACAGAACGCCAACCGCGCCCGAGGCCAGTACACCGCGCTCGGCATGAAAGTCACCGGGTCGGTATCCGACGCGATCGCGATCTTCGATGCCAACAATCAGGAGATCGTCGCCCTGCGCTGGGACGCCAGCCGCCGGAGCCTTGTCGGGATCGACTACGCGTCGCTCCAACAGGCCTCGAACAGCGGGGGGGGGACGCGCCGATGAGCGACTCCAAGCAAACAACCCGGATCGACACCGGCGCCGCCGCGCTCTGGGCCTCGGCGTTTGTGATCATGGCCATGATCATCACGCAGGCGTCGAACATGCGTCTGGGCAACGAAGCCCGGGCCGATGTGGCGACCGTCGGCTCGATGACGGTCACGAACATCCAGGCTCGCGAAGACTCCGATGTGCTGCTCGTGCTCAACGACGCCCAGGAGCGGCTGTACATCTTCGGCCTCGAGCAGGGCCGTTCGCTCGACCTGCTCCAGACGCAGAGCCTTCCCGAGATCTTCGAAAGCGCCCGGCGCTCGCCCTGATCGGCCAGGAGCCCGCACAACCGGGGTGCGACCCGGTCTCGATGAGCCGTGCTACCGCGCGGCTCGCTTTCGTTTTTGGGGCGTGCCGGTATAGTGCCTGCGGTTCCCGAGTTCGAATCCGATGCGCCGGTCGGGGGCGCAGCGGACCCAAAAACCTTCCCGACGACATCCGAACCGGTGCTGGGCCGCGAAGGCTGCGCGACGCGTTCGGACCGAATCTGAACACGGAACCGATCCCGACATGTCTATCTTCCCTCTGCCGCAGTTCGAGACCGATCTCGACGACCAGCGTCACGCGGACATCATCGCCTACAAGAAGCTCAAACCGCCGACATCGATGGTGCTGCGCTTCGGCTCGATGAAGCTCATCGGCGAGTTCCCCTACGACGGCGACGCCAAACCCGGTTGCGGCTCGAAGATCGTCGCATCCACCCATCGCGGCACCGAGATCGGCGAGATGCTCACCAGCACCTGCCCGAACGCGGGTTGCTCCAAGAGCGTCACCCGCAAAGAAATGCTCGAGTACATCGATCGATCGGGCGGCAAGGATTACCCGTTCTTCAGCAAGGGCCGGATCCTGCGTGTCGCGACCGTGGAAGACCTCCAGACGTTCGATCGGCTCAAGGAACAGGCACCGGGCTGGCGCAACCGCGTGCAGGAGCTCGCCAACCACTACATGCTCGACATGAAGGTGGTCGAGGTCGAACCGATCCTCGGCGGTGAACTCCTCACCGTCTACTACCTCTCCGAGGACCGTGTGGACTTCCGCGAACTGGTCAAGGACCTCGGCTCGGAATTCGGCACGCGGGTCGAGATGCGTCAGATCGGCGCGCGCGACGAAGCCAGGCTCGTCGCCGACTACGAGAAGTGCGGCCAGCACTGCTGCTGCAAACAGTTCCTCAAGGTCCTCAAACCGGTCTCCATGCGATCGGCGAAGATCCAGAAGGCGACGCTGGACCCGCTCAAGATCTCCGGGCGCTGCGGGCGGCTGATGTGCTGCCTCCGCTACGAAGACAAGACCTATGACGATCTGCGCAAAAACCTGCCCCGGCGCAAGTCGCGCGTCGGCACGCCCCACGGGCCGGGCGAGGTCCGTGACACCCAGATCCTGACCCAGCTCGTCCTCGTCTCGCTGGATCACAACCGAGAGCAGGTCGCGGTGCCGGTGGAGGAACTCGTCTCGGTCGAGGAGGCCGAGAAACTGCTCGCCGCCGGCAATGCGCCCGCGAGTGATCCGCTCCGCGGGATGAGCCCCGAACGCGCCGCGTCGCGTTCGGAATCACGATCCGACCGCTCCGACCCGCAGAAGACCCACCGGGAGCGGTCACAGAGCGAGGAGTCCTCGTCAACCACGGAGCGACCGAAGCGCCGGCGAAGCCGCCGAGCCTCCGGCGACGAACAAGCAGGCCCAGACCAGGGCGCACCCGACGGAAAGACGAAGTCGCGCCGGTCGCGACGCCGGCGGAAGCCGCGCGGGCGCAAATCCGGCGAGGGATACGACGCCCCGGACCTGCGCGACAAGTCCGCCAGAGGAGACGGCGACGCACCGGAGGCATCCGGGGACGGCACCGAAAAGCCCTCCGGATCGAACCGCTCGTCCTCGAAGCGTCCAAAGCGCCGGCGGCGGCGCCCACGCGGCGGGTCGGGAGACACCGGCGACGACGGATCGGCCAGCGGCTCGAACGAGTGAACCCCGATCTCGCCGAGGGCGTAACGCGACAGGTCAGAACCGCCCCGAGCCGATAAGGTGTCCGCGATGAGCGACCACAGCAGCAACCCACCCACAGACGTGAAGCATCGCAAGCCGAAGGCCGAGGGCTCGATCAAAGAGACCCTGATCTCGCTTGTGATCTCGCTCGCGATGGCGCTCATCTTCAAGCTCTACCTCATCGAGGCCTATCGCATCCCGACGGGCTCGATGGCCCCGACCCTGCTGGGCGCCCACATGCGCGCCCAGGGGCCGGAGACCGGCTACAACTGGCCGATCGGCCCCTGGTACTACGCCGGAGACATGCCCTTTGGCATTCAGGGACCGATCCAGGGCAGCGACGGGCGTCGGTACGGGGGGGAATACCCGTCGCTCATGGACCCCATGACCGGCTTCCCGTACGAGTCGACCGGCCCCGACCGGACCGGCTCCCCGATCCCGGAGCCTATGCGCACCCGCGCCGGCGACCGGATTCTCGTCCAGAAGTACCTCTACGAGGTCCGTCCGCCGCGCCGGTTCGAGGTTGTGGTCTTCAAAAACCCAACCGGAGCCGAGCAGAACTACATCAAGCGTCTGGTCGGGCTTCCCAACGAGCACCTGTGGATCGTCGAGGGAGATGTGTTCACCAC
The DNA here is from genome assembly GCA_024743075.1 of bacterium. Classification (GTDB taxonomy): domain Bacteria; phylum Planctomycetota; class Phycisphaerae; order Phycisphaerales; family UBA1924; genus JANSXG01. Next base: position 3,332 of record JANSXG010000039.1, on the reverse strand, counting down.
GCCGTTGATCCCGGCGGGCGAGGGTGCCGACCTCGCCGGGCTCGCGCTCGAGCGGAACGCCTGGCAGATCCAGCGCAAGCCGTTCGAGGTCCAGCGGGCCCTCTGGCAGCCGGTCTTCTCCAGCGAATTCACGCCGCTCAACCCGCAGATGAACACGGTTCGCTATTTCGATTCGCCGTGGATCGCAGGCTCGGACGAGTCGCTGTGGGCCATCGATGGCCAGCGTTCGTACACCTACGGATCGAACACTCCGACCACACTGGAGTGGGACAGCGTCCGCTGGCCGGTGACCGACTTCGAGCCGTACAACGACGGCACGCCGAACTGGCAGCGCGGTCGCAGCACCCCCGTCTACCCGGTCGCCGACATCCGCGTCCGCGCCGGCATCCAACCGAGGACCGAAGGCCTGACCACGACGATCTCGCTGACCGCTCGTCAGCACGAGTTCCGAGCCGTGATCGGTAACGGGCGTGCCGCGATCCAGATGCGCCCGCTCGGCGCTTCGTCCGAAGTGTCCTGGACCACGCTGTCGGACGCGGATGCCCCTTCGTTCAAGCCGGGGCGCACGACCAATGTCGAGTTCTGGCATCACGACCAGCAGCTGCTGCTCGTGATCGATGACAAACGGATCGGGAAGCCCGCACGCTACGACTGGTCGCCCGATCAGCGCCTCGAATTCGTCACCGGTCGGTCGTTCGAGAACCTTCGCTACCTGCCCGGCTCAACGGACGGCAACCCCCGGTACAACTTCGACAGCCTCCTCAACGCCGCAACATACGAGGCGCACGGACGTCCCTCGGTTTCATTCGGCTTCGAGGGCTCCCCGGTCACCCTCCACCGCGTCGGTCTCGATCGCGATATCTACTACCGCCCGTTCCACAACGGGCTCGGCTCGCCCCGGCGCGCCTTCGCTTGGCACCCCGATGACCTCGCCACCCTCGGCCCCGACCACTTCTTCATGCTCGGCGACAACTCGGGCTCATCGCTCGACGGCCGCGGCTGGCCGACGCACAGCACGCCGATCGACCCGACCGTCGCCGACCAGATCGACGGGACCCTGGGCGTGGTCCATCGCGACCTGCTGCTCGGCAAGGCGTTCTTCGTCTACTTCCCCGCGCCGTACAGCGCGTTCGGGCGCGTTCCGATCCCGGACTTCGGGCGGATGCGCCTGATCGAGTAGCCAGAGTTTCAGGCGTCGAACGCCAGAGGATCGTCTCTCGGCGTCGGATCGCCGTGCGCGTCGACGATCCGTTCGACCGAAGCGAGGACATCCCGGATTTCACGGCGCTGCCCGCTGCACCTCAGCGCGGCGCGGGCGATACGCACCCGATCCCGAGTCGGGACATGAACCGAGGTGCCGGTCGCCTCGATCAACAGTTTCGCGAGCATCTCGTCGAGCGATCGGTTCGTCCGTGCTCGGCGGATGTCGGACGTGTCGATCAGCACCGGGACCGGACGCCCGTCGGGCTGCGTCTCAACGATGATGTTCGAAGGCTTGTGATCCCGGTTGAATCGTCCCGCTCGCACGAGCTTGCCGACGTCTTCGCCAAGGCGATCAAGAAGCTCTCGATCGTCGCCCGAACCGACCGATCGCTCGCTCGCGAATCGCAGCAGCGTCGGCCCCTCCACCCGTTCGATGATGAGCGCTTCCACCCGATGCCCCGAGGGGTCAGTGCCGCGGACGATCGCGTGGGTGTGGCAGACACGCAGGCCGGCGGAAGCGACCGCGGCAGCACCCCGCGCCTGACGCCAGTGACGGGTGCGTCTGACGACCGACCGGATCCGGTCGATCGCGCGGTCCAGCGCCAGCGCCTTGACCACCACCGGGTAGCCGGCGGCCTCGCCGGCCAGCACCGTGGTCCGATCGTCGGATTTGATCACCCGCGCCGAAGCCCCGAACGACTCGGCGCAGACCGCGCGGGCGATCGATCGGGCCTTGGCGCCGGCGAGCTCGGTCCCGTCCGAAACCGAGGGGATCATCACACGCACGCGGCTGGTAGGGGCCAGGATCATGCCGCGCGAGTGTACACCGGCTTTGACCCCACACGCGTGCCAAGCGACGATGATCCATGTGAGTGCCGAGAGCCAACCCCAGTCACGAGGTGCGGAGCGCGATCGCGAACTGTCGCTGGCGGTCACGGTGACCTGCTTCAACAACGAGGCGACCATCGGACGCACGCTCGACAGCGTCCGAGGCCTGGGCGCCCCGATCCTCTGCGTGGACTCGGGCTCGACGGACCGAACGGTCCAATTGTGTGAACAGCGCGGGGCGACCGTCATCCACCAGCCCTTCCTCGGTTATGTGAAGCAGAAGCAGTTCGCCCTCGACGAATCGTCGAAATTCGGTCTCGATTGGACACTGCACCTCGACAGCGACGAGTCGCTTGAACCCGATCTGCAGGCCAGCGTCCGCCGAGCCCTCCACGACGCTGGCGGCCGGGTCCACGGCTTCGAGATCAACCGGAAGGTCTTCTACCGAGGGCGCATGCTCGAGCACGCCTGGCAGCCGGAGTGGCGCCTGCGCCTCGTGCGCACCGGCAAGGCCCGCTGGGCGGGCTACGACCCGCACGACAAGTTGGAACTCATCGACCAGACCGGCTCGATCGGTCGGCTGGAGGGCGACTGTCGCCACGACTCGATCGAATCGATGGCGTCGTTTCTCGCTCGTCAGGTCAGCCACGCGCGGATCGCCGCCGAGAGCTACCGAGCCATGGGGCGTCGAGGTAAGCCCTCCAAACTCGTCACCTCGCCCACCGGAGCGTTCCTGAAAATGCTCATCCGATCGAAAGCGTATCGCGACGGCTGGCGCGGCTGGTGCGCTGCGGGCACGACCGCCGCGTCAACGCTCATGAAACAGATCATCCTCCTCGATCTCTGCGCGAACGACGATCGAGAGGCGGAGTCATGACCAATTGGATCGTCGCGCTCGTCCTCGCCTACGCCATCGGAGGCGTCCCGTTCGGGCTGCTGCTCGGTTTCGCGCGCGGCGTGGACATCCGCGAACACGGCTCGGGCAACATCGGCGCAACCAACACCATGCGCGTCCTCGGCAAGCGCCTCGGCCTGCTCGCTTTCTTTCTGGATGTGCTCAAGGGCGCGGTCCCGGTGCTGGTCTGGGGATTTATCATCAGCGCGGCGGCGCGCCCGGATCTTCCGGCGGGCGAAGCGTTCAAGTGGCTCGGCATCGGCGTCGCCACCGTGCTGGGGCACATCTTTCCGATCTACCTCCGCTTCAAGGGCGGCAAGGGGGTCGCGACCGGCTTCGGCATGTTCCTCGGCTTCTGGCCCTGGGTGACGCCCGCGGCGCTGACCGCGCTGCTGGTGTGGCTGGT
>JANSXG010000208.1 GCA_024743075.1 bacterium | reverse complement strand
CGTCCGGGTGTATCGCCTGGACGCGGGTCGGAGTGTGCCGGGTCCGCGCATCGATCTCGCCGACTTCCAGCCGTGGACGCTTCACGTGATCCAAGCCGTGGACAGCCCCGACCAGCTCGCCGCGGCCTGATCCGCTCCGGTGCATCCTCTATCATGCTCCTCCCCGAGCCGATTGAGGATCCCCACCATGCCCGAGGCGACCGCCCAGCCCGTCAACGATCAGTCCGTTGTCCCGCTCATGCTCTCCGTCAGCGGCTGTCGCGGCATCGTCGGCGAGTCGTTGACCCCCGAGGTCATCTGCCGGTACGCGAACGCCATCGCCGGGCATCTGGCGAGCGCGCGACCGGCATCACGGGCGGGCCAGCCGTTGACGCTCGTGCTCGCGCGGGATGGGCGTCACTCCGGCGCGATGGTCCGCGACCTCGTCGCCGGCACGCTCGTCGCTTCTGGCTGCAGGGTGATTGATCTCGGCGTCGCCACCACGCCGACGGCCGGTGTCGCGGTGGACCACTTCGGCGCCGACGGCGGACTGATCATCACCGCCTCGCACAACCCGCAGCAGTGGAACGGCATCAAGACCATCACCAGTGCGGGTTGTGCGCCGCCCGCGCCCGATGCCGAAGCGATCATCGCGCGATTTCGGAGTGGTGACACCGCATACGCCAATCACGCCGGTCTCGGCACCATCGAGGCCGATGACACCGCGGCTCACGTTCACGTCGCGCGCGTGCTCGACGCCGTCAGCGACGTTGCTCCGATCGATGCCATCCGCGCCCAGCGATTCCGAGTCGTCATCGACTCGGTCAACGCCTCCGGCACGCGCAGCGCGAAACTGCTCATGGACGCGCTGGGCTGCGAACTCATCCACCTGCACGACCAAGCCACAGGCATCTTCCCACACACGCCCGAGCCGACGAAGGAGAATCTGAAGGACCTCTGCGCGGAGGTCATCCGTAACGACGCCGTCATCGCCTTCGCCCAGGACCCCGATGCCGATCGCCTGGCGATCATCGGTTCCAGCGGCGAGTACATCGGCGAGGAGTACACGCTCGCCCTCGGCGCGTGGGCGGTCCTGGAGTCACTCGACAACGCTTCGGGTGCACGCATCGCGACGAACCTGTCCACGAGCCGCATGGTTGAAGATGTCGCCGCCCGCTACGGCGCCACCGTGGACCGCTACCCCGTCGGCGAGGCCAACCTCGTCGAAGCCATGCTCGCCGATCGCGCCCACACCCCGATTGGTGGCGAAGGCAACGGGGGCGTCGTATGGCCCGCCATCGTCCCCATCCGCGACTCCATCGGTGCAATGGCCCTCACCCTCGCCCTGATGACCCGCACCGGACGCAGTTTGTCTGACCTCGTCGACGACATCCCCGCCTACGCCATCGTGAAACGCAAGAAGCCCATCCGCGAAGGCCTGGCCGCCCAGGCGCTCGACGCCGTGCGCAGCACCCTCGGCGCCCGCGCCGCCAAACTCGACGACTCCGACGGCGTGCGCGTCGACCTCAAGCTCCCCTCCGGTGGTGACGCCTGGGTCCACGTCCGCCCGAGCAACACCGAGCCGATCCTTCGCCTCATCGCCGAAGCCCCGACCGAAGACGAGGCGAACGAACTGCTCGACGAGGTTGCGAGCGCCCTCTGATCGCAGCCGCCTACCATCCGCTTTCAAGACCCTTCCTGAAAGCCAATCCATGCCCAAAACCGTTCTCGTCACCGGAGCCAACCGGGGCCTCGGCCTCGAATTCGCCCGCCAGCTCAAGAAGGCCGGACACACCGTCATCGGGACCGCGCGCCATCCCGACGATGCTATCGAGCTCGGCGAACTGCTCGTCGGCGATGACGACCGCCTCGAACAGCTCGATGTCGATTCCGACGACTCCGTGAAAGCCCTCGCCGGCAAACTCAAGGACGGCGACAAGCCCATCGCCATCGACCTGCTCATCAACAACGGCGCGGTCGGGGGGCACAAGGGCACACTTCCCGAACTCGACATGGACGGCCTGATCGAAGACCTGCGCATCAACGCCGTCGGCCCGATGCGCGTCACCAAGCATCTGCTGCCCAACCTCCGCGCCGGCTCGACCAAGCAGATCGTCAGCATCTCGTCGCAGCTCGGCTCGATCACCAATGCCAACGGTGGCTCGTCGTATGGCTACCGGTCGTCCAAGGCCGCGCTGAACATGCTCAACAAGCACCTGTCCGTCGAACTCAAGGACGATGGCTTCACCTGCATGGTGATGCACCCCGGCTGGGTTCAGACCCGCATGGGTGGTGACCAGGCGCCGCTCACGCCGCCGGAATCGATCGCCGGGATGCTGAGGGTGATCGAGGGAGCGAAGCCCGAGACACACAACGGCGCGTTTCTTGATTACAAGGGCGAGACCCTGCCTTGGTGAACGCCCCCCCGGTCATCGCCGACGCCACCGAAGCGGACATCGAGCCGATCTTCGCGATCTATGACCACTTTGTTCTGAACACCACCGCCACCTTCGAGACCGAGCCGCGCTCGGAAGCCGAGCGGCGCGCCTGGTTCGAGGCCCACGACCCGCTGGCGCACGCGCTGCTCGTCGCGAAAGACCCGTCCTCCGGCGACCTCCTCGGGTGGGCCGGGCTCAGCCCGTGGTCACCCCGGGCCGCGTACCGACGCACCGCGGAGGTCTCGGTCTACATCGCCCTCGACGCCCACCGTCGCGGCGTCGGACGCGCCCTCATGCACGCCCTCATCAAGCGTGCGCGGACCAACCGCTTCGGCGTCCTCATCGCCCGCATCGCGGGTCCGAGCGACGCCTCAAGAGCTTTCCACGCGTCCGCCGGCTTCCAGCCCGTCGGCCTGATGCGACGGTGTGGCAGCAAGTTCGGCTCGCTGCACGATGTGTTGATCATGGACCTGCATCTGGACGCCTGAAGGGCTCGTCCCGAGCGACCGGGGTGGGGTGGTGCTGCTACACTCCCCTCCCCTATTTTTCACCCCCAGACCCCGTTTTCCCGCTCAGGAGGAGCTTTTATGCCCGACGTCAAGACCCTCGCCGTCATCGGTTCCGGCCAGATGGGTGGCGGCATCGCACAGATCGCCGCGACCTCCGGAATCAACGCGATCGCCTACGACGCCCACCAGGGCTCACTCGACAAGGCCAAGAAGCTGCACGAGAAGCTCATGGCCCGCGCCGTCGAGAAGGGTCGCATGGAGCAGGCCGATGCCGATGCCGCGCTCGGGCGCATCACCTATACCACCAAGTGGGACGACATGGCCGGGGCGGACTGGGTCGTCGAGGCCGCCGTCGAGAACGCCGAGGTCAAGGCCGACATCTTCACCAAACTCGCCCAGACGTTCGATCGCGACGACGTCGTGCTCGCCACGAACACCTCCTCCATCTCGATCACGCAGATCGCAGCGTCGGCCGAGGTCGCTCGAGCGGGCGCAGGGCAGCGCGTCATCGGCATGCACTTCTTCAACCCGGTCCCCGTCATGAAACTCGTCGAGGTCATCAACGGCCTCGCGACCAGCCCCGAGGTCACCCAGAGGACCATCGACCTATCGAAGCAGATGGGCAAGGAGCCCCACGCCGCCAACGACCGCGCCGGCTTCATCTCCAACCGCGTGCTGATGCCGATGATCAACGAAGCGTTCTACGCATGGATGGAAGGCGTTGCCGAGCCCGAAGACATCGACGCGATCATGCGCCTCGGCATGGCCCACCCCATGGGCCCGCTGCGTCTGGCCGACTTCATCGGCCTCGACACCTGCGTGTTCATCATGGACGTGCTCGCCGAGGGCCTGAACAACGATCGCTATCGCGCCTGCCCGCTGCTGAAGCAGCTCGTCACCGCCGGTCGCCTCGGCGACAAGACCGGTCGCGGCGTGTTCGACTACAGCAAGTAAGCCGGTACCGGAGAGTACGGAAACAAAAACGCACGGCTCATAGCCGTGCGTTTTCTCTTGTCACGTCAGCGCGGGCTCAGTTCCCGCCGCCACCCGGGCGTCCGGGCAGGCCGCCGGGGAACACGCCGTCGAGGCCGTCGCCGATCTGGTCGCCGATGTCCTTAATGCCGTCGTTGATCGCGTCATCGATCTGGCCCTGCACATCCTCGACAATCCTGGTTGCCTCGGCTTCCAGTTCCACGCCGAGGGATTCCAGCGACTGGAGCTGGGCGAGGCCGCTCTGGAGCTGCGCCCCGAGATCGCCGGGAAGCTGGCCGGCGTTCTCCGCGACCGCCG
>JANSXG010000047.1 GCA_024743075.1 bacterium | reverse complement strand
CTGTCCTTCGGCACCCGCGCCGACCTGACGATGCTCCGGCGCCTGACGGCCCGCGATATCCAGGCCATCCCGCATGTTGAGGTCCGCCCGGCCGACCCGGTGTCCCGCCTGTTCGAGCTTCGCGATATCTACCGGATCGTCGACTTCGTCGTGATCGATTCGGACAACCAGTACGTCGGGCTGGTCACGGCGCAGGACCTTCGGATGGTGCTGATCGAGCGCGAGGCGATCCCGTACCTGCTGGTGGCGGAATTGGTCCGCTCGGACCTGCCGACCATCGAGCCCGATGAGCCGCTGGACAGCGTGCTCCGCAAGTTCAGCGACACCGATGTGTCGTCGCTGGCGATGGTCGGGCCTCCGGTCGGCAAGCCGCACGGCAACGCGATGGTCTACGGCCTGGTCACGCGTGGCCGACTGATGCGCCGATACCAGCAGGCCCTCGCCGAACGCTGACGCGTCTGGCGTATGCTGTCTCAGGTCATGCCCGAACGCCCTCAGGCAACCCGGATGCTCTTTCGACGGCGCTACCGGCTCGCGCACAAGCGAGAGTTCGACGCGGTCTACGCGGCGAAGGTGCGCAAGCATCGCGGGCCGCTGACCGTGTTCGCGCTCCCGAACGACCTTCCGCACCACCGGCTCGGGCTCTCCGTGCCGAAACGGGTCGGGACGGCTCCAACGCGGAACCGCGTGAAGCGGTGCCTGCGTGAGTCGTTTCGCATGCTGCACGCCGACCTTCCCCGTCACGACGCCGGCGGCTACGACCTGATTGTGGCCGTTCGCCCGCACGAAGCGATGGGTGAGGCCGAGTACCGTGAACTGCTGCGCGCGACGGCCTTGCAGTTGCACGCCGAATGGTCAAAGCGCGAGCGACGCGGCGCCGGGGTCGACCGATGAACACGAACCGGCGCGATCCCGAGAGCGAGGCACACTCGCGCCACCCGCTGGCGGTGCTGAACGGGCCGTTCATCCTGATGATCCGGGTCTATCAGATCGTGCTTTCGCCGTTCGTCGGCGGGCACTGCCGGTTCCAGCCCACCTGCTCGCGGTACGCGATCGACTGCTACCGAACGCATCACGCGATCCGGGCGACCTGGCTCACGGCGAAACGGATCGGACGGTGCCATCCGTTTGGGGGGGGCGGATACGACCCGTGCCCGCCACGCGACCGATCGCGTTGAACCAGCCCGCGGCGTGGGCGTCGAATCAGAAGAATCGGTTTATCCACCGGCCTCCGAGCGCCGATATGTTCGCGTATACTAACCTATCAGCCAACCGCGCCCACCCCATTGCCTGCGAGGCCTTGCCCGACAATGACCCGCCTGCCCGCCGCCCAACGACGCGAACAACTCCTCGACACGGCGGTGGCATTGTTCGCGGAACGGGGTTTTTCGGGCTCGACGACGGCGCAGTTGGCGAAGGCGGCGGGAGTCACCGAGCCGATCATCTACCGGCATTTTTCCTCGAAGAAGGACCTGTTCATCGCGGTCATCGAGAAGGCCGGACAGATGACGATCGACCTCTGGCAGGAGCAGCTCCACAACGCCAAGGACCCGGCCCAGCGATTGCGTCGCCTGATCGCGGCGAACCCGATGATTACCCAGCGAGGACGGGGTGTTTACCGCGTCATTGTGCAGGCGATGACCGAGATCGAGGACCCGGAGATCCTTGATGCGCTCAAGCACCACGTGGACAAGCTTCACGAGTTCGTGGCCCACGAGGTCTCGCTGGCGCAGGAGCAGGGACAGGTCTCGAAGGCGTTCAGCCCGGAGATCACAGCCTGGACGCTGCTGCACCTCGGGCTCGGCTTCGGCATCATGGCCCCGCTGGGCATCGATGGGCACGCGGTCGACGACAAGGGCACGCGTGTCCGTCAGGTCATCACGCGCCTGATGCTGGGCGAGCGGGCGCGACAGATCCAGGACGAGTGGGTGCTGACCGAAGGCGAGGGCAACGTCGGACACGATGTGCCCTGAGCGCAGTCGCCGGACCTCCCCCGCTACACTCCGGGTGGGATGATCCACCTCGACCACAACGCGACCACACAACCGTGCGGCGAAGCCATCGAGGCGGCCGAGGTGTGCATGCGCGAGCACTGGCACAACCCGTCCTCGGTTCACCGCGCGGGACAGGCCGCACGACAGGAGGTCGAGCGGGCTCGGGGTTCGGTCGCGGAACTGCTCGGTGTGAAGCCAAGAGACATCACGTTCACCAGTTGCGCGACCGAGGCGATCGATCTGGCGCATCGGGGGGTGATGTCGCTGGCAGCGCCGGCCGGGCGACCCGTGATCCTGACGACCGCGATCGAGCACGAGGCGGTGCGGGACATCTGTGAAGCATTGAGCAAGCCGCCTGGCGAGGGCGGCGTCGGGGCCGAAGTCGAGCACATCCGTGTTGATCAGACCGGAACGATCGATTTGGGGCACCTCGACGAACTGCTCAACGCGCACGCCGATCGGATCGGCATGGTCAGCGTGCAGTGGGCGAACAATGAGACCGGGACCCACCAGCCGGTCGGCGCGATCGGGCAGCGGTGCAAGGCGCGGGAGGTTGTGTTCTTCTGCGATGCAACGCAGTGGATCGGCAAGATGCCGACGCAGATCGACCAGCCCAGATCGCCGTTCGGCGGCGAGCGGATCGCCACGGACAACGATGCGGTGCACATCGACCTGCTCTGCCTGTCTGGGCACAAGTTTCACGGGCTCAAGGGAGCCGGGGCGCTGTTCGCCTCGCGAACGATCCGGCTGCGGCCGCAGGTCCTCGGAGCGCAGGAGAAGGGGCGACGGGGCGGGACGGAAGCGGTACCTGCCATCGCGGCGCTCGGGGCGGCGTGTCGACGGGCGGGCGAGTGGCTGCGCGACGGATCGGGCCGGGACCGGGTGGCGGATCTGCGTGATCGGTTGGAACACACGCTACTGGAGCGGGTCGAAGGGGCTCATCGCAACGGCCCCGGCGAGCGCGATGCACGACTGTGGAACACGAGCAACATCGCGTTCCCGGGGTGCGAGGCCGAAGCGCTGCTGCTCCAGTTCTCCGAGCGTGGGCTCGCGGCGTCGGCGGGCGCGGCGTGCTCGTCGGGCTCGCTCGACCCGTCGCCGGTGCTGCTGGCGATGGGCGTGGATCCGGTCTCGGCGCACGGTTCGATCCGGTTCAGTCTGTCACGCGACACCACCGACGACGAAATCGATCGGGCGATCGAGATCGTGACAAGCTGCGTGGAGCGGATTCGGCGTGCGGGCGTGTCGGCCTGAAGGCGATTCAGGCGTCGGAACGGTCGACGATCTTGAAATGCTCGCGCTCACCGCGGCCACGCAGGGGGTAGTCCTTGCGGAGTGGATGGCCGGGGTACTCTTCCCACGTCAGGATTCGACGCATGTCCGGGTGGTCGTTGAAGCGGATGCCGAACATGTCGAACACCTCACGCTCCGGCCATTCGGCGCTGGGCCAGAGATCGCAGACGCTGTCGATGACCAAAGCGGGATCCTTCTCGATACCGTCGGTCGGGAGAGAAGGGTCGACATAGACCTTCACAAAGAAGCGGTCGGCGGTCTTGGTGTTGACGAGGTTGTAGACCACCGCGAATCGGCCGGGCTGGGGGGCGGGGTAGTTCAGGTAATCGATGCCGAAGCACTCGGACAAGAAGTCGTAGGCGCAGCGTTCGTCATCGCGGAGAAAGCGCATGACCTCGTGGAAATCCTGCGGCGCGACGATGAGGGAGGTCTGCCCGCGATACTCGGTGGCCTTGAACTTGGTGTCAGGGAACTTTTCCTTGACGAGTTTCAGGGTCGGGTGATCGAGGTTCGGCTTGTGGGGCTTGGCTGCGGGCATCGGCTCGTGGCTCCGGGATCAGGAGTCGGGGTCAGAGGGGCAGTGTATCCGCGGTGTCAGGCCTCGTCGCCCCGAAGCATGGCTCGGAGGGCGTCGAGTTGGGGTCGCGGGTCGCCGTCGCTAGGCGCGACATTCTGCAGGAACGGCGCGACCGACCTCAGATCCTCTCCGAGGCGAGTGAGATCGAGCGCACCGTCGCCGAGCGGGCAACGCGCCGGGAGGGGTGCGGACTCGAAATCGGACTCAGCATCCTGCTCGGCGGGCTTCACGCTGGAGAGCAGAAGCCAGTCGCTCACCGGACCGAGCACGCGGATCGCGCGGCCGACGAACTCCTCGGGGGTCGCACCGGCGCCGGACGATGCGTTCAGCATGGACTGCTCGAGCAGCGCGCTCGGGTCGAGGGCGATGCCGCTGGCTTGGCGGACCGCCCCACCGCTGACTTGGGTCCGCAGGAAACTGACGCAGCGCTGCGGGTCGCAGAGCACGTGGCGGCAGTGCGGGCGGAGCAGCCATCGCACGCCGCGACGACGCAGTTCCGGAGCGAGGTCGCGACAGAGTTTGCCGAGTTGATCGAGCCGTTCGCCGCCCCACGCACCCGGGTCGCGAGCGAAGAGCTCTTCGGCGAGCGAGCCGGACCAGGTGATGACGATGCCGGCCACGGCGAGCGCTTCCAGCCGGTCGGCAAGGCCAGCTGGGTCTTCCCGGAGCGGATTGAGCTCGGTGATTGCTGCGAGCGGCGAACCATCTGAGGCGTCCAGCAGTCGCCCGTCGTCAGCCCGGACCGCCCAGCGGGGCTCGGTCGCGATTGGTTTCTGGGAAGCTTTGGTCTCCCGACCACGGAGGACCCGGGTGAGTTCGCCCTTCGATCCGCCGAAAGCCTGGATGAATTTCTCGAACTTGTGGATGGCGTCGCGCAGCGCGAACGACTCGAGCGGGCCGAGGTTGCGGCGGCTCTCCAGGGTGCTGGCAAAGTCGCGCAGGTTCGCGACACTGGGGGCGTGGGTGAGCACGCCAGGCCCCGGCCCGTCGCGGAGCAATTTAGCGATCCGCTTGCAGACCACGCCGTCCAGCCCGGTCGCAACGCCCAGGTCGTGAGCAGTCGGGATGCTGCCGATCGAACGGATCAGCGCCTCATGTACGCAGGCGCGGAGGCGCAGTCCGACGGCCTCCGCCTCGGCGAGCATCGCGTCCGTCAGGAAAACGGTTTCGCTCACGCGTTGCCCATCAGGCGATCGTAGAGGTCGGCGATGCCCTGCCCGTGGGTCGCGACGGTCTCGACGACCTTGCGTTTGCCGGCGATGTCCTGCAAATCCCGCATGAGTTCGTTCTGGCCCTGGTGGTCGGCCTTGTTGCAGACAAAGGTGTCGGCGATCTCGAGGATGCCGGCCTTGTCCATCTGGACTGCGTCGCCCATCCCCGGCACCAACACCACCGCGGTGTGGTCCACATGCTGACGGATCTTGACCTCGTTCTGGCCGGCGCCAACGGTCTCGATGAAGAGCGTGTCGAAGGGGGCCATGTCCCCGACGGTATCGCAGCCGCCGATGAGGTCGATGATGTCGTCGAGAGCGTGGTAGTCCTCGCCGCTGATCGCCAGTGAGCGATAGAAGACGCGCTCCTCGAGGCGGTTGAAGTCCACGCGGAGGCGGTCGCCGAGCAGGGCGCCGTTCGTGATCGGGCTCTGCGGGTCGAAGGCGACGACGGCGACGCGACCAAGCGAGGAGTCCTTCTCGGACCGCCGGGCGTGTTCGCTGGCGAGGGCGGCAACGAGCGTGCTCTTGCCGGCGCCGGGCGACCCGGTGATTCCGATGACCCGCTTCGGGCGCTGGCGTTTCGCCCCGTCGCGGATGGGCTTGCCGTCGTGCGCGAGCGAGATGTCGCGGGCGAGCTGGGCGGTCGGGTGGTCGGACAGCTGTCGCTGACGATCCTTCACGGCCGAACGGGTCGCCTCCACCACCTCGGCGAGGCCCGTCCCGGTCGGGAAGCACGCCGCGACACCAGCTTCCTTGAGCTTGGGCAGGTCCTCCTGGGGCAGGATGCCGCCCATGTGGACCGGGATGTCCGAGCGTCCCATTGCCTGGAGGCCTTCGAGCAGTCGCGGACCCAGCACCATGTGGGAGTTGGACATCATTGAGGCGGCAACCACATCGACATCTTCGTCGCGAGCGGAGACTGCGAGACTGCGCGGCGTCTGCCACAGGCCGGAGTAGATAACATGGACGCCCGAATCGCGCAGGGCCCGGGCGATCACCTTGACCCCCCGATCGTGGCCGTCCAGGCCCATTTTGCCCAGCAGGACTCGGGGACGGTGCGGCAGGTCGGCGCAGCGATCGATCTTCTCGAACTCGGTCGTCGGGGTGTGCAGGGCGGTGGTCATTGGTCCTCGCGTCTGGCGGATCTGGCCCCAATCGGGCTCTGGGAGCGTCATGCTAGCGTACGCGCGGAACTCGTCGCTGGCCGAGTGTGCCGCCAGAGGACGGTTCCGGCAGACAAATTCCGTAAATCACTGCCAATCATCGACTTAGACTTGCAACCCCCACCAGTTTGTGTACGCTGGGGACTGCACGGGCGTCCGATTACACACGAGACTAAACGGCCTTATCTATTCATTCGCCATTCCTTCTCTGTGTGTCGCTGCCGTGCGGATTCGACTGAACCTCCGGTTGTTCCGGTAGGGGTCTTTTGGATTCAGTCGCCGACGGTCCGGCGTGTGCGTTCGCCGCGCCACATTGAAAAGGAAAGGACGGGCCCATGGCACTGTCCGAGCACGAGAAGAGGCACCTTGCGCAGGCTCTTCGCCTGTACGAGGAGGGGAGCGGCCACCGCGCTGACTACCAGTTGTGGGTGGGCTTTGGCGATCGCTGGACGAAGATGAAGGCTCGGCTGATTAGCCGCGGGTATATCCGTATCGTCTCGTCCGGGGTGACCGAGTTGTCCACGAAAGGGTCGGGATTCTTTGACCAAATTTGTCGCAGCGCCGCCTGATTGAGCCTACATTGGAAATTGATGCCGGCGCGGGGTGACCAATAATCGACCCCTTTGCCGGTTGGGATTCTCATTTTTTGAACATTTGGAAAGACACTATGAACAGCAAGAAACTTACTGCCTCGGCCCTGCTCGTCGCGTGTGCGACGGGCGGTTCCCTCCTGACCGGTTGCTCGTCCTCGGGCAGCGTCCCCGTCGCGACGACCACCGAGGGCGCGGTCATCACGCCGGAAACGGCGCGTCACAACTCGATCGACTGGGACAACCCTTGGCAGGTCGATCGTGGCGAGCGCAACCGTCCGGCCCGCGTCGAGGCGCCGGCCCAAACCGAGCCGGACATGGACGACCGCCCGGCGCGTCCCGCTCGCCCCGCAGAGACCGTCCGCGTTTCCGAGCCGCAGGCCGCCCCTGCCCGCGGCACGAACGTTGTCTCGATGGCCTACCCGACCGGCGACATGGCGACCTCCGCGGTGCTCGTGGAGAAGATCCTGCCGGCCTCGGTCAATGTCGGCCAGCCCTTTGACTATGAGATCCGCGTGACGAACCTGAGTTCCCTGCAACTCGGCGATGTTCGAGTCAGCGACTCAATGGCCGGCACGATGAATGTGCTGAGCATGAACCCGGACGCCGCCTCGATGAGCGACGGCGTCGCGACTTGGGTATTCGCCTCGATGGAGCCCGGCGAGCAGCAGTCGATCATGATCCGCGGCGCGGCCGAGGATGCTGGCTCGATCGGCGGCTGCGCGACCGTCGCGTACGACGCCTCGCTCTGCAGCGAGGTCCAGGTCGTCGAGCCGGCGCTCCAGCTCGTGAAGAACGCGCCGATGCAGTCGCTGCTCTGCGACGAAATGGTCCTCGAGTATGAGGTCACCAACTCCGGTAGCGGCGTCGCCACCGGCGTCACCATCGAAGATCCGCTGCCGAACGGCTGGACCACCGTTTCAGGTGCCGGCGATGTGCTCGTGAATGTCGGTGACCTGATGCCCGGAGAGACCCGCGCCTACGCGGTTCGCGTGAAAGCCAACGAGGCCGGCGAGTTCGAGAGCCGAGCGGTCGCCAAGGGCGGTTCGAATCTGACCGACGAGTCGCAGGCGACGCAGACCGCGATCCTGCAGCCGGAACTCAGCGTCACCGTTGAGTGCCCCGAGCAGCGTTACCTCGATCGCAACTCGGCCTTCACGGTTACCGTCGAGAACACCGGGAACGGTCCGGCCAACAACACGGTGGTCAGCGCGACCTTGCCGACCACGCTGGGCAGCGAGTTCGTCTCGGCGTCCGGCAACGGGACGGTCCGCAACGGCATGGTCGTCTGGGACGCCGGCACGCTCGAAGCCGGTGCCACGCGGACGTACGAGTTCCGCATCAAGGCCAACCAGCGCGGCACCGTGTCCACCAACGTGGTCGTGAACGCCGCCTGCGCCGAAGAGGTCACCGGTTCGTGCAACACCCGCTTCGTGGGTATCCCCGCGTTGCTGCTCGAAGTCATTGACCAAGTGGACCCCGTCGAGGTCGGACAGCAGACCCAGTACGTGATCGAGGTCACGAACCAGGGTTCGGCCGACGGCACCCAGATCGTCATCACGGCCGAGTTGCCCCCGAGCCAGCGCCTGGTGACGACCAGCGGTCCGACCGCGGCGAGCGTTGACGGGCGCATCATCACCTTCGCGGCCCTCCCGGAACTCGATCCGGGCGCCAAGGTTCGCTGGGTCGTCACGGTCGAAGCTCTGGAACCGGCGGACGCTCGCTTCCGCGTCTCGATGGACGCCGCGGAACTGACCAGTTCCGTGGACGAGACCGAAGCTACCAACCTCTACCGCTAATCGCGGCTGAGTTGGTCGGACACAACAAGCGGCGTGGATCTCGCGATCCACGCCGCTGTTCTTTTTTGGCGATCGGTGTGGACCGAACCGGCTTACTTCGCCTCGCTGACGACCCGGACCTGGGCAAACTGGCGATGGCCTTCGGGCCCGGAGTGGAAGCCGATGCCCGACTGCTTCATGCCGACCCAGGGCGTGCCGCTCGCGCCGCCGAGGCCCTTGTTGATGCCGACCATGCCGGCCTTGATGCGCCGGGCGGCCCGTTTGGCACGCTCGGGGTCGCCGAAGACGGCGGCGCCGAGGCCGTAGGGCGTGTCGTTGGCGAGGACGACGGCCTCGTCATCCGTGGTGACCTTCGTGACGGTGACCACGGGGCCGAATGATTCTTCCATAGCGACTTCCATGGCGTGGGTGACGCCGGTCAGGATCGTCGGCCGGACGAAGTTGCCCTCGCCGGCGGGTGCCTCGGAGCCGTCGGCGACGATGACGGTCGCGCCGTCGGTGCCGGCCTGGTTGATCTGACGGAGGACGTGGTCGCGCTGGCCGGCGTTGATCATCGGACCGATCGCCGTGCCCTCGGCCATGCCGTCGCCGACGACGAGTTTGGCCGACTCGGCGCGGAGTTTGGCGACGAAGTCGTCGTGGAGTTTGTCGGAGACGTAGATGCGCTCGGTCGAGACGCAAACCTGACCCGCGTTGCGGAAGGCGTTGCGGGCGGCGAAGGTCGCGGCGGCGTCGAGGTCAGCACCTTCGAGGACGAGCAGCGGGTCCTTGCCACCGAGTTCGAGGAGTACTCGCTTCAGCCCCCCCGCCGCTTCGGCCATGATCTTCTTGCCGACCTCGCGCGATCCGGTGAAGACGATGAGGTCGACCTCGGACGCGACGAGGGCCTTGCCCTGCTCGTCGGCGCCGTGGACGGTGATGAGGACATCTTCGGGGAGGACAGCGCTGAGCGCGTCGGCGTAGGCCTGGCCGATCAGAGGCGTCTCTTCGGAAGGCTTGAAGACAACCGTGTTGCCCGCGATCAGCGCTGGGAGCAGCAGCCAGTGCGGCATGAGCATCGGGAAGTTCCAAGGCGTGATCGCGGCGCAGACACCGAGCGGGTCGCGGTAGACCGTCGAGCGGGTGTGCTCGTCTTCGACGACCTGAGGCTTGAGGGCGTCCGCGATCTCGCGGAGTTCGGTCTCCCAGTTCGAAGCGCACGCGCGGACCTCTCCCGTGGCTTCGGCGAGCGGCTTACCCATCTCACGGCAGAGCAGTTCGCCGAGTTCATCGGCGCGGTCGAGCAGTGCCGGACCAGCCGAGAGAAGCTTCTCGACGCGCTCGTCGAGCGAGAGCGCTTCCCATGCGGGTTGGGCGGCGCGTGCTTTCGCGACGGCGGCGCGGACCTCGTCGGGTGTTGAGACCGAGACGCTCCCGACCACCTCGCCGGTCGCGGGGTTGATCGAATCAAGCGTCGTGCCGGTGCTCGTCGCGCTGGTGGTGGCGATGGTCATTCTGGATTCCTCTCTCTCAAGTGCGTCGGTTGAATCGGGTCAGCGGCGGAGCATCATGGCGGCGTACTGCATTGGGTGCAGCGCATCGCGTCCGGTGCCGTCGTGGACTTGGTGGCGACACGAGGTGCCGGGTGCGATGAGGGTATCGTCGGCGCCGAGGGCGCGGACCTTCGGGAACAGGTCGAGTTCGCCGATCGTCATGGATAGTTGGTAGCGATCGGCTGTGTAGCCGAAAGAACCCGCCATACCGCAGCAACCGGTGTCGAGCACGACCGTGCGGTCGGCGCCCGCGATGCGCTTGATGAAGTTTGCGGTGGTCTGTGGCCCCCAAAGCGCCTTCTGGTGGCAGTGGGCATGGACGGCGACCGTGGCGCTGGGACGATGGAAGGTCGGCTTCTTCGGGTGGTTGTCCCAGTGTGCATCGAGGAACTGCTCAACGAGCATCGACCGCTCGGCCGCCTGAGCGAGTGCCTCGGATTCCATCCCTGCGAACTTCTGCCATTCGTCGGCGATGGTGCTGAGGCACGATGGTTCGCATGCGACGATCGCGACCGGGTTGGCCGCTTCGTTCCACGCGCGGGCGAGGGTCTCGGAGGCCGAGGATGCGCACGACCTCGCGGTGTCGAGCAGACCGGTCGAGACCGGCGCACGTCCGCAGCAGGTGATCTTCGGCAGGGCGACGCGGTAGCCGAACGCGTTGAGGACCTTCGCGCTGGCGAGGCCGATGTCCGGATCGTTGTAGGTCGTGAAGCAGTCGGCGTAAATGAGCACCGTCGGTGCGTCGTGCGGCAGGCCGGCGTTGATCGCGTGCTCGGGGCGTTTGATCTGCGCGTGCAGAGACCTGCCGAAAGCGGGGAGCGTACGCTGCTTCGCGAGGCCGAGGACGGGATTCACGACCGCGCGGTTCGGCATCGAGTTCGCGACCCAGTTCGAGATCGGCGCGAAGGCCGATCCGACGCGGTTGAGCGTGCGCACGTTGCCGAAGACTCTCGCGCGGAGCGGGACCGTCCCGGCGTGCTTGTAGGACTGCGCGAGGTACTCGGCTTTGTACTGCGCGATGTCGACATTGCTCGGACACTCGGTCTTGCAGGCCTTGCAGGACAGGCAGAGGTTGAGCGTTCCGAGCGTTTCGTCGTCGCACCATGCCGGATCGCCGTTCGCCCCGAACTGTCCGCTGATGGCGAGTCGAAGCGCGTTGCCGCGCCCGCGTGTGGAATGACGCTCGTCCAGCGTGCCTCGGTACGACGGGCACATGGTGCCGCCCTGCTTCTTGCGGCAGACGCCCGCGCCGTTGCAGAGTTCGACGGCGTGGTCGAAGCCGTGCTCATCGGAGTAATCGAAGTAAGTCTCGACGGGCTTGAAGGTCAGGTTCTCGCCGCGCGGGCGGGTGCGAAGCTGCTCGTGGATGGTCTCGATGCCCTTGGGCTCGACAATGTTGCCGGGGTTCATCAGGCCCATGGGGTCAAACAGCTCTTTGACCTCGCGGAACGCGTTCATCAATTCGGGACCGAAGTAGCGTTCGAGCAGCGGGCCTCGCACGCGTCCGTCGCCGTGTTCGCCGGACATCACGCCGCCGAGTTCCTTGGAGAGGTCGGCGACGGATGTCGCGATCTCCTCCATGCGCTGGCGATCTGCGGCATCGCGGGTATCGAGCAGCGGGCGGACATGCAGCACGCCGACGGAGGCGTGGGCCCAGAACGCGGCGCGGGTACCGTGGCCCTCGACGATGTCGCGGAAGCGGCGCACGAACTCGGCGAGGTTCTCGACCGGGACGGCGTTGTCCTCGACGAAGCCGAGTGGTTTGCGCTTGCCGGGGATTGCGTGGAGCAGCGGCTCGCCGGCTTTGCGGAGTTTGAGGGCTTTGTCCATCGCGCTCGCGTCGGTGTAGCGCGACATCGTCGCCGTCGATGCCTGATCTAGCCCAGCGAGCTGCGCTTCGAGCGCGTCGAACTTCGACTCGATCTCCGACGGATCGGAGTCGGCGAAGAACTCAACATAGAGAACCGCCATGAGTTTGCCGGACTTCGGCTGTGGCATAAGCAGAACGTAGTCGCGGTACTCGATGTTGGTTCGGGCGAGGGAGATGACGAGGTCGTCGAGCAGTTCGACCGCCGCGGGATCGAGCGAGAGGATCGGCTCGACGCACGCGATGGCGTCGTCGAGGTTCTCGAAGCCGATGACCGCGAGGCCCTTGGCACGCGGCTTCGGATGCAGCGTGAGGGTGGCCTCGCTGACCAGACCGAGCGTGCCCTCTGCGCCGCAGACGATCGAGGCGAGATTGATCGCGTCCACCGGATTGACGCCGGCATCGCGGGCCCGGTCGATCTCCGACAGAATCATGTCGAGGGCGTAGCCGGCGTTGCGGCGCTTCGTCTTCGGGAACCGCTCGCGGATGAGGCCGGCGTATCGGTCGCAAATGTCAACGAGGCCCTCCGCGAGGCGTCGCTCGGTGCCCGTGCGTGGCGAGTCGGGATCGCCCGGGCCGAGCGTCACGGTGTCACCGCTCGCGAGGATGAGTTCAACCGCCCGGACGCTCTCGCTGGTCCTGCCGTACTTGATGGACCGGGTGCCGGCTGCGTTGTTGCCGATGCAGCCACCGACGTTGGCCTGCTTGGTGGTCGAAGGGTCTGGCGCAAAGAACAGGCCGGTGCCAGCGATGGCGCCGTTGAGATCGTCGATCGTGATCCCCGGCTGCACGCGACAGCGTTGCCCGGCTTCGTCCAATTCGACGATGTCGCGACAGTTAGCCGAGCAGTCGATGACGACGGCCCGGTTGACGCACTGCCCAGCGAGAGATGTGCCGCCCCCGCGCGGGAGCATCGGGAGACCGTGTTCGGCGCAAAACGCAACGATTGCGCGAAGGTCATCCGCGTCGGCGGGGATGACGACACCGAGCGGCTCGACCTGATAGATCGAAGCGTCGGTGGCGTAGAGCATCCGGTCGTGGGTGCCGAAGCGGACCTCGCCCCGAATTCGAGATCGCAGCGCCGAGGCGTGCTTCTCGCGCACGACATCGTCCGCGAGCCCGAGTTGTGTCGTGGCACGGTGCATGGATCTCGATTGTAGGCGATCGTTGCCGGAGATCCGGCCAATCGACTCAGCCCGCCGGGTTACTCCCGAGGTATGCCTGGAACATCCAGCGGCGCTTCTCGAACTGCTGGATCAGGTCTTCGAGCAGGGCGACTGTTCCACGATCACCCGCCTCATCGGCGACGTTCGCGGCGTTGTGGAACGACTCGAGCAGTTTGCCGAGGCCGTCGATCGTGCCTTGGACCATCTGGTCAGGCTTCCAGTTTTTCGGGCTGACCTCTTCGACCGTGGCCTTGGCGACCGCGTCGGACAGGGTCAGCACGGGCGTTGCGCCGATTGTCAGCAGCCGCTCTGCGATCTCGTCGCCGGACGCGGTGAGGGCGGTGTAGAGCTGTTCGAACTGTTCGTGGAGCGTGAAGAAGACGTGTCCGGGCACCATCCAGTGGTACGCCCGCACGGACTGATAGAACACGAGGTTGTCGGCCTGGCAGGTGAGAAGGGCTTCGGTGGCGTTGGGAGTGGTGACGGCCATGCTGGGTGTCCTTTCGTGGCGCTTCGGCGCGAGGAGGTCGGGGTTTGGCAGATCCGTCGGTCGCCAAGCGACCCGGCGAATCGGGATAGGATGGTAGGCCGCCGGATTCGCCGCCTCCAGAACACCTAGCAGGAACAATGGATTGGTTCAGATTTCAGCCACCGTGTCTCGCCACCTTGACGACCTTGGAACCCGCCACCAGGCACTCGCGGCGATCCGCGACTCTGTGGAGCGGGCCTTTGAGGCGCTTCGCGCGTGCGTCGAGTCGGGCGGCACGATCTACCTGTGTGGCAACGGCGGAAGCGCTGCCGATGCGGAGCACTGGGCCGGCGAACTGGTCAAGGGCTTCGAATCGAAGCGCCCGCTGACGGATGAGGAGCGAGCCGGCCTCTCGCCGGATCTCGCCGATCGGCTGCAGCGTGGCATCCGCGCTGTGCCTCTGACCGGCTTCGTGTCGCTGCGGACGGCGGTGGCGAACGATGTCGCCGGCGAGATGGAGTTCGCCCAGCTCGCGTGGGCGTTCTGCAAACCCGGCGACGTGCTGGTGGGCATTAGCACGAGCGGGAATTCTCGGAATGTGGTGCTGGCGATGCAGGCGGCTTCGGCACGCGGCGCGAGGACCATGGCTCTTGTCGGCCACGGCGGCGGACGGATGGCCGAACTCGCAGACTGCGCTGTGCGTGTGCCCGCGACGCGCACGCTGCATGTGCAGGAGCAACACCTGCCGGTATACCACTGCCTAAGCCTGATGCTCGAAGATCACCTCTTTGGTGCCGGCTGACACGACCCGCGCACGAAAAAGGCCGCTCCGATCGGAGCGGCCTTGAAGGATCTGAGCGGCGGTGCGATCAGTCGCAGTTGGTTCCGAACGCGCCGAGCACGATGTTCAGGTCGGCGAGGTCGACGTTGCCGCTGTCGTTGGCGTCGCCGTCGCTCGTGGCCTGACCGAAGTTCGCGAGCACGAGGTTGAGGTCGGCCAGGTCGACGACATTGTCGCCCGTGACGTCACCCACGCACGGCTCGGAATCGCCGGGGCAGTTGGCGAGGAAGGCCTCGAAAATCGCCACCCGATCGCTGACGCTGCCGATCGCTTCGAGCGGCCACGGCAGGAATACGGCGAGCGAGTTGTCGTCCATCACGACCGTACCCGCGTCTCCCTGGTTGCCGGAGAACGCCAGCTCGGCGCTGGCGGTCGGGCCGACGATGTCGGAGAAGTTGGTGAACGGGTAGCTCAGCGACTGAGCGCCGATGCCGGAGAAGATCGACGAGCCGGTGACCGAGGTCTGGCTTTCGTCGTGATCGATCGGGGCGGCCATACCGAGGTAGTCGGTCATGAACGCGTTCGGCGTGGTGCCGCCGAATCCGAGGCGGTCGTAGAGGTAGTCCTGCGAGCTCATGAGCAGGCAGCCGCCGGCGTCGAGGAACTGCGCGAGAGCGGCTTCGCCGGCTGCGCCGGGACCCGCGGCTCCGCCGAATTCGTCACCGGTGAACCAGAGGACGACCGAGTACCCGGCGAGCGTCGCGAAGTCGGGCTCGGTATCGGAGTTGTTGGTGTCCCAGAGGTCGTAGTCGATGCCCATCTGGTTGAGCATGGCGACGTAGGCGTCTTGCACATTCGGGCTGTTGTCATCGTCGTCGACGAGCAGCAGCGAGGGCACATCGCGGGTCTGGAACGAGCTCACGGCGGACACGGAACCGTCGCCGCAGGCGTTGCTCGCGGTGACGCGCCAGTAGTAGGTCGTGAGCGAGTCGAGCGTGAGACCGTCGAGCGTGTACTCGGAGGCTTCGGTGTCGGCGGTCGCGACCACGTTGCTGAACGCGGCGTCGGTCGCCAGTTCGAACGAGTAACCCGCGGCCTGCGCAACATCGCTCCAGTCGAAGCTGGGGACGAGCGAAGTGCCGGAAGCGCCGTTGGCCGGCGACTGCAGGCTCGCCACGCCGGGCACTCCGGAGGACAGGTTGAGCGTGACGGAAGTCGAACGCTCGATGCCTCCGGACTCACCCATGACGCTGATGCTGTAGACGCCGCCGGCGGCTGCGCCGGTGTTGCCGATGGTCAGCGTGGTAGACGAACCGGGGACGACCGGGTTGGTCGAGAAGGTCGCCGTGGTACCGGCAGGTTCGCCGGAGACCGAGAGGTTGACCGGGTCAGTGAAGCCGAGGATCGAATCAACGTTGATGGTGTAGACCGCGTCGGCCGGAGCGCAGATGACCTGCGTCGCGTTCGGCGAGGTGAGCGCGTAACCGGGCTCTTCGGCGGCGTTGTAGATCACGATCGCGAAATCCTGATCGGTTCCGCTCCCGACGCCGGGGATGCCGTCGGAGTTGATGTTCGCCGCGCGGACGGTGATGTTCGCGGCGGCGGTACCGGCGGGCAGGTAGACGCCCTCGGTGTTGTTGATCATGTCCGGCGAACCGCCGGGCGTGGAGAAGCCCGTTGCACCGATGTTGTTGCCGTAGTAGGTCTGGCCGTTGGCTTCGACCACGAGATCGAGGTCGTTGTTCCAGGCCGGGGTCGAGCCGCCAAGGCCGTGCCCGTGGGCATCGGTCCAGACGAGCATCATGCGCATCGGCTGATTGATGTCGAGCGCGGAAATGCTGACGGTCCACTCCTGACCGGTGGCGTCGAAGACCTGCGGGTTATCGAAGTACTGGGTTCCGAGCGGATCGGCGGTGACCACGGCTTCGAGGTCCATGCGGCCCCAACCTTGCTTTGAGTCGAAGGGGTGACCGAGGACGCCGCCGTCGGCGTCGAGGTTGCCCGCGAGCGATCGCGCCACCGGGAGGAACGCCGCCTTGATCAGAGCGGGGCTCGGCTCGGCGCTCGGATCACCGAGGATGTTGCGATAGTGCTCGATGAAGAGCGCGACAGCTCCCGAAACATGCGGTGAGGCCATCGATGTGCCGCAGAGAAGGGCGTAGCCCGAGCCGGAGGACGAGGAGTCCACTCGGCAGCCGGGGGCGACCATGTGCGGGATGGTGCGACCGTCGAGCGCGGGGCCGTGCGCGGTGTTGGACGACAGATCGTCGATATCGAGGATCTGTGCGCCGCCGGAGGTTTGGCCCTTGGTCGAACCGATGTTGAAGATGTTCTTGGCTTCGTCGGGCGAGCCTTGGGACGAGGTTCCGCCGTTGCCGTTCATGAAGGACAGGACGAAGGTGAGCGGCTGGTTGCCGGGCTCGCTGTCGATCGCGTCGCGTACGCCGATGTCGACCTGCATGGTGTCGTCGTCGTAGCCCTGAGGCGAACCCGAGGGGCCCCACGAGTTGCCGGACAGCAACGCGCCGTTCTCGCGCGACTCACGCATGAGTTTGAGCATGCCGCCGGGCTGCGTGAAGGTCGGGCTGTAGACCTGCTCGCCGATGTTCGCGCCGGGAGCGACGCCGAGGGCGCGGAGGAAGCCGAACGAGTCGGTGTTCCCGGAAGCGCCGTCGGCGGCCATGATGCCGGCGGTATGGGTGCCGTGGCTGGACGATGCGCCGCCGCCGGCGGTGTCACCGCTGAAGGGGACCATGCGATTGACGAGATCGGGGTGGTTGTCCTGGATGCCGCCGTCGACGTTCGCGATGATGACGCCCTGGCCGCTGAGACCGACGGTGTTGAGCCAGTCCATGTAGCCCGGGAAGGCGGCGTTGGAGCCGTCCACATTGTTGACGTTGATCTGGTTGGTCATCTCACCACGCAGGCCGCCGTCGGTCGGACGGGGCTGCACGGAGTACACGCCAGGGATCTGGGCGAGGGCACGGAGCTGGTCACCGCCAACGACCATCGACGCGATGGCGAAGCGGTCGTTGAGGTTGCGCGACTCGACGCCCTTGGCGGCGTAGATGCCCAGTTCCTGCGCGATCGCGTCGACATCGGCGAAGCGGGTCATCAGGACGCTCACCTGGATCTTCTCGGCCGGGAGGTTGCGCCAGCGGGGCTGGACCTTGTAGGCCGGAGCGAACGAGCCGGTCCAGCGGACTTCGGGGAGGTTCGCGACGGCGTCGCGCGATGCGGCATCACCCCAGACAATGTAGGTGTTGGGGTAGATGTACTGCATGATCCGGAGGCCGGAAGCTTCGAGCGACTGAATCCACTCCGCTTTGGTCGGACCGTTGAATTGGACGAGGCGGAGATCGTTGCCGTCACCGGCGCGACTGGCACCCCAGCCGTCGGCGTGGTCGGGCTCGCCATCGACGAGTGGATCGAAGGAGAGTTCGCCCAGTCGGAGCGTGAACGGACGCTCGACCTCGTGCGAGGGAACGCCCGCGGCGTTCAGAGCCTCGAGCTGCGCCGGGGTGACCTCGACCCATGAGTATGAGCCGTAATCGATGCTGTGCATGTTGGACAGCGACTGCTGCTGCGGTCCGCTCAGGCGCGTGGTATCGATCCGAACGATTTTGTTACCGGACTTCGCGCTGACGCCGAAGTCGGCCGCTGACGCGACCGAGATCGTGCTGCCGGCGGCAAAAAGGCACGCGCCCAGCAAAAGTGACATGGTGGATGTTCTCACGAACAAACTCCCTTCCTAGAGTCGATAATCATCGAGAAGTGCCCTCACGACTTCCCTCGAAGCCCCCTCCCACGGCGACCGCCGTCGGGATCCAGAAGGCCCTCGGCTTCCAGTAGACAGCAAGGTCGGCGATTCTGGAACGACCGATCGGGGAAATACTAAAGATGGTCGGAGGAAAATCGGACCTGACGACCGGGAATTCGGCGTTCAACTGCCAGCGAATTCGAGACGCGCGCGGTCCATCGTGTACAGGCTGACGAGCCATCCGCGAACCAGAAACGGATCCACGTTGAACTTCCCGGTGACTGTAACAAAGCCGTTGCGTCCGCCCATGTTGACGGGCTCATCGAGCATAACTTCCACACTGTCGTAGGGAGTCGGGGGGGCTCCCATATGGCAGCCGTCCCACGGGTTGAGCATGAGCAGAACCTCGTCGGTTTCGCTGGCGACCACGGGCAGGAACGCGAAGCCGGTGAGACGCACATGTTTGTCGTTGAGGGCGTCGGCCCAGCCGGGCAGGTCGGTCATCTCCAGGCGCGGGTTGTAGGTGCGGATCGCGGAGATCAGGACGCCCCAAGGCAACTCGTAGGGGTCGGCCTCGGTTCCGGAGCCGGGGATCGTGACCCTTCCGATGACGAGGGCGTCGTCGGAAGCCGTTACCTGGTCGTCGGGGCTGATGGCGTTGGCGATCTCACTGGCCTCCTCGACGCTTCCGGACGCCTGAAGGGCGAGTTCAGCGAACTCCGCGGTCGCCTGCTGCGAGAGCGTGCGCGGGCCCTGGAATCCGGACGACGCGTCTTCGATCGCCATTTCGGGCGTGATCCGATTCGGCTCGTCCTCAATGCCGAGCAGTTCGTCGAGATCGAGTTGGGAACTCTGGACGACTTCGGGCTGGGGGTCGGGTTCCGAGGACGACGAAGCGTCGGCCAACGGCGTTTCGGGCACCGATGCGTCGCGATCCGGCTGGGCCTCGACGACGGCGACGGCATCCGAAGGCGG
>JANSXG010000146.1 GCA_024743075.1 bacterium | reverse complement strand
GACCCGGTTGCTCGCGAATTCGTCGCCGAGTCCGGAGTGGTGGTCTGCGGCGACCACCTCGCGAACACGTCGCTGAACGGGGCGATGGAGAGCGGCAGGCGGGCATCGGAACTCGCACTCCGGACCGGATGAACATCGCGTTCGGGTATCATCCGGCTCCGCCCCGTGCGGAAGGAGCATCATGCTATCGCTAACCCTTGCGGGTTACTTTTTCTTTGCCCTGCTGATCTCGTTCTGCTGCTCGCTGTTCGAAGCGACGCTGCTGTCTGTTACGCCGACGCAGATCGAGTCGATGCGCAAAACGGGGAAGAGGTCCGGCGAGATCCTGTGGGACCTGCGCGACCGCGTCGACCGGCCTCTGATCGCGATTCTGACACTCAACACCGTCGCGAACATGTTCGGGGCCGCCGGCGTGGGCAACGAGGCCGGCCGCCTCGCTCGCGTGAACGGCGCGAGCGATCAGGAGCAGCTCTGGGTCACCATCGCGTCCGGCGTGCTCACGCTGGCGATCCTGATCTGCTCCGAGATCGTCCCCAAAACGCTCGGCGCGCGGTACTCGCGGACCCTCGCGCCGCTGGTCGCCCGCCCGATCAGCATGCTCGTCACCGTCCTGCTCCCGATCGTGTTGCTGCTGCAGGGCATCCCGAAACTGCTCGGAGGGCAGGGCATCGCGAACACGGTCACCCGCGACGACCTGATGATGACCGCCGAGATGGGGCGGGACACCGGCGGCATCCACCGGCGCGGCTACGAACTCATCACCAACGCGCTGAAACTGGACGACGTCCGCACCCGCGACGTGCTGACGCCTCGCACCGAGATGTTCTGGCTGCAGGCCGACATGACCGCGGAAGAGGTCGTCAAGGACCATCCCCGGCTCACACACTCGCGTATCCCGGTAGCCTCGAGCGCTGACCATTTCGAGGGCATGGTGCTGCGCACCGACATCCATGAAGCGTGCCTGTCCGGCAATGGCTCGCGCAAGCTCGCGGACATGCTCAAGCCGATCCGCTACATCCCCGAGACCCAGCGCCTCGCTCCCCTGCTCGAAGAACTCATCAGCCGCGAGGAGCACATGGTGCTCGTCGTCGATGAGCACGGGTCTGTCGAAGGCCTGGTGACACTGGAGGATGTCATGGAGACGCTGCTGGGCGCGGAGATCCTCGACGAACTCGATACAGTCGCCGACCTGCAGGAGCTCGCTCTCGCTCGGGCGAAGGCCCGTCGGCGTTCGATGGTTCGCAAGCCGGGCGAGCAGCGGGGATCCTGATCGAGCCGGAGAGGCGGTCAGTTGCGCCCGACCAGCACGACCGAGCCGCGCCTGAACCAGCCGCGACGCGAGTCGCCGAATTCGGCGAGAACCCACTGTCCCGGGGTCTCGATGCCGTCGCGGATCTCCAGCACGCGGAATTCAACCCCGGGGCTGAGCGGGCGCTCGAAGGCCGGGTCGTACGCCGCTTCGCTCGGGCCCTGCCGGGCCATCGCCGGTGCGTCGGCGATCACTCCGAAAGTCGGGGTCGGCCAGAGCAGGTCCATCGTCAGCGTAAGTGTGAGCAGTGTTGCGAGCGCACCGGTCGCGAACACCGGGAGCAGCGGAACGACCGGGCGGGCCTGTTCGTCGAGGTCGTCCGCGCTTCGCTCGCGTTCGGCACGGTCGGCCAGCGTCGCTCGCGCGATCAGCAGCCCCCACATCAGAGCGAGCACGAGGAGCAGGCCCCACAGACGGATCTGCGCGGGCACGGAGTCGAGCGCACGCCGGGTCCATGATCGTTCGAACGCTGGACCGAGCCGGTCGGGCACCCGCGAGCGCACATAGTCCAGATTCGCGCGGATCTCAACGTCCTTAGGGTCGATCTCCAGCGCTCGCCGGTAGTGCTCGATCGCCCGACCGTAGCGCTCGGCAAGGGCGTGGGCATTGGCGATGTTGTAGTGGATCGAAGCGTTCTCGATGCCGTGCTGGCTGATCAGGAACTCAAGCAGTTCGATGGATCGTTCGAGTTGGTCGATTGCGCCGGCGCGATCCGATTCGATGGTCTCGGCCGCGTTCTGGAACAGCCGCGAAGACTCGGCGGCGATGGCCTCGGGCGAATTCGTATTCTGGGCGGCCTCGGTTTGCGCGGTGGTAATCGACGCGAAGCCCAGACCGAGTGTGACGCAGAGGATCGCTAGAGCGCGGGTCATGGGGCGCCTCCGGTTCGAGACAGCTTGCGGAGCAACTGCTCCATCTGCTGGCGCTGCTCGGGTGTGCACGCGTTGGTGCTCCCACCGAAGCGGGCGGCCTCGCAAGCGTGAAGCAGGCTTCGGGCCTGATCATAGAGATCGGGGTGATCGGTGCGGATCCGTTCAACGGCGTCGCCCGGCGAGACCACATCGTCGTCCCGCGCGCTGCGCAGGGCTTCGTAACGGACGAGCGCCGCCCGGACGGCTTCGGATGGTTCGCGGTTGTCACGTCGGACTTCGATGGCCGCGCGACGCGCGGCCTGACGTGCGTCCAGCGGCTGTGGCCCGCGCTGGCGACGCCTGCGCACCGCGATCGCGGCGAGCACGCCGAAATAGGCGACGGGCGGCGCGACGGCGACGCCGATCACGAGCGGTGAACGGACCGCTTCGGCGAGGGTCGTCGGCTGGTCCGCGAGCAGCGCCGCGCCACTACGGTTCGCGCTCAGGGACGGGCGGGCCGAGCGTACGGACTGGGCCTCCGTCGCGGGCTCGGAAAAGGACTCGCCGTCCACCGCGGTGACCACTCTTGACGCCTCGACCTCGAGCGGGATCGGCTCGGTCTCGATCAGGGCGTACTCGCCGAGCGACGGGTCGAAGTAGTTCAGCACCACCTTGGGAATCGACTCGACCGCATCGGTGATGGCTCGGATGATGTAGCGGTAGGTGACCGTGCCGTCGCCGAATCGTCGTTCGGCGTCACGGTCGGCCAGGCGGAACGACGAATCGAACCCCGGGAGGTCAGCGATCTGAGGTGCGGGCACTCGCCGGAGGTCTCCGGGTCCTTCGAGTGTCAGTTCGAATCGGATGGGATCGCCGACGCGGACATCGGTCGGCGTTGCGTTCGCGCTGACCGTGTAGGAACCGATCAGGCCGGTGAAGTCGCGCGGACGACCTTCCTCGGGCAGCCCGCGAACGGTGATCGAGACCGCGTTGGTCGATACCGCGACCCGCGCTGGTCGGCGCGATCGCGATGGCGCAAAGTCGGAGATCCAAGTGCCCGGGCCGATGTCGGCGGTGCCCTCCGCCCGTGGGACGATCGTGCGGCTGGCGCGCACGCGGTCGAACTCGCGATCTTCGATCGTGACGCGATCAACCTCGATCTCCGCGGGCGCTCCGAGGAAATCGAACCCGGCGCGCGATCGACGGCTCCCGGTGACCGACTGCTCCTGCACGGAGAACAGGTCGCCCACGCCGGGGAGCGCGAAGACGGGGTTGTTTATGCTCGCGCCACGCTGGATGAGCACTTCGAGCGTCACCTCGATCGGTTGGCCGACATACGGGTCGCTCGCGCTCACTTCGAGCGACGCGCGAAGGTCGTCGCGCTGCGAGGGCCCAACGGCCCGGAACGGAACCGGGCTTGTGCGCAGGCGCAGGTCCCCGGCTTCGACCGTGACGGACGGCACCTCGAACATGCCGGGATCGCGCGGCGTCAGTCGGTAGAACAGCACGTAGCTGATCTCGCTCGTCTCGGTCACCTGCCCGTTGATGATCACCGTGCTCGAGAAACTCTTGTTCTGCTGGCGAAGGAACTCCATCTCGAACCCCAGCTGCGATGCCGGACCGAAAGTCGGCGGCGCATCGGGTTCGGCGTTGACCACCTCAAGCGAGTAGATCAGCGAGTCGCCGATGTAGACCGCCCCGGCGGACAGGGAAGCACGAACGGCGGGCTCGTCGGTGCCACCGCTCTGCGCGAACGACAGGGACGCCGACAGGGCGACAAACCACAGGCAAAGCAATGACGCGATTCGGCTCACCAATCGTTCTCCCCTCGGTCGCGCTGGCGCCGGCGCTCGATCGCGTCGCGCCGTCGGATGTCGCCTTCTTCTTTCTGGAGGATCCGGCGCGCGGTGTCGTCGGTCGCCTCAACGACCGGGCCCTCGACTTCGCGCTGCTCTTCGCCTCCCTCCGGCGGCGGCCGGCCCTCGAAGTCCTGCTCGAGTTGCTGCACCTGCTGCTCCATCTGCTCCGCGAACATCCTGAGCAGGTCCTCGATGTTCTCTACCTGCGAAGCGAAATCCTCGATGATGGAGCGGAGATCCTCGTGGGCCTGCATCTGCAGGTCCTGCGCCGCTGCGTACTCCTCGCCGCGGAGTTCGAAGTCCGCCCAACGCTGCGCTCCGACGGCGTCGGCGATGGCATCAGCCCCGGTGCCGAGCAACTGATCGAACAAACCGGCCAGCAGCGGGTTCTGCTCACCGAACAGTTCATCGCTGCGACGGGCCATCGCGTCGAGTCGGCGGAGCAGGTCCTCGGTCTCGGCGGTCACGCGCTTCTGGTCGCTCAGGATCTCCTGAACTCGCTCCGATCGCGGGGTCTCACGCAGCCGCCGCGCTTCCCGAGTGTCATCGGCAAGTTCACGCTGTCGCTCGGAGAGTTCCATGATCTTCTGC
Organism: bacterium; assembly: GCA_024743075.1. GTDB lineage: Bacteria > Planctomycetota > Phycisphaerae > Phycisphaerales > UBA1924 > JANSXG01. The sequence continues at coordinate 3,457 of JANSXG010000146.1, read as the reverse complement.
AACGCCTCCTGCGGCTGGATGATCTCGGTGAGGAACTGCTCGAACTCGACCCGCTTCGCATCGCGCTCGCGTCGGAGCTCAACGATCTGTGACCGCGCGAAGCGCAGGTTGTGCAGGGCATCGTGATCGCTCGGGTCGGCGAGAAGTGAGGCCCGGAACATCGATGAGGCGATCGAAAGATCGCGGATCGAACGCTCGACCGCCGCGGCGTAAGCCTGCCACGCCCGCTCCGGCCCGGCTTGCAGCGCGTTCGTGATCGGGTCCAGGCCCGGCAGGACCTCGTCGCGTCGGTGCGAGACGCGATCGATGCGGATTGAACCCAGATTGAAGGTTGCGAGGCGATGGATCCGCGACGCGTTCGGCTCGGCCAACGCCCGCTCAAAATACTGCTCGGCGAGCGCCCGGTCGTCGGCGGCGTAGTGCACACAACCCTCGTTGTAGAGCGCCAAGGCCGCCATGTCCGGATGGCGTTCGCGGAGCGTGTCGAAAGCCTCTGCCGCATCGACGTATCGCTCGTCTGCCAACCATCCCAGACCGAGCGACACGAGCGACATCGGCTGGTCAAGTTTCTCGCGGAGAAGAGCGAGAGCCTCGGCCGATGGCTCAACCGGCGCGACCGGCGTTGCTGCTTCGGCGCTCGGGCCGCCAAGCCCGGGGATATTGAAGGGCAGCCCATCGAGGCCCGGCATCCCGCCGGGCATCAACGATCCGTCACCGGACGAAAGTCGCTCGCGCAGCCCTCCGGCGTCCTGACCGAGGACCACGATGGGCGGCGTAACAATGAGGGCCAGCATCAGAATGAATCGTTCAGCGTCGACCAAGGAGCACCTCCACCGCGAGAGCCATCGCCGAAAGGCCGAGCAGCATCGGGAACCACTCACGATAGACCACGGTATCCGTAGTCTGCAGCACCCGCTGTTCGGCCTCGCCGATCAGGGTGCGATAGATCTCGTCGAGCCGGACATCTCCAGTCCGAACCGAGTAGTACCGGCCTCCTGGAGTCTGGGCGACCATATCACGCAGGGTTTGCTCGTCGAGTCGGCTGACGACGACCTCTCCATCGGAATCGGTCATGTACTGAAGCTCGTTGTTCTGGGTGATCGGGATGCGAGCACCCTCGGCTGGGTCACCGATCCCGAGCGCGATCAACCGGACGTCTCGCTTGCCCAGCGCCTCGGCCGCGGCGACCGGAAGGCTGCCCTGATCTTCGCCGTCGGTGATCAGGATGATGTCCTGGAACCGCGCGGCGTCTTCATCGAGGAACACCCGGTCGAGTGCGGTCCGCATGGCGTCGCCGATCAGCGTGCCGCCGGACATGACCGTTTCCGGTCGCAGGTCGTCTACGACCGTCGCGAAGAATCCGTAGTCGTGTGTGAGAGGACAGATGACCCTCGCGTCGCCGGCGAACGCCACCAGCGCCACCCGATCACCCGAGAGAACACCGAGCGCGTCCTTGATCCAAAGCTTTGACCGATCCAGCCGATTCGGAGTCAGATCTTCGGCCAGCATTGATCGTGAGACATCGATCACGAAGCACACATCACGCCCATAGGTCAACACCGGCGCGGATCGGGCCTGATCGACGGGGCGGGCGAGCGCCATCACGACCGCCACGACCCCGATGCTCAGGAGCACGACGCGTGCAACCGCCCGCGTGAGCCCGAACGGGCTCGCGAGTCGCTTCGCGGCATCGTTCGAGACGAAGCGGAGTCGTGCCATCCGGGCGGTGGTGACCGCCCAGCCGAGCAATCCAAGCATCACCGGAAGCAGCCATAGCCACTCGAGCCAGCCGCTGTGCATCAGGCGCATCAGATCGCCCTCCGCAGAACGACCCAGTTCAGCAGCGAGTCAACGGCGATCAGCCCGAGCGCGATGAGAGCCCCGACGTGGTACCACTCTCGATACGACGCGAACTCGACGCGCTCGATCTCGGTCGGCTCAAGGGCGTTGATCTCCGCGTAGACGCCCTGCAGGCCGTCTCCGTCGGCGGTGTCGAAGTGCTTGCCGCCGGTCAGTTCGGCCACGCGCGGCAGCACGGTGGACCCGCGGCTGCCGAAGAGACCGCCGCTGGACCCGAGACCGATGGTATAGATCTTGATGCCCCACTCCTTGGCGATCGCGGCGCCTTCAAGCGGGTTCCGCTCGCCGGCGTTCTGTTCACCGTCGGTGAGCAGGATGATGACCTTCGAGGCGATCTCGAATTCCGGATCACCTTCCGTTGCGTTGACGTCGTCGAATCGCTGGAGCTGTTCTTCGGCTGACTTAAGCCGGGCGGCTGCGAGCGCGATCGCGTCTCCGACTGCGGTGCCCGCGTCGGTCCTGCCGCGAGCATAGTCCATCTGATCCGTGGCTTCGATCAGCGGCGGGTACTCACGCACCAACGGGCAGTACGTCTCGGCGAACGATCCGAACCCGACCAGTCCGATCAGGTCGCCGTCGCGTCCCGGCAGCGACCCTCCGTTATCACGGTTGCCGACGACGAAATCGGAAAACACACGCTTCACACCGGTGAGACGGCTCACCCGTTCCCCGGCGTAGTCCATAGGCCTTTGCATCGAGAGCGAACGATCCAGCACCATCATGATCGCCACGCCCTTGGTGACCGTGCGCTCCTTGCCGACACCCAACTGGGGGCGCGACGCGGCGGCGACGATCGCCGCGATCGCGACGCACCGGATCACGACCGGTACCCAAAGCATCCTTTCGCGCCAACCGGGCTGGATCCGCGTCGCGCGGTCCACCGCTGAAAACCCGATCGCCCGTCGACGCAGCAGCAGCGACCACACCAGCACGAGGGGCACAACCAGTAAAAACCACAGCACCCAGCTGTTCTCGAACTTGATGCGCAGCAGCAGGTCGATCATTGCGCCCCACCCCTCCGCTGCGCCCGGACCGCCCGCGCGATCCGCTTGGCACTTTCGATCAGTTCGATGGCGCGGTCGCGCTCGAGCGACTGCCCCGCGAACCGGGACGCCTCGCCGCGCTCGACCAGCGCGCGCAGGTGCTCGTAGCCATCAACCGACAGCACTGATCGCAGCCGATCATCACGCAGCAGTTCCGGCCCCGATCGCGACATCGTGCTGAGTTGGAAGACCCGGTCGAGCATCGTGCGAACGCTCGCGAACGCTTCACCCGCGACCGATGCGCCATCGACGCGGGCCGTCACACCATCCGAGGCGCGCACCACCCGTTCCAACGCCTCGAGTTCGGCCAGGCATTCCAGCGGCGCGTCCTCGCGACGCCGGCGCGTCGTCGAACGAGCCGCCAGCACCAGCGCCATCGCCACCGGCCCGACCACACCGACCGACGCGCCCACAATCAGCACCGACCGCCACGCGAACGCCCGGTCGGCCTCGACCGGGTCCTTCGCCGGCGCCGGTGTGTCCGGGACCGCGCCCCCGGGGCTGGCCACCTCGATCTCGAGAGAGCCCGACATCAGTCGCACGCGCTCCGGTTG
>JANSXG010000286.1 GCA_024743075.1 bacterium | reverse complement strand
GAAATCCCTGTCGCCGCTCCGGGGAGACCGGGCGGGCGCGTGTTCCTGATCGAGGAGAGGCTAAGAGCAATGATTTCGAGACTATTTGGGTGGAGCGGGTTCGTGCGGCAATCAGCGTTCGCCGGTGCGTTCGCGATCGGAATGGTCGGATCGACGATGGCCCAGCCGGTCCCGACCGAGCAGCCGCTGGCCGAGCCCGCGGGCGAGCGGGTCGACTTCGAAATCGCGTTTGAGGACGGCGACGTCTTCGCCTATCGCACCCGTATGGATCTGCGTGTTGAGCAGGAGTTTGGCGAGGGGGAACTCGCCGAGCAGGTGCTCGAGTACGACATCACCACGCGCTTCACGGTGCAGGGTGTCGAGGACGACGGCACCGCAACGCTTTCGATGAAGGTCACCGAAGGCACAGTCACCATTACCGACGGCGACGACGAGTTGTTCGTCCGTGTCGGCGATCTCGCCGAGGGCGAGGAGTACGCGACTCCGTACGCTGCGGCCCTGGCAAACAACGTGGTGACGCTCGTGATCTCGCCTGAAGGCCTGATCACGAGTGTGCTCGGCGCCGATGCGTACCAGCAGGCGCTTGAAGCAACCGACGGCGCGGACCCGCGCCAGCTCGGGTTCTTTAGCCCCGATCAGATCAAGGAAACCTTCGAGCCGCTGTTCACGATCGAGCAGCTCAACGGCAAGCCGCGTCGCGTCGGTACGGGTTGGGCGACCTCCCGCGAGATCGAGTTGCCGCCGGTGGCGATCATCAACCTCAGCTACAACTGGAAGTTCCAAGGTGTGCTCGGGGATGTCTCAACGCTCACCTCGAGCGTCGAGACGACGGTCCGGCGCCCGAATACGCCGGACCCGGCTCGGCCGACCGTGGCTCTCGAGGACAGCAGCGGGAATGTGGTGACGCAATGGAACGCCGCGTCGAAGCGTGTGACACGACGCATCAGTACGCTTTCGCTCGACACCCGCTGGGCACTCGGCGAGCTGGAGATCGGTCAGAAGCAGCAGTCGGCGGTGCGGATCGAAATGGTGCCGGTCGGCGAATAACGCCTGACCGAGAACTTAGACCGGCGACGCGGCGGCCCCCTCGGTCGCCGCTTTTCGTTGCGCCCGCAGGAGCTGATCCGGTCTTATCCAGATCGAGGCGACCAGGGCGAGGACGAAGCTCGTCGCGAGTTCGATCGCGGCGACGAACAGCACGGCGGTGTAGACCGGGGCGCGATCCAGGCCGAGGGCGACGCCGATCTCCGCGACCGCCGCCTCGCGAGCTCCGAGCGTGCCGGCCGGAGCGAGCACGCCGAAGAAGAAGTACATCGCGCCCAGCAGGACCGCCTGCTCGAACGGGAGAACCATCTGGAGCACCGATGCGGCGATGAGGAAACGAACCGCGAGCAGGCCGAGGTCGGCAACGCGGAGCACGGCGTGGGACGCGACCGGTCCCGGGTGCTGGACGATGCGGTAGCTGCCGAGGCTCATGACGGCGAGTGCGCCCGAGAGCGCTCCCCTCGCGGCGAGTTTGCCGAGGCCGACGCCGATGGCGTGCGTG
>JANSXG010000211.1 GCA_024743075.1 bacterium | reverse complement strand
CGCGAGCGCCAAGGCCCAGCTTGCCCTCGCCTTCGCCCGTCACGGAGCCCGACCGTCCGCCGATGTGGATCGAGACCAGCGAACTGTTGAGCAACTTGCCGAGGCTCTCGGTGCGGACTTCCTCGCCGTCGACTGCGTCGCGGAAGACGGTCAGTCTCCGAGTGAAGCTGACATGCGCCGCAACCGGTACGCGTCTTTGGCGTACGAGGCACGACGCAGAAGCATTCGGTTTGTCGCTAGTGCCCACCACGCCGACGACCAGATGGAAACTGTGCTTATGGCTCTGCTTCGCGGCTCTGGACCTCAGGGAATGGCCGGCGTCCCGGCATCGCGCCCTCTCGACGATCTCACGCCGCCGGTCATGCTGCTCCGGCCGATGCTCAATATCACGCGTTTAGAGGTCGAGGACCTTTGCCGCGATTTCGGTGTGCATCCGCCCGGCGACGCCGGACGCGAGTGGGCCGAGGACCGAACCAATAGCAACAGGCAATACGCGCGAAACCGCATCAGGCACGAAGTGGCACCGCTGCTCGAGCGGATGTACCCCGGTTTCGCCCAGCGGGTGTCGCGCAGCGCAGACCTGTTCCGTCAGATGTCCACCCTTCTCCGAACGAGGGTCCGGGAATTCGACGACCGATGCGGCTCGGAGGAGTCGCCGCAGGGGAGGACCTGGCCGCGCTCGGAACTCCGCGCACTCGAGCCGATCGAGATCGGCGAACTGCTCCGATCGGTCGTGGAATCAGAATTCAATCGGAACGGTCTCGATCGCTTGGACAGCCTCATGCTCATGCGGGTAGCCGAAGCGGCCCATGACCGCAGTACCGAGCCACGCACATTCGAATTCGGTGATGGACTCTCTGCCCGGGTGCTGGCCAACCGCGTCACGCTGACACGAAAAAGCCCCGCTTGAGCGCGGGGCCGGAGTGGAGACTTGCGTTGGCCGGAGGATCAGTTGAGGACGGCTTCCGCGCGACCGAGACCCTTACGCGGCTTGCCCTCGATGAACGACTCTTCAAGCTCAATACGGATCTTCTCGAGCGCCTTGTTTTGGATCTGACGCACGCGCTCCTTGGTCACGCCGATGATCTGGCCCACCTGCTCAAGCGTCATCGGTTTGCTGTGGGAAGCAAATTCGTCTTCCAGGCGGAATCGGTGTTCGATCACGGTTTTCTCGATGTCCGACAGATCGGCACGGTTTTCAACAACAATCCGTTTGACCTCAGAAGCGGAATCGGTCAGGAACTCCTCGCGCTTCGACTCAACGAAGTTCGAGCGCTCAAGTTTCGGGTCGAAGTCGGTGGGGAAGCGCTGACGGTACTTGCTGAGCTTCATGCCCTGGCGGCTGAACGCCTTGATGATTGCGCGACAGGCATAAGTCGAAAATTTGAAGCCGCGGCCCGCATCGAACTTGTCGACCGCCCGGAGAAGAGCCATGTTGCCCTCGCTGACCAAATCAGCGAAATCAACTTCACTCATACGCGTCCGCTTGGCCATCGCCAGCACGAGCGCGAGGTTGGTTTCGGCGATCTGCTCCCTCAGAACCCGCGACTTGCGGTACCAGCGGAGGAGTTCGTGGGCCTGCTCCTCAGTTGGCGTCCGGTCAGGTGATTCGAGAATCTCGTCACGCAGTTCGGCGACCCGGAAGCGAGCGTAGTTGTACTGCAGGAAAATCACCCGCTCCTCGGCGCCGGTCAGGATGACCTGATCGCTGCTCCGGGGAAGACGCGTCTTGGCAATGCCAAGATCGTTCATGACAGGGCTGTACCAAGAAGCGTCCGGTTTGCGGATATCGGGGGCTTCGTCGTAGATCGCCCTCTCCGCATCCGGCTTGCGGAATTCCTCGGAGTCGATGTAATCCTGCTCGTTGGCGAGAATTTCAGAGATCAGGCGACGGTCGTGCTCGTTGAGTGCACGAAGACCGCGGCTGGGGGCGCCACCGGAGCGATCGGTGCCGACGTTGACGCCGCGCCGGCGTTGAAGGTTGGAGAGTGGAGTGCGAGAGGTCATAGCTGGGTCCGTCCTGGGTTCAAGTCTCAGGCACGCTCCGGTGCCCGGAAGTTCGAAGATGAATTCGCCGTGTCGAAGCGGTTAGTTTCAAGACCCCTTGAAAATCGGTTCTGAACGTCAGTCGTCAGTGAACGCCTGATGAATGCGTACTCATTCCGAGAAATTCTGCGGTTGGTTTCAGCATTCGAGGTTTTCTGGGTTTCGCGTGCGAGGTAGAGAATCGAGTCACCGTAAGGTGATATGGCCGATCCAGAGATCGGGTTCGCTGAAACCTAGAATCATTCTAAAAAAGTTCGTGCCCGTACACAACCCGGAAATTGCCCAGAGTCGCTGATTCAGGCGATATCGCTGCTCAGCCCATCTCCGTCCGGAAAGATCCCGATGGGCCACGCGACACCGGCCCTGACGCGGTCTATCGTGGGGTATCACCACCAGCCCGAATTCTATGCAAAGGAATAGGAATATGGCATTTTCTCTCCCCGATCTTCCCTACGCCAAGGACGCCCTGGAGCCGCACATCGATGCGAAAACCATGGAGATCCACCATGGCAAGCACCACAACGGCTACGTCACCAAACTCAACGATGCGGTGAAGGGCACCGAGTGGGCCGACAAGCCCATCGAAGACCTCATCCGCAGCCTCGACAAGTTGCCCTCCGACAAGCAGACCGCTGTGCGCAACAACGGCGGCGGACACCTTAACCACTCGATGTTCTGGCCGAGCATGAGCCCCAAAGGCGGTGGCAAGCCGAGCGATGAACTCGCCAAGGCCATCGATAGCGCGTTCGGCAGTTTCGACGCCATGAAGAAGCAGTTTGCGGATTCCGCTGCCGGACGCTTCGGCTCCGGTTGGGCGTGGCTCTGCGTGCAACCCAGCGGCAAGCTCCACATCGTCTCAACCGCCAATCAGGACAACCCGATGATGCCGACCTCCATGGGCGGCCAGGGATCGGACCACCAGCCGATCCTCGGCCTCGATGTCTGGGAGCACGCGTACTACCTGAACTACCAGAACCGTCGCCCCGACTACATCGACGCGTTCTGGAACGTCGTCGATTGGGACACGATCGGCAAGCGCTTCGCCGACGCAACGAACTGATCCAGGCGCTTCTGAACGAACCACAGCCTCGGCTCGCCCGGGGCTGTTTTGTGCGCACAGCGTACGATGGTCGTATGCACCTTCACCTTATTGTTGTCGTGATCCCAATGATCGCCTTCTGCAGCGCCGCGTTCGCGCACACGCGGGCGGATTTCGAGCCGCGCGTTCGCCTCATCGTCGAGGTTCCCGAGCAGCACGCCGGTGGCGAGGTGTACCTCGCGGGCAACCTCAACGACTGGAATCCCGGCGATCCGCGCTACCGTCTGCGCCCCACGCGCGAGCAGACGGCGCGTGAGTACTTCTTCGAACTCCCGCTCAGCGCAATCCCGACCGGGGGGCTCGAGTTCAAGTTCACCAAGGGCTCGTGGGAGACCGTCGAACGCAACGCCGATCTCCAGGACATCAGCAACCGCACACTCGATCGCGACTCGATTCCGAGACCGCACGAGGGCACCGTCTCGGAGATCAGATTGGCAGTGGCGGCCTTTGCCGACGAGAGAGCCGAACGGTCGAGACCTTCGACCATCGTCGGCCGGCTGGAAACTTTCGAGTTCACCAGCAACATCCTCGGCAACGCTCGGATCGTCCGGGTCTGGCTCCCCGAGGCGTACGCGACCGAAACGGACCGTGCGTTCCCCGTGCTGTACATGCACGACGGCCAGAACTGCTTCGACGAAGCGACCAGCGCGTTCGGCGACGAGTGGCGTATCGATGAGACGATGACCGAGCTGATCGATTCCGGCGACATCGAGCCGATGATCGTCGTGGGGATCGACAACTCCGGTGCGGCGCGCGCCGCGGAGTACAACGCGTCCTACACCAGTTTCCGCGGCATCCAACCCTACGGCGAGAAGTACATCGCCATGCTCGTCGACGAGCTCATGCCGGAGATCCAGAGCAAGTATCGTGTGCGAACCGGTCCGGAGTACACCTCCCTCGGGGGCTCCAGCTTCGGAGGCAACATCACGCTGCTCGCGGCGATGAAGCGCCCCGGCGTG
>JANSXG010000140.1 GCA_024743075.1 bacterium | reverse complement strand
CCCCCGATCGCCCGGCGAGCCCGGAGGAACTGACCACGCTCCGGGCGCTCGTCACCCGCGCCCTCGCGCACGAACCGGTGCAATACCTCATCGGCGAGTGGTCGTTCTTCGGGCTCGACCTCAAGGTGGATCGGCGGGCCCTTATTCCACGCCCGTGCACCGAGATTATCCCCGAAGAGGTCATCCAGCACGCGCGCCGAACCGGGAGATTGGGCAAAGTCACGTTCGGTGAAATCAAGCCCCTCGGCGGCGACACCCCAGCGGGCGAGCCGAACGCGGAGGTCGCGTCGAACCAGGAAGCGTCAGAGCCATTCGAACCGCCAGCGCAGCCGACGCCCGCCGACGGCTCAGGCATCCTCATCGCAGATATCGGCACCGGGACGGGCTGCATCGCGTTGGCTTTGCTCCGAAACATCCCCGGTGCAAAGGCCTTCGCGACGGATGTGAGCGAAGACGCACTGGCGTTGGCCGCCGAGAACGCCGAGTCGCTCGGATTGAGCAACCGGTTCAAACCGCTGCTGGGCAACCTGCTCGAGCCGCTCCTTGACTACCCCGGCGTTGCCAAAGCCGCGGAGTCCGGGCGAGGAGCACTGGACTACCTTGTCTCAAACCCGCCTTACATCCCGGATCACGAGTGGAATGAACCGGACCAGATGGGCAAGAACGTCAAGGGGCACGAACCGGACCTCGCTCTTCGAGGTGGGGCGGACGGGCTCGAGTTTGTTCGCCCGATCATCGAGCAAGGCCCCCGTCTGCTCAAACCCGGTGGCCTGCTTCTCATCGAGATCGCCAGTTCGTGCGCCGACACGGTGTTCTCGCTCGCGAAGGCGAATGCGCTGCTGCACAACCCGGTGATACTCAACGATCTTGAGGGCAAGGCACGCACCCTGCGTGCCGAGCGCCGGCGCTGACAGCCCGCTCAGCCGGCGGGGTCCCCGTCGCACCCTTCGGGCTCGGCGATCGCCTTGCGACACTCGTCGACCAGCGTCTCGGCCTGAAACGGCTTGAACAACACGCACTGGAGACCTTCCTGACTCGCTCGGACGATCGAGTGGTGCGGGTCGTAGCCGAAGCCCGTCATCAGAATCACGGGCACCTGCTCGTCGGCCTTCTTCGCTTCGGCAAAGATCTCGTAGCCGGTCACATCGCCGAGATTGATGTCCGAGATGACCAGGTCGAACCGCTCGCCCGCCGCGGCGACGCGACGGATCTCTCGGATCGCAGCCTCGCCGGAGCCGGAGGTGGACACGACCGCCCCGCGATTGCGAAGCACATCGCGTACCGTCTCGACGATCCGTTCCTCGTTGTCCGCGACCAGCACGCGTCGCTGCCCGAGAACGGGGTCGTAGCGCCGCGATCGCAGTTCCTCGTCCACGCCGAGCAGCGAACGCGGTCCCTGCGCCACATCCTTCACGCGAGTCCGGATCGACGCAACATCCTTCAGGATCCGCTCGATGTGCTCGAGCAGGTCCGGGTTCTCCGACGCCTGTTCCTTCAGGTATTCCGCTTCGAGGACGAGGTCGTTCAGCGGAGCACTCAGTTCGCCCTGCATCGTGCCGCTGGTGTCCTCACGTGTCGTGTACCGCTCGACGAGCAGCAGATTGAGGGTGTGCAGGCCCATCGCCAGATAGCTCGCGAAGATCTCGGCGAACTGCCGATCCCGCTCGGTGAAGGCGTTGGCCCGCTCGCTCTCGACGTTGAAAATGCCGATCCGCTTGTCGTACAGCTGCACCGGGACGGTCAGCGACGACCCTGCCTGGTCGAGGCCGAAGACGTACCGCGGATCGGCCGCGGCGTCGTTGCAGATGTAGGACTCGCCCGTCGCCGCGACGTACCCGGAAATCCCCTGGTCCTCCCGACCGCTGTAGAGCTTGATCTCGGTCGCCTCGCGCGGCATGCCCGACGACATGACCAGCTTGAGCTCACCGGTCTGCTCGTCCAGAAGCCGCACGGCGAAATGGTCGAAGTTCAGCAACTTGCGGGCGAACGCGTTCACCCGCTGCTCCAGCAGACTCAACCGGCCCGCGGCGTGCAGACCCTTGATCGTGTCCGCGTCGAGGTGCATCATCTCGCGCCCGGCCTTGTCCAGAGCGTCCATCTGCGAGCGGAGCAGTTCCCGGGAGGTGATATCGCGCAGGGCGACGACGAGGTGCGTCACCCTCGGCCCCGAGTCCCCCGGGGCAGCGGTCGCGTCGAAGAACGGCGTGACGAGGCAGTCGAAGTACCGGTCCTCGTCCTCGGCCTTGAACGACAGCCGCTCGGGCTGGGGCGGCTCGTCGGCATCGTCGCTTGGCAGCGACTCGTCGAACGAACTCAGCGTCTTGCGCGCGAGTTCGGCGAGGTCCTTTGAGATCAGCTTCTGGTAGCGGGAGAACCGCTCGTTCGCCCACACGATCTCCGCGTTGCGGTTTATCAGGCACACCCCCTCGCCGATGGAGTTAAGCATCATCGACGACTGGTTCATGAGGATCGACCGCTCCAGCGGCAGGAAGTCCCCCGTCGCCGCCAGGATGACCCTCGCGTCGCTCGACCGGAGCGAGTCCATGGCATCGCCGGGTGTGGTCCGTACAATTTCGAAACGACTTTCGAGGACCTTCTCCGCCTCGGTCGCGTCAAACCCTGAACCATCCACGATCAGCAACTTCGGCCGGTCCAGGCGGCGTTGCTCTTCGGTCGGTTGGGAAGCGTGCGGTCGCATGTGCAGACTCGGGTGCCCCGATCGTTTACGCTAGAGTGCTGCTGGGCAGATTGCGGCGCCGGTCTCGCGTCTGCACTTGAGGCGTGACGGGCGTTCTCCAGTTCATTACATCGTACCGATCGAACATTTTCTCTGAACCGGGACGATAATTCCTCACCATGATCGAAGTTGACCACGCTCACAAGTCCTTCGGGAAAGTGCACGCCGTCCGAGGTGTCAGTTTCTCGGTCCCAAAGGGAAGCGTCGTCGGCGTGCTCGGGCCGAACGGCGCGGGCAAGTCCACCACCATCCGCATGATCACGGGAACGGTTCCACCAACCCGCGGATCCGTCCGGGTTGACGGTCTAGACAGCATCGACCAGTCCCTCAAGGTCAGGCGTCGGCTCGGCTACCTGCCCGAGTCCAACCCGCTCTACCCAGAGATGCGTGTCGCCGACTTCCTCGCGTTCCGCGCACGTCTCTTCGGCCTCTTAGGGAAAGCCCGCAAGGCGGGGGTGGACCGGGCGATCTCCCGGTGCTGGCTAGACGATGTCCGTTCTCGCCGGGTCGGCCAACTCTCCAAGGGCTATCGCCAGCGGGTTGGCCTCGCCGCGGCGATGCTCCACGACCCGCCGGTACTCATCCTCGACGAACCGACCTCTGGTCTCGACCCGGCCCAGATCGCCGAAACACGCCAGCTCATCCGCGAACTCGCCGGCGACCACACCATGCTGATCGTCTCGCACATCCTGCCCGAGGTCGAAAAGAGTTGTGACCGCCTTCTGATCTTCGCCCGAGGCCGGATTCAGGCCGACGGCTCGGCCGACGACCTGCTCCGCGACCTCGCACAAAGGCAGGGCTTTGCCGTCGAGGTGAAGGCCGCCAACGGCGACCCCAAGACCTCGATGCAGGCGATCGCGCATATCGAACAAGTCGAGAGCGATCCGAACGGGCGCTCCGGCGATGGCTGGCACGCCCTTCGCGTCATCGTGGACAAGGCTGCGGCCGATCCCGGCGCCGTCATCGGCGGGGCCTGCCGTGAACTCGGCCTCACGGTTCGCTCCCTCCGTCCCGCGACCGCGACGCTCGAAGCCCTGTACATCCGTCTCGTTGAGCAGGCCGACAAAGCAACGGCCAAGGTCTCCGAACAGCGCAAGCCAGAAGGCGAGGCCGCCTGATGGGTGCCACGCTCACCGTCGCATGGCGCGAGTACGCCTCGTTCTTCCGATCATCGATCGGCTGGCTCGTCATCGCGCTGTACCTGTTCCTCTCGGGGCTCTGGTTCGCGTATGACTCGATCACCCCCGGTCAGCCCGCCAGCATGCGAGCGCTCTTCAGCGTCTCGCAGTGGCTGCTGCTGATCGTGGCCCCGGCGATCTCGATGCGCCTGCTCTCCGAGGAGCTGCGCTCGGGGACGATCGAGCCGCTCATGACCGCGCCGATCTCAGACTGGCACATCGTCATCGGCAAGTACCTCGCGGCCCTCGCGTTCCTCATCACCATGCTGCTCCCGACGCTGGTCCACGTCGGCGTGATCGAACTGCTCGCCAGCCCGGACTACGGGCCGATCCTCGCCGGATACCTCGGCCTGGTCTTCGTCGGCGCGTGCTACCTCGCGGTCGGGCTGTTCTTCTCGTCGCTGACGCGGAATCAGATCGTCGCGTTCCTTTCGACCCTGTTCTTCTTCATGCTGCTCGTCTTCATCAGCAGCCCAAACGTCGCGGCATTGGTCGATGAACCGTTCCGGTCGCTGCTGTTCGGCCTCTCGATCAACCTCCGCATCGCCGACTTCGCCAAGGGCGTGTTCGACACCAGCCACGCCGCTTTCTTCCTCGCCTTCGTCGTTCTGTTCGTTGTGCTGAGCGTCGTCGGCGTCGAGTCGCGGAGGTGGCGCTGATGGCAAAGCCGAAGACCAAATCAGAGTCCACCGCCGGCATCCGGCGCACCCGGTATGGCGCGATGACCGCGATCCTGATCACCGCCGCCGCGGCGATCGCTCTCTTCATCGGCGTGATCGGTGAGCGCACCGCGACCCGCTTCGACCTCACCGCGACCCGCTCCTACACCCTCTCCACCCGCACAACCCAACTGCTCGAAGACCTCGAGATGCCCGTCGAAGTCGTGGTCGTCGTCAACCTTGGGCGCGAAGGCAGCGCAGACCCGCGCTCGGTCGAGCGCGTCCGCGACCTGCTCAGCGAGTACACGCAGCAGTCTCCGAACGTGTCGTACTCGATCATCGATACCGCGAACGCCGAGGCCCGCGACGAGTTTCAGCGAGTCGTCGGTCTCATGGCCGGGTACGCCGAGGACGAGATCCGCACGCACCGTCGGACCCTCGAACGCACGATCAGCGGCCTCGACCGGACCGAGCAAGACCTCCGTCGACTTGCCGACCGGACCGAAGACACCTCGCAAGCCGCGAGCGAGTTCGTCGGGGGCCAGATCGAGGCGTTCCTGATCAACATGCGCTCGATGGCCGACGAGGCCGCCGAAGCGAGGCAGGTCGTGCAGACCGCTCTGGAGAACCAGGTCGCCGGCACCCCCCTGCCCGCCTCCGATCAGGCCCAGATCGCCGCCAGCCAACTGCTCACCAACGCGTCGAGCGCGTTCTCCGATATCAGCGCGTGGGCTCAACAGATCTCGCAGGCGCCGCAGATCGACAGCAACACCCTCAAAGCCTCCGCCGCCTCCCTCGCCACCGCGGCGGGCGAAGCCGCGTCTCAGTCCGCCGCCACGCTCGACCGTCTGATCCGCCTCCAACCGCTGGAGCCGCTCCAGGTGACCCGCGCCCTGCAGCAGACCGAGGCGGTGCTCGTGATCGCCCCGACCGGCACCACCGCGATCAAGTTCGACGCCATCTTCCCGCTCCGTACCTCCGTCGAGCAGGGCCAGTCGATCGCGCAGGTCTCCTTCGCTGGCGAGGAACTGATTTCGACCGCTATCAGCACGCTGTCAATGCAGGACCCGCCCATCGTGGTCTTCGTCCACGCCGAACCCGGGCGCATGTTCGACGACACCGGCCGCCCGAGCGCCGCGACCAGCCGCGACCAGTCCTCTCCTCACGCCCGCCTCGGTGTCTCGGTCAACCAGCTCGCCCAGCGCCTGCGCATGCGCCGCATCGATGTCACCGAGTGGCCGGTCGCCATCGAAACGGTCCGGCCGACGCTGCTCGAACTCAACCCCGACCGCACACGCCCGGTCGTCTGGTTCGTCGTCGGTGAACCCACCCGCATCGGCCTTGATCCATCGCAAGGCCGCTCGCTCTCCGAGCGTGCCGAGCGCCTCCGCGCGATGGCGAACGCTGTGGACCAGCTTTATGAGGCCGGCGAGGACCTGTTCATGGCCGTTGAGCCGTCGGAGCTGCCCGCCATCGGCGACTCGGCTCCGCTCACGGACCGCCTGCCGGAGATCGGGATCACCGTCGATGCCGGTCGCCCGCTGATCCGGCGCGTGCCGACGCCTCAGGGCGAGGCGTGGACCACCTTCTTCGAGTTCACCTCGCCGGTCGACACCGGCGACGGCGCTTCGCCCATCGCCGAGCCGCTCGCCGGGCTGACCGGTGTGGTCTCGTGGGCGATGCCGATCAATATCGACCAGGACATCGCCACCGAGGCCGGCGCGACCGTCCGCCCGCTCTACCGGGTTGCTGACTCCGATGACGTCTGGGCCGAGGCCGAGTGGCTGCGCTTCCGCTACGCCTTCGAGCAGGCGCCGCTCGGCGCGATCACCATGCGCACCAACCCGACACCGAGCGAATCACGCGACGACACGGGCGGACCGTGGATCATCGCCGCGACCGCCGAGCGCCCGCTTGCTCCCGACTCCGGAGCCGAGCCGGGCGACACGCAGCGCATCGTGCTGGTCTCCGCATCCGGCTGGTTCCAAGACCCGTTCCTGTTCGCCCAGCTCAGCGTCGACGGGCGCGCGATCACGCGCTTCCCGGCGAACGCTGAACTCATCGATGCCGGCCTGTTCTGGCTCTCCGGACGCGACGAACTCATCGCCCGCTCGGCGCGCGTCAGCGATGTTTCTCGCATCCGCGACCTGTCACCGGGTCAACGCGCAGCCATCCGCTGGGCGATGATCGCGGGCTTGCCGGTGCTGGTGCTGCTGGTTGGCGCGGGGCTGCGGGTGTGGCGCGGGTAGAACTTCAGTCTCCCAGAGATAGGAGGCTGTGAATATGCCTTCTGCGGGGCTAGGTGATCCCTCGCATTCAGAACGCGGCGCACCACAAGTCCGGCCAAAAGGACACGCATGGCTCCCTGGCCGCGCCACGAACTGCCCGAGAAACAGCGGAAGCTCGTCAGGCCGTCAGACACGGTCTAGTCGGAACCCCAATCCAAGTCGGCGTTACAGTTCATCGATCGGATCGTTTGCAGTCTGATCTGGATCTCGTCCCGGGCGTGAAAATCGTCACAGTGCTCAAGCGATCTTTGATAGTGGTGACCAGCATCTACGTAGTTGCCAATGTCGAAATGGACGTCTCCAAGTTGTTTCTCTAATCTCCAATTATCCTGATTCGATTGAAAGGAAAGCAAGAATCCCAAGAACTCCACCGCACCTTCTTGATCATCGCGAGCAATCATGTCGTCAAGTATCCGGTAGGGACTCAGACCCGCCCGCGGCGAGATCTCCTGCAATTCGCGGTACAGCCGCTCCACCTCATCGATTCCTTCGGCCCGGTAAAGCAACAACGCTTCCGAAGCGGAAGGCCGATCAACCGGTTCATGAGTAGCGACACCGATCGTCTCGTCGTAGGAGAGCGGCATCGCGGCCGCGTCCATCAACTCTTGGTCGAGGAACGCAACGATCATGTCAAGCATCGCCGCATATGCACGGCGATCCTGCTCGACTTGACTACCGCCCGCCGACGGTGCCAGCTTTTGTGCGTGCGATGTGGCGAGAATGTAGCTCGACAGGAATGCCTCGTGGGCGATCTCATAGTTTACGGTGGCGAGATGAAGTCTCGAGCCAATCAACCGTCTGACCACGGTATAGTCCGGTATCGAACTGTCAGGCATTGTACCTGAAATGTTTAATATGCTTGCGCGACAGTTTGCGAAGCCATCGGTAAGCGTGTCTAGAGTGTCGCGCCAAGAAGTATTGCGATACAGCGGCGAGTTGATCCGTTCCACCGACACATAGTCCAAGGTCGTATCCAGAGCGATGACGCAGTCAATACTATTGTGAGGGCGGCAAGCGGCCATGAGTGCAACTTGAGCACCGAAGCTGTGCCCAATCACTGCGATTCGACTCACATCGGCCGAGGGCATGCGCTCGGAAAGGAGGTTAACCAGCAGATCTATGTCATCGAATGAGGTATAAACCTGTCCGCAGTAGAAGCGGTCCTGCCAATCCTCCTGATGAAAAAATGTCGATGCAATGACAACATAACCGCGAGAAGCCAGTCGTTCACACAGGCTGATATTCTCAAAGACGTTGCCTCCAAGACCCGGGTGGTAAATCACAACAGGATGGCGACCGCCGCGGAGCGGTGCATCGAGCACGCCAGAGTTGGGAATCTTCAGAACACGCTCAAATAGCTCGTCGCCACCTCCAGCGGGCACGATCGCGTACTTTCGGATCGACTCAAGCGTGTAGATCCGCGCCGCCGATGCGAATTCAGCAGTGTGTGGCGATATGCCACGTTCCAGTTCCCTTAGGTACTCATCAGTCGTCATCGCTTGCGTGATCTGGG
>JANSXG010000173.1 GCA_024743075.1 bacterium | reverse complement strand
GGTCCTCGCCGAACGCCTCGCGCATCGCCGGCATGACCGGGGCGACCAGCGCGTCCACCTCAGCGATCGCCAGAAGCGAGTTCCGCGACGCTCGATCGAACACGCCCAGTTTCCACGGCTTGATCGTCGTCACCGTCGACGCCGCGAGTTCCGGATTCAACCGCAGGAAGTTCGAGCGGATCGTGTGCCCCTTGATCTCCGCTCCCAGCACGAACCACGCACGATCGTGGTCCGC
Organism: bacterium; assembly: GCA_024743075.1. Taxonomy (GTDB): domain Bacteria; phylum Planctomycetota; class Phycisphaerae; order Phycisphaerales; family UBA1924; genus JANSXG01. Next base: position 5,975 of record JANSXG010000173.1, on the reverse strand, counting down.
ATCAGCTCGCAGCACGACGACATCCGTCCCGTCCGGAAGCGCCCGAGCGATCCGGCCGGCCTGCGCATCGTTCATCGTCTCGCCCCGAGCGCCCGCTCCGAGCGCCGAGCCCAGGAGGGCGTCGAACAACCTCGCCCGACTCGACGGCCCCAATACCACCAGCGCATCGCCCGCGTTCGTCCCGGAGGCCATCGCCGACGACACCCGACGCTTGGCCACATCCTGAACCACCAGTTCGAACGCGTTGCCCTCGATCGCGAGCACAGGCAGCCCGTCACGCAGCGCCCGAGGAACCGCCGCCAGCCGACGACGCAGCAGCCCCGCGGTCTCCGCATCAACCACCGTCGCGATCGCCCAGGACGACCCGTCGCCTTCCGGCTCGCTCACGAGAAGAAACTTGGAGCCGAGCAGCCTGCGGGCCGCCTCGTCGGGCTTCATGCCCAGTTGCTTGGCCAGAACCGTCCAGGCGTCGAGCGTCCCCGACAGGTCCGTCACCGACTGCAGCGAGGAGATCGCCGTACCGATCGCCGGCGAGTCCCACGCGCTCCGCAGGTCATCGATGGCAACCACGAGCTTCGCATCGGCCGGAACCGCGCTCAGCAGTTCCACCGCATCGTCTCGCGAGCGGTCCCCGCCCGCCGAGGCGACCGATGCCGCTCCCAGCAACAGGACCGACGCGAGCACTCGGAGCACGCCGTTTCGGAACCGATTCATGGTGTAAGCAACCGCCACGATGAGGTTTACCGCCACGGCGATCCCGCGTTGATCACTTTCGACCCGGTTTGCACTGGTTCGCACCGGCTTATTCCGGCTCGCGGATCTCGTCCTGATCCAGCGGCTCGAAGCCCGGGAGCGTGATCACCACCGGCATCGACCCCAGATCGTTCTGGCGGCTCACACCCGCCGAAGGCGCCGGCCGGTTGGAGGCCTGCAGGAACGCACTGTTCGCAAATTCGCCGATCGAGGCGATCAGATCGCGGTCCACGATCTTCGGCAGGCCTTCGATCCACCGTTCCAGCGTGCCGCCGGGACGGAGCGACTGCTCCGCGGCGCCCGCCTGCTGCGTGATGCTGGAGAACTGCTCGGCAAGCGAGGCCGCCGAGACGGGCTGATCACTCAAGACGATCATCCGCGGCGAACCCGTAATCTCGCCCTCATCGCCGAACGGCCACTCGAAGACCACGCGGGCCGACCCGCGCTCCGCTTCCGCCCGTTCGCCGAAGAGTTTCACCACACTGAACGCCGAATCGCCCAGGCACTGCACTTCCTGCTGCGTCCGCGAAGCGAGCTGCGAGCCGAGCTGACCCGAAGAGTCGCTGACCTGAGTGGCCAGCCCCGCCACGGCGTTCGGACGCTCCGAGAGGTCCAGCGTCCCCGGACGGGCCCGCTCGAACGCGTACATCCCGCCGATCAGCGCCACGACCGCCGCCGCCGCCGCGATCCGGCCGAAGCCGATCCGCCGGCGATCCCGGCCGCTCAGCCAGCCGCCACGCTTCGTGCCAACGGTCTCCAGCACGCGATCCGCGAAATCCGGCGTATCCACGGGCTGGCGCAGCGCACCGATCGCCCGACGCGTCGCGTTCAGGTCGCCCGAAGCGTCCGGGTTGCTCCGAAGCTGCTCGAACAGCGCCTTCGAGTCTGCGGGGCCGACCTCACCATCAAGGATGGCGTCGATCATGTCGTCGGGAACGCGTCCGGGCCCCAACTCATCCCGGCCCGGACCTATGTTGTTCGCTGGATCAAACGGCTTCACTGAATCACAACCTCATCGCTGAACCGGGCGAGAAACTCCTCGCTCTCGTGCTCCTCGAAGTACTTGCGCATCCGCCGACGCCCGCGATGCAGGTGGCTCTTCACCGTGCCCTCGGGCATGTCCGTATACTCGGCGATCAGAGCGATCGGCCACTCCTGCTGGTGGAACAGAAGGATGATCTCGCGCTGCTCCGGCGAAAGCTCCTGCAGCGCTCGTCCGATCGCGTCCCGGGCGTGGGTATCGCGTTCCTTGGCCAGGGTCGGCTCGTTCGGCTCGTCCCAGTCGCCCTTGCGCGACCCGACGATGTCCGAGTCGTACAGCGGCTTGTGCTTCTGCATCGCGTTCACGTACAGACGCTTGGCGATCGTGAACAGCCAGGTGCTGAAGCGGAAACGCGGGTCGAACCGGTGGAGGTTCAGCAGCACACGCACGAACGCGTCCTGAACGATGTCCTCGGCGATGTCCGGGTTGCCGCTCATCCGCAGCATGTACGCGAACAGCGAGTTCTGGTGGGCCCGGATCAGATCCGACGCCGCGCCCTTGTCGCCGGCGACCGCGAGCTCGATCAGTCGGACTTCGGCTGCTTTGTCCATACCCATGCTGCGCCTACTCTCTGCGATACAGGTGGCTGACTCAGCCATCCATCCTACGCTCAACTGTCTTCACCGTTGCGAATATTCCTCGGCTTTGGCCCGCTGCCAAGCCCGAATCCGCCCTCACCACGCTCTTTCCGGACCGCCAGCCTCTGATTTCCGCCTCAAGGCTTTTCCTATCTTGACACCGACCATGCCCAACCTCCCCTCCGATTCCCCATCACAGGACCTGAGTTGGCCCCTGCTCCTCGCCAAGTGGACCGAGTACGCCAAGGCCGCCGTCGCCCTGCCACGCACCGCAGAAGGCGATCGCGAGCGGCACTCCGTCCCCGCGGTCATCGCCCTCCAGGCCACCACCTTCGCCCTCAGCGAGATCCATCGCCTGCCCACCGATGAACGCCTCCTCGGCATCGAGCGGGCCGACTACACCGTCCGCGAGCGTTCCGCCGAGCTCGACCGCCTCTGGCGAGGCCACCCCATGCCCGAGGCCATGCTCGACCTGCTCACCGACGCCCGCCAGGCCGTCCAGTTCGCCTCAACCCTCGGCACCGAGTACCGAGCCGCCTCAAACGCCACCGCCCCCGACCTCGACGCCCTGCGCACCCTCCAGACCACCCTCGCCGAGGCGTCCACCAACGCCCACCCCCTGACCGTCTACGCCCTCCACCCCGGCACCCGCGTCAGCGCCGGCACCCCGGTCCTCTTCGTGAACCCCGACTGCGCCATCACGCTCACCACGGCCGCCCTCTCACCCGACTGCCCCCTCACCGAGCCGCGCACCACCGCCCCGACGCAGGTCTATCGCAACGCCGATGCCGAGCGCACCACCGACCTGGCGTCCCCGATGAACACCGCCATGCCCCCCGGACGCCCCCTGCTCATCCCCCTGCTCATCGACGGCCAGCCCCGCCCACTCCCGACCGAAGCCGAAGTCACCCGCTGGGTCGAACTGCAATCGAAGATGCTCGGGGAGAGCTACCCGACCTTCCGCGAAGCGGATGATGCGGCGGGGGTGGAGATGCCGTCTTAGCGAAGGGTGCCGGGGTCTGAGCAAAGCGAAGGCCCCGCAAGGCGCTGGCTGACCTCACTCGTTCGGCACCCACCCATCATTATCAATCAACCGAGTCACCCCAACCTTCGCCGCGCACAGCACCCGCGCCGGCTGCCCCTCCACCACCTCGCCACACGTCGCCGCGTCGCGCACCTCGAAGTACTCGAACCCGTCCCCCACCGCCCTACGCATCACCTTGCGCCCGGCCTCTTCCGCTTCCGCAGCGCTCGCGCCGGCCTGACCCAGCCGCTGCGCCTCCCGAATCCCCCGTGACAGCCCCAGCGCCGCCTCGCGGTCCTCGGGCTTCAGGTGCACATTGCGGCTGGACAACGCCAAGCCATCCTCCTCGCGCATCGTCTCGGCCCCGATGATCTCCACGCCCAGCCCCTCGCGCTCGCTCATCGCCGTCACGAGCTGCAGTTGCTGCCAGTCCTTCTTCCCGAACACCGCGGCAGCGGGCCGACACAGCTCCAGCAGGCGCCGGCACACCAGGTACACGCCCGGGAAGTGCCCCGGCCGGTACTCGTCCTCCAAGCCCTTGTCCACGACGCACTCGGGCAGGTCCACCGGCCTCGACCACTCCGGGCCGTCCTTGCCGCCGGGGTACATCACCTCGACCTCGGGCGCGAAGATGACCTCGCAGCCGGCATCCGCCGCCTTGCGCGCATCGGTCGCCAGATTGCGCGGGTACATCTCGAAGTCCTTCGCCTCGTTGAACTGGGCCGGGTTCACGAACACGCTCGCGATCACCGGGCCCGACAGCCCGCGCTCGTCGCGTACCCGCCGGGCCAACTCGATCAGCTGGTGGTGCCCCCGGTGCAGCGCGCCCATCGTCGGCACCAGCACACCACCGGCCAGGCTCGAAAGGCCGTCCGTGGTCGTCACGATCTCGAGTGGCATCCGCTCGCTCGGCGCGTTCATGCCCGCAGCATATCCGCTCGCTCCGCCGGTTTTCAGCAGGAGTCGGGGTCGGGCTTGGGCAGGTCTTCCTCGCCCAGCAGCGTGAAGCTCTTCCGCCGCAGGATCTGCCCCGCCAGCGTCGGGTCATCGACCGCCAGCGCGATCGTCGGCATGCCGTTCGGACGCAGCATCACCGGGTACGAGAACCGGATGTTCAGCTCCGCCCCCAGCAGATACAGGCACATCCGCGACAGCGACTGCCCGCCGGTCAGTTCGACCACCAGCACATCCATCTCGCTGAACGCGAGACGGTGCTCCTGAAGGATCTGCTTCGCCGACTTGCAGTGGTTCGTGATGATCCGGACCACGGCGTGGTCCGACGCCTCGTGCACGCTCAGCGCGCACACCTGACAGACCGGATGCCGGTCGAACGTCTGAAGCACTTCGTAGAGTTTGCCGACCCGGTTGTCCAGGAAGACGCTGAACTGGGTCACACTCGGCGGGGCGTACCCCTGGCTCGTTTCTAGTGGAGAAACGCTGCTCATCCCAAGCCCACCTCCGAACGCGGTCCCCGCGACAGATTCCACCGAACAAGGACTGCGAGACACCCTGCAGGCCCCGCTCACCTTCCCCTAAGTTACCATCGCGACCGCCGAGAACCTAGCAAAATCCCCCGATTCCTCGGAGATTCCGCACGGTTCGCACCGAAAGCATCACCTGCGCGAGCGCACGACCTCCACCGCCGGACCGCCCGCGTCCGCTTCGGGCGCAAGTCCAAGCGCCGCCCCACCTTGGAGCAGGCGTTCGATCGCTCGCTTACCCCGCTCGCCGAAGTCCATCGTCAGCTCGTTCACGTACAGCTCGATGAAGTGGTCCACCAGACCCCCCTTCCCGTCGCCGCCGGACCGGGCCTCGTTCGTCGCAAACCGCATCGCGTACTCCAGCCCCGCCTCCCGGTTCGCCGCGGCCCACTCGATCGACTTCCTGAGCAGCCCCGCCACCTCCTCGCGCGTGCCCTCGCCGTACCGCTCGTCCAGATCCGACCGGATCGCGTTCGCCCCCAGAGGCAAGGGCAGGCCCCCCGTCTGCTCCGCCCACCACACGCCGAGATCCACCACCTTCGCCAGACCTTCGTCGGCGTAGGTCACCTGCGCCTCGTGGATCACCAGCCCCGCCTGCACCTCGCCGGACAGGATCGCGGGCACCACGGCATCGAACCGCATCGCCCGGTACCGCTCCTCCACAAGCACGCGCGACGCGTCCCCCTCGCTCACCAGCATGTTCAGCACGAGAAACGCCGACGTCCTCGTCCCCGGCACCGCGATCACGCCGCCGGCGTCAAGCATCGCCCGCAGCCAGGCTGGCCCCAGTTTCTGCCCGGCCAGCCCGGCCTCGCGTGCGACCGACTCCGTCACCAGCACCTTCGGCCCGTAGCCTTCGCCGAAGCTCGCGCCGCAGTCGGTGAGCATGAACCGGTCCCGGGCGTGAGCGTACGCGTGCATGCTCATCGCCGTGATGTCCAGATCGCCCCGCCCGACCGCCCGCCGGTTGAGTTCCTCGATGTCCGCCGCCACCGGCCGGAATCGGAACCGCCCGGTATCGAACGCCGGCTCCAGCACCGGCGCATCGGCCGGCCCGCCCTCCAGCCCCGCGGTGCCCAGAGGCCACCACATGAACG
>JANSXG010000192.1 GCA_024743075.1 bacterium | reverse complement strand
GCGAGGGCGGGTTCGGGTCCGTGTGGCTTGCGGAGCAGAGCGAGCCGGTTCGGCGACGCGTCGCGTTGAAGATCAACAAGCTGGGCATGGACACGAAGGAAGTAATCGCGCGGTTCGAAGCGGAGCGTCAGGCTCTGGCGATGATGGACCACCCGAACATCGCGCGGGTCTTCGACGCCGGCGTGACCGGCAACGGGCGTCCCTACTTCGTGATGGAACTTTGCACCGGCGAAGAGGTTTCCTCGTACTGCGATTCTCGGAAACTGAATATCCGGCAGCGGCTCAACCTTGTCGAGCAGATCTGCCACGCCGTGCAGCACGCGCATCAGAAGGGCATCATCCACCGCGACCTCAAGCCGAGCAATGTTCTGGTGGACACGCACGACGACAGGCCGCATGTGAAAGTCATCGACTTCGGCATTGCCAAGGCGACCAACCAGACGCTGACACAGCGGACACTTTTTACCGAGTCGCAGCAGTTGATCGGTACGCCGGAGTATATGAGCCCGGAGCAGGCGGCCGGGCAACTCGATATCGACACGCGAACGGATGTGTACTCGCTCGGCGTCCTGCTCTACGAGTTGCTCACGGGATCAACGCCGTTCAGTGCGAGGGACCTGCGTTCTGCGGCGTTTGGCGAGCTGCAGCGGATCATCCGAGAGGTCGATCCGCCGCGTCCCAGCACGCGCCTGAGCCATAGCACGGAGACGCTTCCCGAGTTGGCGCGGAGCCGTCACGTCGAGCCGACGCGCCTGAGCCGGATCATTCGGGGCGATCTGGACTGGATCGTGATGAAGTGTCTTGAGAAGGACCGGAGCCGGCGGTACAGCAGCCCGGCGGCGCTCGCTGAGGACCTCCAGCGGCATCTCAAGGGTGAACCGGTGGTCGCGGCGCCCCCGAGCACGGCCTATCGAGTGCGCAAGTTTGTTCGGCGAAACAAGGGTGGCGTCCTCGCGGCGTCGCTGGTTGCGTGCGCACTTGTTCTTGGGATCATCGGCACATCGGTGGGTCTGGCCAACGCGAACGAACAGCGTGAGCGGGCGGAGGAACAGGCGAAACTGGCGCGAGCGGCCGAGGATCGCGAGAAGGACCGCGCCGACGAACTCGAGCTCGTGGCGAACTTCCAGTCCGAGCAGCTCGACGCGGTTGACCCACCGACCATGGGAACACAGATTCGCGCCGACCTGCTCGCGAGCATCCGCGGCGCGGCGCTCCGGTCCGGGGCTTCGGAAACCGAAGCCGATGAACGCACAGCGCGCGCCGATGAGTTGCTCTCCGCCGCGGACTTCACCGGCGTCGCCCTCAACGCGCTCGAACAGAACATCCTGCTCCCGGCGGTCGAGGCGGCGCGGGCCAGTTTCGCCGACCAACCGTTGCTCCAGGCGAAGCTGATCCAGACCACTTCGACGAGCGCGCACAGGCTCGGGCTGTACACCTTCGCCCGGGATATACAGACGGAAGCGAGCGGTCTGTTCCTGAGCCAGTTACCCGCCGATGATCAGGCCGTGCTCGATTCTCGTCAGCAGCTTGCGCTGTTCATGCGGTCGGCCGGCCAGTTTGAAGAGGCGGAGACGATGTACCGGGAGCTGCTTGCCGAGGCGCTGCGCCTCTTTGGAGGCGAGCACCCCGTGACCGCACGTTACATGTCCAACCTCGGTGTGCATCTCAGCGACATTGGCAAGGCAGAAGAATCGCTGGAACTCGAACGGCAAGCACGCGACATCTACGCGACAACGCTCGGGCCGCTTCATCTCGACACCCTCCGTTCCACCGGAAACATCGGTGCGGCCCTCGCCAGTCTGGACCGGCCCGAGGAGGCGTTCGTCGAGTACTACGCTGCTTTGGAAGGCCTGCGAAAGACCGTTGGTGACGATGATTTGCATACATTCCGTCAGCTCAGCAACATCGCCACGCTCCACCTGACACAGGGAGACTTCGCCGCGGCCGAGGAGATTCTGCGGGAAACGGTGGAGGGCAACCGGCGTGTGCTCGGCAACGAGCATCCGCAAACACAGATATCGATCGACAACCTCGGGAACGCGCTGTATCGACAGCAGAAGTACGAGGAAGCGACGCGCTACGCCCAAGAGGCGTACGAGAACCGCGATCAGACGCTCGGACCGAACCACCCGGACACGCTGCGATCCGTCTACAACCTTGGCATGATCTACCAGACCCAGAAGGACGACGAGCGTGCCTCGGAACAGTTCCGTCGGGCCGCGGACGGGTTCCGTGTGGCGTACGGCGAGTTCCATCCCAACACGATCACGGCGCGGACGAACCTCACAGGAACGCTCTTCCGTCTCAGCCGCTGGGCGGAGATCGAGACACACCTGTTCGCTGAACTGCGACTACTGGAAACGCGGGCCGACGCGCCCGCCGACCGCCACGAGTCGATCATCCGGGCGATCGGCATCCTGTACCAGTATTGGGACGAGGCCGAGCCCGGCAACGGCTACGACGCCAAGTCGGCCGAGTGGGTGCAGCGGCTCGAAGACTTCCGAGCGGCCAACGCCGAGCCGGCGTCCTGAGTCGGCCTTGTTGCACGCCCGCCATCGGCCACGCAGAATGCGCGAACCTTGGCAGACTCACCAACCGTTGCCACGCTCTCTCCGACCCGGATCTTCCTGAAGGTCATCGGGCCCGGCGTCCTGCTTGCGGGTGCGGCGATCGGGGTCTCTCACCTCGTGCAGGCGACGCGGGCCGGCGCGGAGTTCCGCTTCGGGCTGTTCCCGGTGCTGCTGATTGCGTGCGCGACGAAGTACCCGTTCCTGGAGTTCGGGCCACGGTACGCCGCGGCGACCGGGCGGACGCTGATCGAGGGGTACCGCGACCTCGGTCGATGGGCGCTGTGGACCGCGGCGGTTGTGACCTTCGGGGCTATGTTCATCATCATGGCCGGTGTGACGATCGTGACGGCGGCGCTAGCGACGGCGCTGTTCGGCTCGATCGGTGTCGAGCTCGGCGTGACGGCCTGGAGCGCGGTGATCCTCGGGGCGTGCATGGTGCTGCTCCTGATCGGTCGGTACCCGACGCTCGACCTGACCATGAAGCTCGTGATGGCGCTGCTGCTCGTGTCGACGCTGGCGGCGGTGGTGGCGGCGGTTGCCTCGCCGAATGTTGGCACGAGCGATACCGAGCCGCCGGCGTGGTGGGTGCCCGCGCAGTTTGGGTTCCTGCTTGCGTTCATGGGCTGGATGCCGATCCCGATCGACTCGGCGATCTGGCACTCCATCTGGACAAGAGAGCGCTGCAAGCAGACCGGGCACGAGTGCACGGTGCGCCAGGCGCGGGCCGACTTCAACTTCGGTTACGGGCTGGCGACGGTCGTCGCGATCATCTTTCTCACGCTGGGCGCGCTGGTGATGTTCGGTCGCGGCGAGGCCTTCGCCTCGGGCGGCGCGGGATTCGCGGCGCAGTTCATCGAGATCTACACGACGACGCTGGGGCCGTGGGCGAGGCCGATCATCTCCATTGCGGCGTTCACGACCATGCTTTCGACCACCCTGGTCGTGCTCGATGCGTTCCCGCGCGTCATGCAGCGCCTGGTGGCGACCCTTCGGGCCGGTGATCGGGAACCGAAGCCCTCGGGGCATGCGTATGCAGCATGGGTCGTCGTGCAGGCGGCGCTGGGCCTCACGATCATCGCGCTGCTGAGCGGCCAGCTGACGCGGCTGGTGGACCTCGCGACGACGCTGTCGTTCCTGACCGCCCCGGTCCTCGCGTTCATCAACTACCGCGTGATCACCGGACCGACGACGCCGCTGCACGCGCAGCCACGAAAGGCCATGCGTGTGTTCAGTGTGTGCTCGATGGTGTTTCTGGCGGTCTTCAGCGCGGCGTATCTGGTGTGGAGGGTGGTCGGTTAAGGCGCACTCGAGTCACACGCCCAGCAACCGATCGCGTGCCCGCGCCGTCAGCTCGTACTCGCGGCCGCTCAGCGATGTCTTCGCCAATTGCAGTCGAACAAGCAGCTTTGCCGCCTCCTCATCCGACGGTTCACGGGCTCGTTCGGCTCCGAACGCATCGTGCATGAACGATGCTGCCTGTTGAACGGTCCGGCCCGGCGCGCTGATCCGGGATCGCGCGAGGTGCAGAGACTCGAGAATCAAGGAGAATGGTTCGATCGGAAGGCGCGCCGTACTCGCGACCTGAAACCTGCGGAAGCCCATGTCCGACGGATCGTGGATCGGGTCCTGACCCCGCAGCGCCGCAGCGAACCCCGCGAGCGCAAGCACAGTGATGATGGTCACCGTCCACTTCACACCGAGAAAAACCACCATCAGCATGAACAGCAGAAACGCCATCACCACGCCGAACAGCAGCCCCATGACAAGGGCAATGACAGCACGCAGCAAGTAATCGCGGTTTCGCTCTGCGATCGCGGCCTTGATGACCCGCTCACACGCGCCGATGCTGACAGCAGCGTTTGCTGGAGCGTTCACTCCACCGACTCCACCTCGATCGCCAGCACTCCCAACAGCCGCGCGATCGTCGTGTACGCGTCCAGCATCGAGTCTTCTCCGAGGTCGGTCACCGAGGTCGTGATGTGCGTCGCGTCCATCGCCTTGGGCCAGGAGGCGTCGAAGTCTTCCCAGACCGGGCGTTCGTCCGCATTTTTCAGCAGGGCCTGGGTCCACATGTGGTAGCCGAAGACCTTGTCGCCGGTGCCGAACTGGTCGATGAAGATCAGGCCGTTGGCGCCCCGGCTGGGGATGCCCTCGGCGCGGAGCATCGCGGCGAGGAGCACGGCGTGTTCGGTGCAGTCGCCAGCGCGGTTGCGGACGACCTCCGAAGCGGTCGCGAAGCCGACGCCGAGTGTCTTTCCGTTGATGTAGCGGTAGACAAACCGGCGCATCGCCTCGGCCTTCGTTCGGTCGGACGCGTCGGGCTCGACACCTTCCAGCGCCTCCTTCGCGAGTTCGCGTACGCGCTCGTCGTCGCTGTCTGCCGCGGGGGTCGGGGCGAGGTAGGCCTCGGCGTCCACATCGGCCCCGTCGGCGATGACCGGGGAGTCCACATCGATCGTCACACGCAGCGAGCCGTTTTCGAGACGTTCCACGCGCTGCGCGCCGGTGGTCGGCAGGTCGGGCAGGCGCTGGCCGGCGATCGTCGACGACAGCCGGTAGGTCGCGCGTCGGGTAGTCCGCGGCGAGGGGATCT
>JANSXG010000100.1 GCA_024743075.1 bacterium | reverse complement strand
CGAGGTCCAGTACCACGACTACTGCGACATCGCCATCGCCGTCGGCACACCCAAGGGCCTCGTTGTCCCGGTGCTGCGCAACGCCGAATCGCTTTCCTACGCCGGCGTCGAGAGCGGCATCCTCGAACTCGCCAAGAAGGCCCGCGACGGCAAACTCACTCTTGAAGAGATGCAGGGCGGCACCTTCACCATCACCAACGGCGGCATCTACGGCTCAATGATGTCCACCCCGATCCTCAACGCCCCGCAGTCGGGCATCCTCGGCATGCACAACATCGTCAAGCGCCCGGTCGAGAACCCGGATAAGCCCGGCGAGATCGCCCTGCGCCCGATGATGTACATCGCGCTGAGCTACGACCACCGCATCGTTGACGGCGAGGGAGCCGTGACCTTCCTCAAGCACGTCAAGGACTGCATCGAGGACCCGGAGCGGATGCTGCTGGAGGTCTGATCAGCCGACCGCTTGACGACCCGAAGGCCGCCTTCACGCGGCCTTTTTCAATTCCTCGACCGGGTACTCCGCCCGAATCTCGCGAGGCGGATACTTCACCCAGAATTCGTGGTGCCCGGTGACCCATTTCAGCACGATGAAATGGTGGATCGCGTCGCTGAGGAGCAGGGCGATGCCGGCGATCGCCAGCCACTCACCGACCGCTCCGGGGAAGATGAGCATCCCGGCCGGGATGAGCGTGAAGCCGTGGTAGCCGTGATGGACTCGGTAGCCGCGTGTCATGCGGCCGAGCCAAGCCGTCGTCTCCGGCGCCGTCATCCGGCGGCCGAAGCGGAGGTAGATCGTGAACAGTTCAAGCAGGATCGCGCCGACGATGCCGAAAGCGATCAGGGTGATAGGGCTCATGAACGGTCGGCCTCCGTTGCCGAGGGTTGCGTGAGATGCTCAATGAGGCCCTCGCAGGATGCGCGGACCATCTCGTAGACGCGATCGAAGCCGTCGTCTCCCCCGTAGTACGGGTCGGGGACTGCGAGGTTCGCCCCGTTCCCGGAACGGTCGAAACTCCGAAGGTGACGCAGCCGATCCGCCGGTGCCCCCGCATCGAGGCAGTCGGCATGGTTGTCGTCGTCCATCACGATGATCAGGTCGAATTCTTCCCAGTCGGATCTGGAGATCTTCCTGGCCCGGCTAGGTAATTCGATGCCGTTCTTCGTCGCCACCGCGACCGATCGCGGGTCCGGCGGGTTCCCAACGTGCCACCCGCCGGTGCCGGCAGAATCGACGCGGACATGGTCTTCGAGCCCGCGCTCGCGCAGCAGGTGCAGGAACACGCCCTCCGCCAGAGGCGAGCGACAGATGTTGCCCATGCATACAAAAAGAACGGATTTCACTGACAGCTGTATGTCACTCACGCACGCAGTGTAGACCGATGCGTCCCGTTTCGGCACCCGCGACTCGTTCAGCGATGAGTACGATGCGTCCATGTCCCAAGGCAGCGAACTGTTCGAGATGAGCTCCGACACCCGCGTCTCCGACCCGAGGCAGCGGATCAGGGATCGGGCCGCGGAAGCCCTCGCAGAGTTCTCGCTCAATGACGAGCAGCGCCGGGCCGTCGACCACGACGGCTCGCCCCTGATCGTCCTCGCCGGGCCCGGCACCGGCAAGACTCGGACCATCATCGGTCGGATCCTGCGCCTGTTGGCCGACGGCGCGAAGCCCGAGTCCATCCTCGCCATGACCTTCACCAACAAGGCGGCGGGGGAGATGACCGAACGCCTTGAGGAGATGGTCGGTCCGGAGGCGGCGTCGCGCGTTCAGATGGGCACCTTCCACGCCTTCGGCTCGCGCCTCATCGCTCGCTACGCGGACATGCTCGGCCTGCCCGAGCGCCCGGACATCATGGATTCGGCCCAGCGCCGGCGGCTGCTGCGCAAGATCATCGAGGAGCACGCCCTGTACCGGTTCCGGGCCTCCGAGGGCACGGACGCGCTCATCGGGCCGATCGCGACCTTCATCGAGCGCTGCCGGGAAGCCGCCCGCTCGCCTCAGGACGCGCTCGACTTCGCCGCCGAGTGGGAGCGTCTCAACGACTCCGGCCAGACCGTCGAGGGCGAGGACGCCGACGAGACCGCCCTGAGCGCCGAGGCCGAGCGCCGGCGGATGTTCGCCGAGAACGCGCGGGCCTACGAACTGTTCGTAACCGCGTCACGCCAGGCCAGGGTCGTCACCTTCAATGACTTCATCACGCTCCCCACCGAGCTGCTGCGCGAGCGCGAGATCGTCCGGAACATCATCCGCGACGAGGTCCGTCACGTGGTCGTCGACGAGTTCCAGGATGTGAACGCCGCGCAGGTCGAGATGCTCCGCCAGATCATCCCACCGCGCGCCGAGGGACGTCCCGGGCCCGACCTTTGCGTCGTCGGCGACGATGACCAGGCCATTTACGCCTTCCGCGGCAGCGACCCGAAGGCCTTCGCTCGCTTCCGCGAGATCTGGACGAACGCCGAACAGGTGGAGTTGTCGATCAACTACCGCTCTCGCCCGGAGGTCATCGAGGTCGGCAACACCGTCATTGGGTTGGCGAACGAGCGTTTCGCCCCCGACAAGCAGAGCCGCGCGAACCCGGACGGTCCGAGCGATGCCGGGGTGCTCGAGACCGTGGAGGTCGCCAATGACAATCTGACCGGGCAGGTCATCGCCTCGCTCATCAAGAAAGCCCGGGCCGACGCGGAGGAGCAGGGCGACTACCTGCCTTTCTCATCGTTCGGTGTGATTACGCGGACCAACGGCTTCGCCGACGAGATCGCCGCCGAACTGCGCCTGAACGACATCGAGGTGGACCGCCGGCGCGAGATCTCCCCGCTCGACGACGACGCCGTGCACGATGTGCTCGCGTGGGTGCGCCTGCTGATCGATCCGGAGGACGAATCGGCACTGCAACGCCTGCTCGTGCGCTGGCCCCAGCGGATGGACCCGGACCGGGTCCGCCGTCTGACGACGCTGTACCGGCGCGCCAAGTCAGAGAGCACGCCGAACACCGAGACCTTTGGCGCGTGGATCGAGCACCACATCGCAACCGAACCCGACGACAAGGAGGCGGAGATCCACACATTCTTCGAAAACCTCGCGTCGCTGCGACAGATCGCGTCCGCGGCAACGGCTGATACGGTGCTCGAAGACATCATTCGTCGATCGAATCTCATGCACGAGCCGGTCCCCGCCGGTTTCGACCATCCCGGCGAGCAGCGGGCCCGGCGGGTCGAGAACCTTGTCCAGATGATCCGGTTCGCGCGAGAGCGCCTCGACCAGTTCGACCAGCCGCCGACACTCGAGTCGTTCTGGAATTACTACCAGGACCTCGACGACTCCGAGCGCGAGTTCGCCTTCCCCAGTCGCGAGAACGTCGACGAGTCCGGTGCCGACGCCGAGGAGAGCGACGCCGTGACCGTCATCTCGGCGCACAAGGCAAAGGGCCTGGAATTCGACACCGTCTTCGTCGCCCGCGTCCGCTCGCCGCACGGCTTCCCGTATCGAGCCGGCGGCCGAGACGAAGAGCCGCTCCCGGCGTCGTTCACCGGTCGCCCGGAGCCGAACGCCGACGATGAGGAGCGCCGTCTGTTCTTCGTCGCGTGCACCCGCGCTGAACGTCGCCTCGTGCTCATCGCGCAGCGCCAGAAGTCTCGCGGCGTCGGCTTCTACCCCGAACTGACGCAGGACGCACCGCACCTCGGCTTCCAGACCACGGACTCCGATTCCGTGCTCGACACTGCCGAGGCGATGGGGCTCGATGCCCTCGCCGGCGAGCTGCGCAGCGTGGACGCCGCCAAAGCCGCCGTGAACCGAACCGCGACCGAGGCGTGGGAGGAGGCCACGCGCGTCCTGCACGCCCTCGACCGCACCGGAGTGGAGCCGAAAGAGATCGAGGCCCTGCTCGATCGGCTGGTGGACGCCGCGCGGGTGATCCCGGCGATCGCGTCTATCCGCTCCACCGGTCGACTGCCCTCGGAGCTGGCACCCGACGGCGACACCGGGCTGGCTCCACGCGTCCGAAGACTCGCGGCTCAGCTGCCGGACCTCTCGGTCGCGATGGACTGCACCCGCCCGATGACCGGTCCGCTATCGCTCAGTTACTCGCAGCTGCACGCCTTCGCGCACTGCCCGCGCTGCTTCTACGTGAAGTACGTGCTCCGGCTGGACGAGCCGAAGACCACCGCGCTGAGCGTCGGCGACATCGCCCACAAGGCGCTCGAACTGTTCTACCGGCGCTTCAAACTCGCCGAGGCAGAGGGGACGCAACTGCCAGGGCTGACCGACCTGCAGAAACTGGCCGAAGCGGAGTTTGAGAATTCGTGGCCACGCCACCTGCCGATGGATCGGAGTGAACTCGACCGGATCAAGTCGCAGCTCGAGAAGGCCTACCTCCGGTTGCACAGCGATCAGGACGAGCCGATCTACCTCGAAGAGACTGTCAAGCTGCCCTACACGCTCGACAAACAGACCCACACCATCATTGCGAAGATCGACCGGGTCGATCGGCTCGACGGTGGCGCTTGGCGTGTGATCGATTACAAGACCGGTAAGGCCAGCAAGCGACTTCTGGAACCCGACAAGTCCGACCTCCAGATGGCGATCTACGCGATGGCCCTTCCCGAACTCGTCGAGCCTGGGAGTTCCGCAAACGGAGACCTGCCCTCGGGCGTGGCGGAATACTGGCTGCTCGCCACCGGCGAGCGCGGCGTGATCGGTTTCGACGCGCTCAGGATCGACAAGGTCCGCGAGAAGATCGACGAGTCCATCCGGAAGATGCTCGCCGGCGAGTTCGAGCGCGGCAAGAAATGCCGGAACGGCATCTGTCGGCTGCTCCCGGATTGACCGCGGCTCGGCTCAGCCGGAGATCGTTTCCAGTTCGTCGAGTCGTCCCACCTCGTCGAGGATCTGCTCGGCGTAGGTGACCATCGCGTCGCGCAGTTGCTCGAAGCTGTCGAGCACGTACAGGATCGGCTGGTAGTGGTCGATCTCGAAGTCGGTATCGCACACCGTCTGCAGGTCGAACTTGCGCCGATCGACCTTGTCGCTCTCCAGCGCGTGGTGCCCTTCGCCGTCGGAAGAGATCAGCCCTGAACCGTAGAGCTTGGTGCGGCCGTCCTCGTGGATCAGCCCGAACTCGACGGTGAACCAGAACAGGCGAGCGAGGCGCGTGGTGTGGTCCTCGTTGTTCGTGTACAGCGCCGCCTTGCCGTAGGTCTGCAGGAAGTCGGCGAACACAGGGTCGGCGTGCAGCGGCACGTGTCCGAATACATCGTGGATGATGTCCGGCTCGGGCAGGTAGTCCATGCTCGTCTTCGGACGGACCGTGATGGTCGTCGGGAACTGTCGCTGCGCGAGAAAGGCGAAGAACGATTTGGCCGGCAGATACCCGGGCACGCCGTGGCTCGACCAGCCTGTCTTGGGAAGGAGGTTCGCGTTCACATCGCGCAGGTCCGGCACCTGCTTCCTGTTCAGATTGATGATGTCGGCGCCTTGCAGGAACACATTCGACCCGGCGGTCGCGAGGTGCTCCATCCGCTTCTCGTACAGGATGCCCCAGACCTCGTGGTTCTCGTCGGTGTATTTGTCCCAGTGCTGGGTGATCTTCATCGAATCGACGTTGATCTGATCCGGGGGCAGCGGGGCGGAGCGGTCCGCTGCTTCCTGGGCGAGCCGGGCTTCTTCCGAGTCGATGACCGGAGAATTCTTCAACGCTTTGGCGGTCTCGCTCATATCCATTGCAACGGCTCCTCGTCAATCGTGGGGCATGCGTGCTCGAAGCGGCGCGCCCGCCTCGCTGGCATTATACCCGGTGCCGAGCGGGTCCCGAGATCGCTCAGGGCATGCGGAAACTGGACCGTGCGCTGCCGGTGAAGCCGAACAGCCACTTCATGCGGTTCAGCAGCGGCCCGACGATGAACGCGAGTGCCGCGGTGTAGATCGCCGAACCGAGTTGGCTGCCGAGCTGGGCTGCAGCGTCGTCGACGATGATCACGTCGTACAGCGAGCGGAACTTGAGCATCGCGATCGCAACGATCTGAGTCAGGGCCATGGTCACGCCGGCGAGGACAACGATCGTGACGACGTTGCGCCGGAACATCATGCCCCGCAGGGTAACCACCGTGTAGGAGGCGAGCAGGCAACCGATCGCGTGACGACCGAGCACAACCACCGGCTCGGCACCCGGAGTTCGAACCAGATCGCCGAAGTCGAGCAGCAGACCGACGACAATCGCGGCGGGGAGCGCGTGGCGGATCGGCGCCCACAGCGCGACGTAGGCCACGAGAATCATCGCCAGCGACGGCGAGATCGACGAAGAGCCGAGCGCGAGCGCATCGCGGAAGCCCGTCTCGAAGGCCATCGCGATCCACGCGAAGATCGTGAAAACGATCCAGTTCATCCGGAGCCCTCCGGATCGCCGCCGGGGATGTGTAGGATCATCGAGCCGACCCGCCCGAGTTCCGGACCGGTCGGTCTTACGGTGAGCCGCATAAAGCCCGGATTCCGAGGCAGTTCCTCGACGGTCTCGACCAAACCGATCGTGAAGAACTGGGCGGTGTCGGGCCACGTCGGATCGCGCAGGAGCACGACGGCGCCGGGGACCAGCACCCCCTCGGGCTTGCCGACCGAACCGATGGGCTCGGAGACCAGCACGCCGTCGTCGGTCGCGCGGAGTTCGACGGTGACTTGAACCGCGGACCGGTCAGGCTCCCGAAGCGAGTCTTCATCGATCGGCGGCGTCACGATCGCGCCGATCAGGTTGGGTTGCATCCGCGGGTCGGTGATCAGCCGGATCGACGAGGTCGCCAGGTCGGTCGCGACGACCTGGCCGATGAGCTGCTGTGACGACGCCGCGACCGCGATGGTTCCGGGCACGACGCCGTCGCGACTGCCTCCACGCACCTGCACAAGACCCGTCGACAGGTTGATGCCCTGGCGCTGCGTGCTGAGCCGGCGTGCGCCAACGCTCGCCGGGTACGGCGTGCCGGCCTGGAGGCTGCGGATCACTTCGCGCAGTTCGCGGTTCTCGCGTGCCGCCTGCAGATGCAGGCGCAGCAGGTCGTCGAACTGCTCGCGGAGCTCTCGTTCGTCACGCTGGACTTCGGGCGCGACCATGGGCGGACGAAGCACGCGCGAAGCCTTCTCCAGCACTACCTTTCCCGGCGCGATCGCGACCTCGACGGGGCCACGGAAACTCGTGACCCATCGGGTGAAGCGAGTCGGCGCGAGCGCGAGGACCAGCAGCGTGAGCAGCGTCACTCCGAGGAGCGTTGCGGGACTCGGTGACTGCCTTGAGTTCCTCACGCAGCAGGTGCTCCCTGTTGGGCTGCGGGCTCGCGCTGCGGCGGACCCGCGTGATCAGTGGTCGAGGTTGCTCTCCAGCGTGTGCTTCCAGACCTCGATGTTCTCGAGGAAAATCGCGGTCCCTTCGGCGACGCATTTGAGCGGGTCGTCGGCGACGCGGACTTCCATGCCCGTGGCGTTCTGAAGCACGACATCGAGCCCGCGGAGCAGCGCGCCGCCGCCAGCGAGCGTGATGCCGTTGTCGACGAGGTCGGCCGCGAGTTCGGGCTCGGCACGCTCGAGCGTTCGGGTAACGGCTTCGACGATCGAGTTCACCGGCTCCTGCAGCGCTTCGCGGATCTCTTCGCTGGTCACAACGGTCTTGCGTGGCAAGCCGCTGATCATGTCACGACCGCGAGCTTCCATCGAAGTCTCTTCGCCGACCGGAGCGGCCGAGCCGATCTCGATTTTGATGCGCTCGGCGGTCTGCTCACCGATCATCAGGTTGTAGTTCTTCTTCATGTGGGCCATGATCGCCTCGTCCATGTCGTCGCCCGCAACGCGGACGGACTCACAGACGGCGATGTCGGCCAGCGACATGATGGCGACCTCGGTCGTGCCGCCGCCGATGTCCACGATCATGCTCGCGGTCGGTTCCGCGAACGGCAGGCCCGCGCCGATTGCGGCGGCAACGGGTTCTTCAACCAGGTAGACGATGCGGGCGCCGGCCCGCTGGGCCGACTGCTCGACCGCCTGCTTCTCGACGGCAGTGATGCCCGAGGGGACCGCGATGACGACGCGAGGGCCGATGAGGCGGGCCCGGCCGTTCACCTTGCGGATGAAGTAACTGAGCATCGCCTCGGTGATCTCGAAGTCGGAGATCACGCCGTCCTTGAGCGGCCGGATGGCGGTGATGGAGCCGGGCGTTTTACCGAGCATTTCCTTGGCGCGCCAGCCGACCGCCTGCCCGTTGTTGAGCACCTCGTTCGTGCCCTTGCGGACCGCGACGACGGACGGCTCGTTGAGGACGATCCCCTCACCGCGCACGCAGACCAGCGTGTTGCAGGTGCCGAGGTCGATTCCCATGTCAACGCTGAACCAACTCAGCAGCGAATGAAGCCTCACGCCGCGTATCTCCCCGAGGGACTATGGGCCGCCATTCCGTGGTCAGCCGCTTGTCTGCTCGTTCTTATCGGTGCTTAAACTACCCGATCCCCGGGGACTTGGCGCGTCCGCCCCCGCACTTTCTGCCGGGGGACGGGCAACGGGGACCGCGCAGGCCGATGGACGGTCGGCAATGGGCAATATCGGCGCTCCGGGCTTGAGGCAGCCAGAAGTGAGCGCGGCGCACGACGCGAAGCCCGCACACCCAAAAACGAACGCACCCGGCCGGGCCGGGTGCGAGAAGGTCAGCGTTCGTCGGAGGATCAGTCCTTGCCGGCGTTGGGCAGGTTGCGGATGTCCTTGCCGGGTTCGTGCAGCTTGAGCACGCCCATGGCGCCCTCTTCAGGGGCGACGACCTGAGCAGCGCGGAAGACGAAGATCGTGGCGACGAGCAGGGCAATCATCGCGACGAGGCTCATGCCGGTGTAGACATTCAGAGAGGCCTTTCTTGCGCGCTGAGCGCCGGGCATCTGCATTCCCATCTGACTCATGATTCGGCTCGCTTTCGTTTCTTGCGTGGAGTAACCGGGACGGAGCCGGGAATCAGAAGGTGACGGCGGGGACGACAACGGCGCCGGCCGACGGAGTGCGGCTGGTCGAGCGGCGCGAGTCCACATAGCCGGTGGCGTTGTTCAGGTTGACCTGGTCGATGACGATCACCGCGACGAAGCCGTTGCGGTCGGAAACGCTCAGGCGGGTGCCCTCGCGGAGGCCGTCGCTGGACCCGGCGTCGATGGCGACGAGGACTCGACCGGAGGCGTCGGTGCTGACGTCGGTGACTCGGGCGCGGAAGCCTTCGGGAGCAGTGGGGGTGCGGGACGCGGAACCGCCGGAGGTTTCGCCGCCCTCCTGGAGGGCAACGATCGATTCCTGAAGCGAGCGGACGGTCGCCTGGGCGACCTCGAGCTGCGAGACGAGATCGTTGATGCGATCGGTCAGGGCGATTTCCTTGCGGGCGGAGCCCAGCAGGTCGTCACGCAGGCCGCGCAGCTCCTCGGCGCGGGCGGCGTCGAGTTCCTGAGCCGTGGCGATGAGGGTGGTGAATTCGTCGATGCGCGTCGAATAGGTTGCCTGCGCGGTTTCGAGGCGGGCGTTCTCGGTCGCGAGGCGAGCGAGATCGCCTTCGAGTTGCGCGATCCGCGTGTCGCGACCCGCGACGGTCGCCTCGAGCGAGTTGAGTTCGCTCTTCAGCTGGCTGGTTTCGCGCTCCGCCTCGAGGATCCGTGACTCGGCTTCGTTCTGAGCCGCGGTCGCTGCCGCATTCGCGCGAGTGATCTGAGAGGCGATCTCGTTCGCGTTGAAGGTGTACGCGATCGAGAGGCCGGCGAGCAGCACACTCAGGATTGCCGCGATGAAGACAAAGAACTTGGTCAAAATATGCAAGGCTTTACTCCTCAACCGCGTTCCAGCGGTCCGTGGGGTGGAATGTGCTGCCCCAGGGAAAACTCCGGTGTGCCCGGCCGGCCGGGTGGTTGAACCACGCCGTCGTACGGGGGGACTCTGACACGATTCGGCTCCGACGACCGATTGGTTCCGTCGGAGCAGCCGCTCTCTACCGAGCAGGATCAGGAGGATCCCCGGCGGGCTTCAACCTGTCAACCCAACCGGGTGTCCGATTTCTGCACATAACCACCGATGCATGGCGAGCCGGTGTCGCGCGCGGCATGAATCTGGGCAAGCTTGGATCGGTACGCCGGGGCTCAGCCGCGTTCGAGGGCACGCAGCAGCCCGGCCGCCGCGGAGACCTGGACGAGCGGATTCGGGTCGCTCAGGAGGGTTTCCAGCTTGGCAAGGTCCAGTCGGAGCGCCGCCTGACCCGCGGACCCCCGGTCGCGAACCTCAGCGGCGGCGGCGTAGAGGAAGCATGCCTGAGCGCGAACCGCCGGATCCGGTGAGGAGAGTGCTGAGTCCGCGACATACACCCCGCCGGTGTCGCCCATTTTTGCGACGGCGGTCGCCGCGGCCAGCCGGAGTTCGATCGGCTGGAGGAACACGCGTTCGCGCGGGTCGCTGGTCTGAGGCGAATCCGCAGCGGGCTGCTCGATGAGCTCGACGAGCTGACGGATAGCGGTCTGGTCGCGCAACTCGCCGAGGATCTGCGCAGCGAGCACGGCGGCTTCGAGATCGTCGCGGACCGCCGGATAGAGCGCCGAGTGGATCACATGGCGGACCCGGTCATCGCCCAGTTTCATGAGCGCTTCGGCGGTCTGGAGCCTGAAGAGCGTCTCGTCGATGCGTCGGGCTGGCTTCTCCAGCGGTCGGCCGTCCGACCCTTCCAGTCGCTGGGGCGGCGCCGCGGTGTCGCGGAGCATGGGCACCGCGGAAGGATTGCCGATCTCACCAAGGATGTACGCTGCCTGCGCTCGCACGGGGGAATCGCCGGTGAGCAGGTTGTTCGCCAGCGGGGTCTGATCGACGGTCTCGCCGAAGCGAGTGAGCGCATAGATCGCCGCCATGCGGACGTGTGGGTCGGTGTCAGAAAGCAGCGGCCGGAGGAACTGTCGCGAGGACTGCAGCCGGAGCTTGCCGATCGTCATTAGCGATGCGAACCGCACGCCGGGGTTGGTGTCGGTGAGGCCGGCACGTGCGACCGCGTCCACCCGGTTGGGGACGACTTGCAAGGACTCGATCGCGTTCGCGCGCAGCAGTGAGGATTCCGAGAAGGCCGCGGCCTCAAGCACTTCCAGAGCCGATTCGCGGAGCGTCGAACGGACCAGCGGCTTGTCGTAGTCCTCCAGCGGGCGGGGAGGTGCTTCGAACCCATCGAAGCCGACCAGCGTCACACTCGGTGCCGAGTTCGTCGCAGCGGTTGGGCCGGATGAACCTGTGCACCCGGCCGCGGTGGCGGCAAGCAGCGCAAAGATGGTGGTCGAGGTCGTGCGGGAGCGTCTGGTCATAGTTGCGGGCTCGGTTTCGGCTCGGAAGGATTGGTGTCTCGGGATTCTCGGTCGAACCGTCGGGTCCAGCAGGCGAAGCCCAGCAGCGCGAGCGTCGCGAGGGTTGCCAGCCATCCGGCGATGTCACCGATCCTCGCGTATATCGTCTGCGCACCGCCCGGTAGCGGAACTTCCACCGGCAGGAGGTCTGCCGGCTGGCGCGGGGCGGCGGCCTTGAGCACCCTGCCCCGTGCGTCTACGACACAACTGATCCCGGTGTTCGCCGCTCGGACGATGGGCGTACCGAGTTCGATGGCCCGCCAGCGGGCGATCAGAAGGTGGTTGGCCCGCCCGGCGTCGAAGGAACCGAACCAACCGTCGTTGGTGAGGTTGACAAGCATGTCGGCCTGGCGTTCCGCATCGTCGTAGACGAGGCGACGGCAGACATGGGCGATCGTGGCCTCGAAACAGATCGGCGTGGCGATTCGAAGCGTGCCCGCTTTCTCGGTCTCGACCTCGAACCGGACGGGGACGGTCCCGGCGCTGAGATCAAAGTTCATGCCGCCGGCGGCGAAATCGAGCAGAGCCCGCTCCAGTGCCGGGAAGGCCGAGATGTACGGCATCGTCTCACCGAAGGGCGTCAGGAAGATCTTGTCGTACCGGGCTGGATCGATCCCGCCGTGGGCAAGCAGGAAGGCCGAGTTGTAAGAGGCGTCGCGATCGAGACGCAGGCCGCCGTCGGGCTCGGTGCTAATGGCGAGTCCGTCGTAGCCGATCGCGCCGAGGAGCATCGGCACGCGGATCTGGTCCTGCATTTCGAGCAACGGCGCGACGAACAGAGTGCCGATGCTCCCGGACCGCCCCTGTGACCGCTCGAACCGTTCGAACTCGGTGATGGCTTCCGGCGAGAGCGTTGCGCCGGGGAACATGGTCTCCGGCCAGACGATCAGGTGCGGCGGCGGCTGCATCGCCCCGGCTTCGGCGCTGAGGGATGCCCAGGTGCGGAAGCGTTCGATCCGATCGTTCAGATCCCATGCGAGTTTGTTGTTCTGGGGCAGGTTGGTCTGAACGACCGCGATGCGCGCGGCCCCGTCGGAGGATGGCGTGGGAAGCAGCCCGCCGAAGGCGAGCAGCAGGAGGCACGCGAGCGGGAGGATGGCTTTGCGCCAGCCCGGCGATCGGCTGATCGCGGCGTGTGCGAACGAAGCGCCGAGCAGCGCAACCAGCTGGCCCACACCGTAGACCCCGATGACCGATGCCCATTTCGCCAGCGGAAGGTCGGCCAGCGGGTGGGCGCTGAGGAACCAGGGGTAGCCATCGAAGAACAGGCGTCCCCGGAAGAATTCGACACCGGACCAGACGAGCGCGAGGGCGACGGGCTTCTGCCAGGGCCGGAGGCGCTTGGAACAGATCGCGCCGATCGCGACGAAAAGGCCCGCCCAGAGTGACTGGAGCACGATCAGCGGAGGTGCGCCCGCGCCCGACACCGCAAAGACCCACCAGTGGTGGTACGCCCAGAACGGGAGTGTTCCGATCGCGACACCGATCCCGGTGCACCACGGGCGGTCGGTCTGTAGCGCGAGCAGGAACAGGGGGATCGGAGCGATGACGCCGAGCAACCCGAAGCCAACCGGCGGGAATGCGAGCCAGAGCAGCAGCGCGTGGGATGCACCGAGGCCGACACCGTAGAGCAGCGGCTTGGAAGGGCGTCGCGGTTGGGGAGAGGAGGTCACGCGGGCACTGTAGCCGAGGGGTCAGCGCGGGCGGGGGCTACTTGCCGGCGTAGTCGATGATGCGTGCGAT